>PFTR01000023.1 GCA_002789675.1 Alphaproteobacteria bacterium CG_4_9_14_3_um_filter_47_13 | reverse complement strand
AAATCCATAAGAAAACAGCTTATGTGCTCTATCCAAGACCTCTTCAAAATTGAATCATTTTATGTGACGTAGGCTATATTGGCACGAAACACATTTGAAAGCATCGGCGCGTTCTTTGTATGGCTCCCGATATGGCCCCGCTCGACAAAAATACGTTCATCCAGTGTTACGCCGACCACTTCTCCGGCCTGCGCTTCCACCTTGCTTTTGTCTTCCGGCCAGATTTCAATCGCCGTCACTTTTGCCTGCTCGTTTGTCGGGGAGAAAAATAGTGTATCCCCTGTGCGCAAAATTCCTGTTTCAATGCGTCCAACAATAATGCGCTTGCCTTCGGAACGGTAAACATCCTGCACAGGAAACCGCAAATGCCGCGCAATAGGGGGCAGCGAAATTTCAAAACTATCCAGAACGTCCGTAAGACTCTTGCCACGATACCAGTCCATGTGAGAGCCGCGATCAGAAATCATATCGCCTTCACGTGCAGAAACCGGCACAATATGCGTAGGCTGTAAACCGATTGATCCCAGATAATCCCTGACCTGACGGGAGACCATTTCAAAAACTTCGGGATCATGCCCGACCATGTCCATTTTATTAACCACAACAGCAACCTGTTTCAGTCCCAGCAAAGACAACAGATAAGCATGCCGCTTTGTCTGCTCGCGCACACCTTCTCCAGCATCAACAACAAGAACAGCAGCATCCGCAGCCGCTGCACCAGACACCATATTTTTCAAAAATTCCCTGTGACCAGGCGCGTCAATAATAACATATTCACGCATTGCCGTTGAAAACCAGATTTGTGTTGTATCAATGGTAATATTCTGGTCACGCTCGGCCTGAAACGCATCAAGCACAAAAGACCATTCCATTGCAGCCGTTCCCCGCTTTTTACAGAGCGCTTTCAACTCTTCAAACTTTCCTTCCGGCAGACTATCCGTGTCATAAAGAAGACGGCCAATCAGAGTTGATTTCCCATGATCGACATGACCGACAATAACAACGCGGAGCTGCTGCTGCGCAGAAGGCGATTCAGAAAGAACCGCCGTTCGGGTTTCTACTGCCTTGATTTGTGCCTTCATTATTTATTTCCTTATTTTTTCATTTTTACCGGGAAGAACCCTGTATTTAAAAAAACCTGTCTCCGGATTTCTGCCTGCGGGGATGAACCCCCTTCAGAATATCGTTACATATATCCGCTTGCTCTCAACTTTTCGAAACTGTCTTCTGTCTCCTTGTCCATAGAGCGTCCCGCCCGTTCGGATGTTTTTGTTGTTTCCAGTTCATGGATAATGTCTTCTATTGTTGCCGCATTGCTCTCAATCGGAAATGTAATATTTTTTTCTCCTAAAGAACGGTAACGCTTGCCATTTTTGGAAAAATATAATTCGCAGGAAGGAATATTCTCGCGATGGATATAACGCCAGATATCAAGCTCCGTCCAATGCAGAAGAGGATGAATACGCAAATGACACCCTTCGGGAAATCCGGTTTTATACTGATCCCAGAACTCTGCGGGCTGATCCTTGAAATCCCAGTCACCCTCCAGTGTTCGCGGAGAAAACACCCTTTCTTTAGCACGCATGGCCTGTTCATCCCGCCGGATCCCGGCGATAATACCTTTATATTTGTTTTCACGCAAAAGACCTTTCAGGCCTTCTGTCTTCCGTGCCGCACAACGCGTTGCAGGAGGTAAAGTCACATCCATGTCTTCTTCCGGAGGACATTCCCAGTTTATTACATTTTCCAGCGCCCATTCCTTCATAATCCAGTCCCGAAAATCATAGACTTCATCCATTTCCATACCGGTATCAAGCAAAGCCAGAGGAAAAGGCACCCGGCCATAAAAGGCCTTCCGCACCATCCAGAGTAAAGCGGTTGAATCCTTGCCTATTGACCAGAGCATACACACCGGATGAAGCCGATTATAGGCCTCCCGGATGATATAAATACTTTTGGCTTCGAATTCATCCAGATAAGAATACATTTTTCAGGATTTTCCTTTTTTTAAATATTACAGGGGTCGTCAAAAATGATCATTGGACAGAATCGTGTAAAAAGATCATTCAAAGATTTGTCTTAAATCATCCCAACTTCGTATTTTCAGAATGTGTGGAGATTTAGTACCCTGAATACAAACGGCTCCTGCATAATTCTCATCAAACGCCAGCATCCTGATACTAGCCATTTTTATCATTGGGCTTATCTGCTGACAACCTATAATTTGCCAGCGTTCCTGCTCTGGCACAGGCAAGACAGAAAATTTCCCCAACGCCCCATGAAGCCCTGTCCCCGTCATTTTAATAACAGATTCCTTGCAGGCCCATATATTAAAAAATATCTGCATTTTCTCTTCTGCAGGTGCGGACTTCACCGCCTCCACTTCGAGAGGATGAAACGCATATCCGGCAATTTTTTCACTATTAAAACGGGAGCTTTTATCAATCATCTGAACATCAATTCCGATCTCCCGCTCCTGTGCAAAAGCCATAGCAATCCATGAACCAGAATGGGAGACATTAAAACGCAGTTTTTCTCCTTCTTCCTGCCAATAGGGCTTACCATGCGCGGCAACGCCCATCTGCAAATCTTTTCCATCAAGCCCAAGGTAATGGCCACTTAAAAAACGCAGTAAAAACCGCCCGAAACTAAAACGCAAACGATCATCGGGAATTTTATAACGCGCTGCCTGCGCCTTTTCTTCCGGAGAAAGCCATTTTTGTGTCTGTATCCATAAACCATCCGGTAAAGACGGCCAGTGAAACGTCCAGACATGCACCCCGTCAGCAGAAAGTGGGAACAGACCTGACTCTATTTTCAGCACGAAATCTTATTCTTCCTGCCTCGAGCAGCTGTTAATTTCATCATAAAAATCCCTTTGCACTCTTCTGCCATACAGTCAAAACATTCTAGAAAATATACCCCATTTCTACCAAAAGGAAACGCGAGAATATTGAAGACATAAATCTCATTAGTAAGAGACATTAGAAGTTATCATCGACTTCCATCTTTGTTTTCTTAATCCGGCTTGGAAGAAGCATCATCTTGCCCTTGATCATTTTATTCTTAAGCACAAAATCATCATAATCCGATTGAAAAAGCTGTAGCCCTAATAACGTTGCGACTTCAAAAAATACCAGCACGCTCTCTTATCATTGATCAATCCATTGAGCCACAGCATAGTCACACCATGATTGCAGGCATCGATGACAATCTGACGGTTAAAGTCACCGTTATGAAAGCAGAGCCCAGAAAGACATAGATCAGGATATTGTGAAAATGCGACAAAAAACGAAGGATAGCACTGTGCTTCGTCATCATGCAGCGCTCTCGTCATCTGTATATTCCTTAATGCGCTGAACGGCCTGCCCGGCGGCATCATGGAACGGGAACAGCACAAGGTTGGCTCCTTTTTGTTTTAATATTTCTACATCATCTGCATGATGAGTGGATACTGCGATTTTTCCACCGTAATTACGGGCTTTCAGCCCTTCAATCAGAACGATGCGCGGATCTTCATATACCAGACCAAGATTATGCTGCGGCATGGCGGCAATAACCCATTTAGTGTTTTCCAGCGGTAGCATGGCAATAAAATCCTGGTCACAAGCATCGCCGTACAGGGCATCATAACCTTGCCGACGCCAATTTCGGACTTCATCAGGATTAAAATCCACGGCCAGAATGTTAATATTTTCTTCATGCAAATGGCTGGCAATCGCCGTGCCGTAACGTCCCAGCCCAAACAGGATAATATCATAAGGCTTCTGTATAATGCGCTGGCGCTCAAAGTTTTCCTCACGATGTGGAACTTTGCGCTCGAATCCCTCCAGCAACGGCTCCAGCCAGCGATATAGTGTATGAGAGTAGGTGATCATATACACAGACAGCGCAATCGTAACCAGACCGACCAGCGTTACCAACCCCAGCGCTTCGGTGGTAACATGCCCGAGCGTAAGACCCATCGCCACGAAGATCAGGGAAAACTCGCTAATCTGCGCTACAGTCAGCCCGGCCAGAAACCCTGTACGCTTACGGTAGCCCATAACACCCATGATCACCATAACGATCAGCGGATTGCCGATCAGGACAAACAGTGAAAAAACAAGAGCAGGCAAGACCTGTGCACCAAGAAGACCCAAGTCAAGCTGTGCGCCCAGCGTAATAAAAAAGAACAGCAGTAAAAAATCGCGCAAAGATGACAGCCTCGCAACAATGGCCTCACGAAACGGTGTCGAAGCCAGAGATACGCCCGCGAGCAAGCCGCCCAGTTCCTTGCTAAGTCCCAGATAGCTGCATACTGCCGCCAGGAGCGCTGCCCAGCTTATAGCAAAAACAATCAGGAGTTCAGGCGAACGGGCAATGCACCCCACCAGCGGGTTGGCAATAAAACGAATAAAAAGACCCACAAGCACCAGCATAAGCGCACCGTACATGAGTACAATAGCGATCTGTATCAAGGCTCCGGTTTCCCCGCTATCCTGAGCGCCCAATCCGAAAGCTGAAAGCACCATCATTGCCAGCACAACGACGAGATCCTGCACGATCAGGAAACCCACAGCGATGCGGCCATGGAGGGCATCAACCTCGCGCTTGTCAGAGAGCAGCTTGACAACGATAATCATGCTGGAAAAGGTCAGCGCCACCGCCACATAAACGGCTGTTAGCATATCAAGCCCCAGAGCCAGCCCGATCAGAAATCCGATGATCGAGGTAAAAGCGACCTGCCCCAGCCCGGTTGCCAGCGATACCACGCCGAGTGTACGAATGAGTTTGATATCCAGCTTCAGCCCGACAAGAAAAAGCAGAACCGCTACACCCAACTCCGCCAGCAGTCTTGTGTTTTCATCCGTCTTAATAATACCGAGCCCCGAAGACCCGGCAAGGATACCTGCCGCAATAAAGCTGACGATCATCGGCTGCCGCAGAAGTAAGCCAACAAAACCGACCGCCGCTGCCACGGCCAGCAGCGCCGTTAATTCATAAAAGGGCGATGCGTGAAGAATACTGAAATCAGCCACTTCAATACGCCTTTACCGGAGAAACAAAACCATTAGGCTTCATGGCCAGCAAAGAACATTCCAGTTTTTGCAAAATA
>PFTR01000025.1 GCA_002789675.1 Alphaproteobacteria bacterium CG_4_9_14_3_um_filter_47_13 | reverse complement strand
CTCATGCTCGTTTGCATGAAATGATTCTACAGGATTTTTACAGTCTTTTGCAGAGGGTTCTATAGTTGAATTTATCCTCTACAAGACATAACCAGCGTCACGTTTTTTTCATTACGCCGACATTTCTGTCATATTCGCATCGGCGGATATCCGGCAACAATAAAGTGTGCTGTAAAGCTGCACTCATAACCAGACCCCCATCGAGATTCCTGTCTGCGCAGGAATGCGATGACGGGAGAAGAAAAGACAGGGCGGCGTCTTATCTCACGTAAAGATGGACTTCATTTGTAGTGGCTTCGCCGCTGGGCATATAGGAAAGATCCACATGGTCAAGCGAAAGCCCCATTTCTGTCAGGCTGCGTAGCACACGTTCGGCATTCCGGCGGGCGCGGGTGCTTTCAATAGCAACTTCGGCAGCATTGCCGGTGCTGGGGTGAACGGCAACGAGTTCAAACCGTGCATTCGGGTATCGCGCCAGCGCTTCATTGACGGCCATATAAACAGGTTGCTGGTACGCAACATCAGGGCGGTCAAAACGGATTTTAACAAGAGGACGCGGAGAAGGAGGAACTCCTGTATAGCGGGGATCGGCGTTTCCGGGGAAAGAGGCGTTCTCCATTGTTGCTGGCGGCATCATGCCCGTTTGCTGTGGCATAATATTGCCATAGGAGGAAGCAGCCACAGGTGTAAAGGTTGCCTGACTTGCATTTGAAAAGGGTCTGTTCGAAAGGCTTTTTCCAAACATATCCCCTGTGTTGATGGCCAGAGACAGTGTCCGCAGGTTATTGCGCTCTGTTGCCAGATATGCCGTTGTCCGGGTGATGTCGTCATTAACATTGTTGAGCATACGCTCGATAATAACAACGGTGTTATTGATTGCATCTTCAAGCTGCGCCAGCCGGACATGGTCTTCTTCAATGGCGCCGGAGAGGCTATAGGTCGTGCGGGCGGAATCCAGCAAGAAAGAAGCCATAGAGGCCGAATCAGAAATATTGCCGGCCAGCGCGTTCAGGCTGGCGATATTTCCTGAAAGCCATTCCAGATTTTCCCGGGCAACATTCATTTTATTGACCAGACGGGGATTTCCCGGTGTTGTCCCTGATTGCAATTGTGTGCTGATTGTCGCAACGCTCGCATAGTATTCAGCAGCCTGTGTCTGGCCGTTGAGTTCCAGCGCCGCCAGTTTCTCGGAGAAATTTGCAACATTGCCCTGAAGCGAGAATAATTCTTTACGCAGATTATCTATTTTGCGCCCGACAACGGTATCTGTGCCATTATCATTATAATAATCCATTCCCATTACTTTTTGCGCTGTGGTTTGGGGCGCAACACTGGGTTTGCTATAGACTTTATTGCGCAGATCAAGTGGCAGAGGGTCGCTGGTGATAATCAGCGCAGGCGGTTGTTCCGGCTGTCTCGCCATGGCAGGGGAGCCTGTAAGCGTTAAATAACCAGCTCCAGCACATAGTAAGGCCAGGGCACAGGCTCTGAACGAGCGATATTTTACATCCGAGTGTCTCATGTTTTCTATTCTAACCGTGTAAAAATGTATGTTGCGGATACAATATCGAAAAATATTCCGACACTGCCCTCGTGATAGAACATATTAACGCATAAACTCTGTCAAGTACAAGGTAGAAATACAAGGCAGAAAACTTATTGAAATATCCGGAGATATCAAATATGGTGCTTTTCACGATTTAAAAACCAGAGCGCCCGTAGCTCAATTGGATAGAGCATCTGACTACGAATCAGAAGGCTAGGGGTTCGAATCCCTTCGGGCGCACCAATACCACAGCCAGTTACCACGGTTTGTTCTTTTTATTTGTCTGCATGGGTGTCTACAAATTTGTCTGCATTGATTTTTGTTTGCCTTATATCTATCACCTTTTTTTCCATGGCTTTTCTTTTAAAAGCTGTTCAACGCGCGCACCATAGCCGCTAACTTTTCTTGCGCCCAAATTGTTATAAATTGTTGTGACTTTAGCAGCGCTTGCGTTAGGCATTCTATCTTGTATCCTTTTTAACAATTTTATACCTGCCTGTATATTTTTTTCAGGATCGCGCAGGTCTTCTCGACTATAGCCCAAATCTTTCCAATATTCTGCATGGATATTCATAGGGCGGATGGTTTTTTTAAAGCCAAAAGCTGCCCTGTCATACGGCCCTTGCGTGGTTTCTAAATGCACAATGGCCTTAACTATATCTGGATCAACCCCAGCTTTCTTCGCTTCGCGTTCGATTATTCTTTCATTCGATTTTACTTCACTGTAAGAATCAATGGTGTACCATGGCTTACTTCCGTCTGCACTAGGATTGGAAACAATTTTAAAGTCAGCATTTTTGCCTTTTAAAATAGCCTCTTTTCTCTGTTGAGTTGTAAGAATTGGTTTCCTCACCGGAATCGGTGGGGCGTTATCCCTTATCATCCGGCCTGTGGCATCGACATTTTGTGCAAGCTTGCCAAAGCCGCCAATCAGTAAATCGTCCTTATTCCGGGTCATGATTTTTGTTCCTTTCTTTTTAGACACAAAAAAAACACCGCAGGCGCATCTGTGGTGTTTACAAGGATTATAATCCTACAAAATGATTAAAAAGTCAAGTCCTTCTTAAGTTTACGTCCCCGGTAACTCTATTGTTATCAAAAATTGAGATTATGAGAAGGTGCATTTCTGGATCTGTCCGCAATTCGTCGTACAGGGCGCACCATTTTACATGAGCGTAATTATTAAAATTATATAATAATAACAAAAGTTTATGCTTGATTTATTTCGATGGTTTTTCTCTCTTTACAAGTGGCATCCCATTTTGATACGCAGCGCTTGAAGTTATAGTATCACTCCCCAAAAAATATAGCGTTTACAGTTTTAAATTTCTGGTCTTTAATGCCTCCCATTCACAGAGGTGGTTACAAATGAAGGGCAGAAACTATAACTTAACATGGTTTCTTGGACTGGCGGCAGCTTTGTTTCTGGCGCTTGGCCCTGCTGTGGCTCCGATTTTGTCTGCCTCTCCAAAAGGACGCTATATTGAAATCTGCACAGCTTTTGGTGTTGTCAAAAGGGCAGTGGAAGCTGATTTTGCTATCCCCGGACAAAAGCAGGAACATAGCGGTAAATCATCCCCTCACTGTTTATTCTGCAATCTGCGGCAACTGGCTCTGTTGCTGCCGGAAGCACCTGATTTGTCTGTTCCTGCGGATTTTTCTTTATTTATATCGGTGCCCTCCCATGAAATGTGGGTGGCCGGCTTGCCGTTTGCACTGGCTTATAACTCAAGAGCGCCGCCTTTTTCCTGATTTGATTCTTACTATTTTCTGAATTTAACTAGGAACCCACAGGAGGACTCCATGTTCCATTATCGTGTATTTATGGTGGCATGTCTGCTGACATGTCTTGTTAAATCGGCTTATGCCGATCATCCATCGTTAGGGTTTGGTACAGAAGGTGCCGGACCTATTATTACTATACAGGCGGCAACCATGCCGCAGGGCGCTTTTGCACTTGGCATGACAAGTGAGTATATCGAGTCAGAGCCTTTTTCAGATTCCGAGTTAATAAATCTGGCCGGAGGGCATGTACATGCCCATAGTGCCGACTGGCTTTTAAGCACCGTGATTGGCATAAGTTATGGTCTTGCCGATAATTTAACTCTCAGTTTGCGGCTCCCTTATATTTATCGTGATAATATCAGAGCCGGTGACCATAGTCATGGTGGGGGCGGTGTTGTTAACAGTGTATATAATCTTGGTGATTCCAGTGGTCCGGGCGATATAGCCGTCCTTGGAAAGTTTCGTGTCTGGAATCAGGAAAGACATCAGGGTGCTTTACTCCTGGGTGCAAAATTGCCAACAGGCCGAACAGATGTAAAACACGGGAATGAAAAGCTGGAGGCTGAACATCAACCCGGTTCGGGGTCATGGGACAGTATGTTGGGTATTGCCGTGGGTACGAAGGCAGGTCTGGTCTCATTTGATGCTAACGCGCTTTATACTATTGTTACAGAAGGAAAACAGGATACGGATCTTGGTGATCGGCTGCAGTATAATTTATCTGCCTCTTACCGTATCGGCGGCGCAACGCATGAGCATGATGATTTTACTCATCAGCACAAGGCATGGGATCTGGTGCTGGAGCTGAATGGTGAGTGGGTCAATCAACAAAAAATTGCTGGTGAAACCGATCAGAACAGTGGAGGCAACCAGATATTTCTTTCGCCGGGCATGCGCTATTCTCCAGATGAAAAATGGTCGGCGCATTTTTCTGTGGGAACCCCGATTGTCAGCAATCCGGGCAAAGGACATTCTGATACAGCGTATAAAGCGACTCTGGGAATAGCCAGATCCTTTTAAAAGGCTTTGTCCATACAGGGAACGAGACCCGATTTTATCATGTCCTGATATGACCGGGTCTTTTTTCTTATGATCCGTAAAAAGAAACCCCGACTTTAAAAAAAGCCGGGGTTTCTTGCTATGCGCTGCTTTTCCCGACGGCTCGGAGGTGATTTTAAAATCATGTTTCTCTTTATATTTTTTAAGCGCATCTTTGGCCATTACGTAGTTTTATCATATTCCTTTTTTTCAAAATCGTACCCTGGTTTTCGTTTTTGTAGATTTGATCCAACACTTTAAAGCGCGTTAAGTTCCGGTAGAGAAGGAACTGATTTCTGCTTGGCATGTTTATAGAATTTGAAAGGAGTATTTATGAATAAAAAATATTCAGGTTCTGGATCAGGCATTATCATTTGTCTTATATTGGCATATATATTGGTGTTTGGAATTCTTTCAGCCATACTTATCGGCGATGAAAACGCGGTCAATGATGAAAGTCCCGCTGATAAAGTCAGACTTCACGGTGTAAATGTAGATGGAGAAGCGTATTTCATAGATATTAGAAATAAAAAAACAGGAACAGCTTTGTTGCAGGAAGATCCTGAGGGTGTTCTCATTATTCTGGATCTCAAAAATTTGCTACCGGGTGAACATACCATTCACATTCATGAATCAGGAAATTGTACGCCGGCAGGTGTTGACGACAGGACAAAAGATTTTTTTGAAAATGCCGGAAGTTATTTAAATCACGATAATCATGAGCAGGGGGTATAGACGATTATCAAACGCCCCTTATCCTTTCCACTACGCACGTAGTGCCATGTTATTGATTTTTCTCTTAT
>PFTR01000150.1 GCA_002789675.1 Alphaproteobacteria bacterium CG_4_9_14_3_um_filter_47_13 | reverse complement strand
ATGGCGGCATAATTGTTGAAACGGGATTCCACCTTAAAAACGCCGCCAACCTGTCCAACAAAGTAGGACCACCTCTGTCTAAAGAAATACCAGCTTATTATTCAGAGGCTTTTGGCTCGGAAACGGTGCGACGACGCAATGTTCTTCCGGTATGTGGTCTGTTATTGCTGCTACTGCCACCCGGAGGTCTACCACCGCCACCTGAAGGCGGCTGTCCAGCATCAGCATTGCCCAGATTGTCATCGCCGTTATTTTCATGCTGCTGACGTTTGTTAGAGCGGTGCGCCGGAATAGGAATTGGTTTGGAAGCCATTTCATTGCGCTCGCTGATCGCAATCTGGATTTCAAGGCGTGCGGCAACCTTGCGGAGCTCATGCACGGCTTCCATCAGGTTTTCCCGTGCTTTGCTGTCTTTCTGATCTTTATTCCATTCGGTATGGCATTTAAGACAAACATCCGTTGCTTCTTTTAATCTTGTTTCAATCTCTTCCATCGACCCGGCTCCTTGTAAATTGTGAACGGCATACTAGCCTGTCGCATCTAAAACCGCAACCTAATCATTTAATCATTGCCAAATATTGTATTAAGCTGCTGCGTGACCCGAACAAAAGTTGTTCTTTTGGATAGTTCCTTCAAGGTTACCGCTCCGACATAGGTGCAGGCCGAGCGCAGACCACCCAGAATATCCTGCAAACTGTCCCGCACATCGCCGCGATAGGGTACCTGCACCGTTTTTCCCTCACTGGCGCGATATTCGGCAACGCCGCCTGCATGTTTTTCCATTGCCGTGCTACTGCTCATCCCGTAAAAGGCCATATATTGTTTACCGTCTTTGCCCTTGATGATTTTTCCCTCGCTCTGGTCATGGCCTGCCAACATCCCGCCAAGCATTACAAAATCAGCGCCACCGCCAAAAGCCTTGGCAATATCCCCCGGCACAGCGCAACCCCCATCGGCACAGACAAAGCCTTTCAGCCCATGCGCGGCATCCGCGCATTCGATAATCGCAGAAAGCTGCGGATAGCCCACACCCGTCATTTTCCGTGTGGTGCAGACACTCCCCGGGCCAATCCCGACTTTGACTATATCAGCGCCGCTCAGAACAAGCTCTTCAACCATTTCTCCGGTCACGACATTGCCAGCCATAATTGTCACATCAGGAAGCTTGCTCCGTATCCGCCGTACAAACTCCACAAAGGGTTCGCTATAGCCATTGGCAACATCAATACAAAGCTTATCAATACCCTGCCCCTGTTTCTGAATGTCAGAACTTAAGAACGCATCAAGTTTTTCCTCATCCTTTTCAGATACACCGATACTGTACCAGACATTCTCGTTACCATTTTTTTCATAAAATTCAATGAGTTGCTCAAGAGAATAATGTTTATGCAGCGCAACACCCAGCCCCTGCCCCGTCGCTGCAAAAACTCTGGCCATTTCCATTGTGCCGACACTATCCATATTGGCTGCGATAATAGGTACGCCTTTAAATTTGCGCTCGCTCCATTTAAAAACATATTCGCGGCTTACATCCACTTCCTTACGGCTCGACAATGTTGACCGCTTCGGACGGATCAGTACATCCTTAAAATCAAGTTTAACATCTTCTTCTATACGCATGATTTCATTGAACCTTTCAAATCTTTATTTGAACACAGAAGAGGCCGCCTCATGGGAGGCTTTTTTCTTTTGGATATTGCCTTCAACCCGCATGATCTCGGCTTTCATTTCGGCAATATATTCTTCAAGCTCTGTAATGGACATATTATCAAGAAGACGGGGAAACTCGCTACCCTGCTTCTTTTTAGGTAAATCCTCATCAAACATATGCGCCTCCGCTTGAGTTTTTTTTAAAAACACCCCACACTATGCCTCATGATACAGAATATGCAAGCGATTGAAATCTCTGAATACGGGGCTGCTGACGTTTTACGCCTTGTAAAGCGTTCTGTTCCGGAGATCACACAGGGCGAAGTCCTTATCAAAGTGCGTGCTGCCGGACTGAACCGCCCTGATATCGTGCAAAGACTCGGCAAATACCCGCCTCCGCCTGGTGTCACGGATATCCCCGGCCTTGAGGTTGCCGGGCAGATTGTAGAAAGCCGCCATGCAGACTGGATCAAGGGACAGAAAATATGCGCACTGCTCCCCGGCGGCGGTTATGCGGAATATGCCATAGCGCATGGCGGGCAATGTCTGCCCATTCCCGATAATCTCACCATGACTGAAGCCGCAGCGCTGCCGGAAACGATCTTTACCGTTTGGAATAACCTGTTCAAACGTGGCGGACTTCAGGCCGGACAGCGTGCCCTGATCCATGGCGGCTCCTCCGGCATCGGAACAATGGCTATTATGGCGGGAAAAGCCCTCGGCGCAACAATCATTGTCACTGCCGGATCAGATAAAAAATGTCAGGACTGTCTCAGGATTGGCGCGGATCAGGCCATCAACTACAAAACACACGATTTTACCGAAATACTTGGTAAAGACACAATTGATGTTGTTCTGGATATGGTCGGCGGAGATTATGTCCCACGCAATCTTCAGGTTCTGAAAACCGATGGCCGCCATGTCAGCATCGCATTTTTAAACGGCGCAAAAACGGAAATCAACCTTATGACTCTTATGCAGAAGCGGATTATCCTCACCGGCTCGACCCTGCGTCCGCGCTCTATAGAGGAAAAACAGCAATTACGGAATGATATTTTTACAAATCTCTGGCCACATGTCCAGAGCGGCACCATCAAACCCGTGATCTTCAAAACCTTCCCACTGGCACAAGCTGCCGATGCCCACCGCGCTTTGGAAGAAGGGGATCATGTGGGAAAAATTGTGCTCATCGTTAATGACTAACAGATGCCGGTCTACTCAACAACGATCATCGCGCTGGCATTTCCTCCAGCAATAACGCGTGCCAGAAGCTCGTCAGCTTCCTCGACACTGGCGGCAGGACCAAGGCGGACGCGGTAGAATTGCGTACCATTAACCATTGCCGGATAGACGCTGCTGTTATGTGCAAGCTTCTGGAGCTGGGCGCTCAGGTGATAGGCATTGTCCTTGACTGTAAAGGAGCCGGCCTGAACAAAAATATCTGTCCGTGTCACCGGCATTTCGGTTACGACAGCATCCGGATAGAATGCCCCGTTACGGGTATGTCCCGGAATCGTTTGCGACATACCCTCGCCGGGGACAGCAGGCATCAGCAATACCTCGCTTGTGACCGACGCTGGCTGCCCCGCAAGATCCTGATAGGCCGCCGGAGATGACGGCGATGTTGCAGAAGCCACCTGTACCGATGCTGCCGGTCTTTCGAATCTGCCGCCGCCACGGTTCAGCGCCACTTCATAGCCACTTGTATCCTGTCCGGACTTTGCGGCCTGCGCGATCTGCAGGCTTTCCTGCGTCAGGACTTCCAGCTTGACCTTGGCCGTACCATTATTTTTAAAACCAAGCAATTCAGCCGCTTTTTCCGAAACATCCATAATCCTGCCCCGTCTATAAGGCCCCCGGTCATTAACGCGAACAATCAGAGAGCGCCCGTTTTCAAGATTTGTCACCCTTACAAGCGATGGCATCTGTAAAGTCCGGTGTGCAGCCGTCAATTCGTTTTTATCAAATGTCTCGCCATTGGCTGTTTTCTTATTATGGAACTGGGCACCATACCATGATGCAATGCCGGTCTCGACAAGATCATAGGTTTCTTTGGGATAATAACGCTGCCCTTCGATTTTATAAGGGGTTCCGACCTTGAATGTTCCCTGACTTTTCGTTGTTGGAAAAGCCTTCTTGCCAAGATGCGAGGCAAACTCCATCTCGCTACAGCCTGTCAGGAAAAGCAGCAGCACAAGAAAAGACAGAATATGTTTCATCATTCAAACCCGCAATTTATTATTATTTCAACGTCTGGAGACTGCCACCTCAATGGAATCAGCCAATATCCCGACAGAAAGAGCAAAACTATCAGAATTATTCCATTTTTTAATCGTATCAAAATTATTATACACAAGATAAATTGATCCCGATAACCCGTCCGGCGCCAGAAGCCGCGCTTTCAAATTCGGTGCCACCGGAACCGGATGACCGCTGACTGTTTTCAAACCCTCGCTGTTCCAGACCACAAGATTTCTGCCTGTTCCGACAAGTTCCGGATTAAATCCTGCGGGAAGGCGGATTTCTCTGCCCCAGCGCTCACCATGATTCCAGCCGCTTTTTGCCAGATAATTGGCCGCCGAGGCAAAAGCATCGGAGAGATTATTCCGGATATCAATACGCCCATCGCCGTCACCATCATCTGCCAGATTAAGAAAACTGGTCGGCATAAACTGTACCTGTCCAAAGGCGCCTGCCCATGAACCTTTCATATCGGCACGGGTAAAATGCCCGGCATCTATAATTTTGAGCGTTGCCAGCAGCTCTTTTCTAAAAAATTTTGCGCGGTTTGGCGATGTCCCGTCCCGCCCGTTCCATGCCAGTGTCGCAAGAGAGCGGATAATATCCTTATTGCCGGTATAACCGCCATAATTGGTTTCCATCCCCCATAGCGCCACAATATATTGCGGGGCAACGCCATAAAGATCCCCGATTCTTTTAAGCTCGTCATAATGCTGCACAAGCATCGTCTGCCCTTTACGAATGCGGTCGGCACTCACACGCTTGGAGGCATAGGTAGCAAAGCTCTCCGACATTTCAGGCTGATTCTTCGGTTTATCCAGATTTATCACCTCCGGATCAGGCTCCAGTCCATTCAGAGCGGCAGCAACAAGTCCGGCGCTCACCCCTTCAGACAAGGCTTCCTGCTTCATATCCGCCAGCCACTGCGCAAATGGCGGCGGTGCCGCAAAAACCGCGCACGACAAAAAGCCTGTTGCCATTGTCAAAACAAGAACCTGAAAAACTCTTTTAAAATTATGCATACAAACTATGCTAAACAAGATTACTGCAATGGCAAGGATATTTTACAAGGGTAAGAAGATTTATCGTCCTTCTTGACCTTTCACTAATTTAAAGAAAAAAATTGATACCGGAAGAAATAAACCTTATAAAAGAGCGCTGTCATCTATAATAAGCATTCGATCATTATAGAGAAAGACTGTTTTTTTACGGAGGGGTGGCAGAGCGGTTGAATGCACCGGTCTTGAAAACCGGCAAGGGTTTA
>PFTR01000014.1 GCA_002789675.1 Alphaproteobacteria bacterium CG_4_9_14_3_um_filter_47_13 | reverse complement strand
ATGGCGCCAGCCGTCAGGGCATGAAGGGCAGGAGATAAAGGAAGAAAACCAAAAGCACTGCCCCCCAGAAGTGCAAGCCCGATCACGAGCCAGCCATAGCCAAGATGAAGACTCCAGAGCAGGGGATCCTGCCAGACATCGCGGCTATGATAATATCGCATCCGCCAGAGGTGAAGGCCTGCGGCTAAAAAGGCCAGTATCCCTGTTACTATATGATCCATACCAAAGAATGTTATCCCTGACACCAGAAATGCCAGTGATGCAAGCGCCGCGATATCCATACGGGGCTGGTCTGTAATATGTCTATCCATATTTTTGCGCCGCAAAGCCGCCACAGTAAAAGCCGGAATAATACGCCCCCCGATCAGTGAGATCATCATCATAACCACAGTCACGGCAATATAAAGCGCTGTACGATCCTGCCAGAGATAAAGAGACAGATTGCACAAAAATAAAGTACCAAGCATAAACAGAAAGATAAAATTGCGTTTGTTCCAGCTCTTTAAAAGCGGTAGCGCCAGTATGAAAGCCAGCGCCGGAATGAAAGCCAGATCAAGACATGCCGCCAGCCAGAATGAAAGACCGGGGATATTCAGGGCGATCCTCCCTATGATCCAGATCAGGCACAGTAGCAATAAAGGGGTTTGCCGTGCTGGTTTATGCCCTGTCCAGTTGGCAACAGCCGTTAAGAGAAATCCGGCAATAATGGCCATTGTATAACCAAAAATCATTTCGTGTGCATGCCATAGCACGGGATCCTCAAAAACCGGAGAGATTCCGTAAAATCCTGTCCAGTGCAATACCCAGAGGAGAATGCCAAATGCCGCATAAAAGGCGCCTATTGCAAAAAATGGCCTAAATCCCCGCCCTAGCAAAGGATGTTCAAATAAAGAAAACAAGGGTACGGACATTTTTTATTCCTAAAAAAGCGGGGGTTATAAAGTATCTGCAAGCGGATAAAGTGTAGCCTCTTCGCGGCCAACACGGTCTTTTAAGGCACCGAACACGGCTTTGGTCTGGGTACAGAAATCTGCCGGATTTGCGGCAATAGTAGCACCTGACGGCCATTTTCCTGTGTAGTCCTTGAACGCACCTGCCAGTGTTCCCATTTCAGTCATAAAAGTCTCGGCCATTTTTTTAGCATTCTCATCGCCGCTTGTGACCATGGCCGGATACAGATTTCTATCTTCCATTGCAAGATGGATCATCAGCTTTCCCGATAGGCTCGAAAGTGATTTTCGAATAACATCGCCATCACTTTCCGAAATGACAGGAGATAGTTTTTGTTCGATTTCGCCAACGAGTGCGGCAATTTCTTTGTGCTGTGTTCGGAATGAGTCTGTTTTTTTCATTTTTTATACTCCTTACGTATTTACTGATATGGTTTTACAATTGTCGCCGCTGTAGGCGTTTTTGCCTCTTCTTTTAAGAGATTTCTAATCTGTTTTAAAGCCGCATCAATTTTTAAATGGGTCATTTTTTTTCCAATTTTCTTTTTTGCCAGATGGTAATCACCATCATTGCCTGTTACACGTCCATCAATCAGAACAAGATTGCGCCGAAAACCTTCCGGGTGAATAAAAAGCATTTCTGATGTATCCCGTATTCCGGCATGACCACCAATTTTTATTTTTGAATAGCCATGATCCAGCAGCCACTGCATTTGTCCGTTTCCACTATAATAATCGCTTATATGTGCAACAATAATGCCTTTATCCTGCCATTGGTCTGATAGTTTCTTTGCTATTTTTTCTTGTGCGGGCTGATTGCCGTAGCTGTCGCCAAGGAACAGAATATTTTTAAAGCCATGGCTTATGAAGCTTTCCGCTGTTGCTTCCAGAAGAGATTCAAATGTGTCTTCCGGTATTGTAATCGTCCCCGCCCATTCCATATGCATATCTTCGGGAACGTAGGAAATAACGGGCGCCACCATGGCATTGCCAAGCTGCCGGGCAATCTCTTCTGCGTTATGACGGATAATATAGTTATGCTTGCCGAGAATAATATGGGCACCATTTTGCTCTGTCCCGCCGGTAGGAATAATCACGGTTTTGTAATGATGGTTATCCAGAGCATCCTGAATTTCTGTCCATGTCAGATCCTCGATATTTACAGAAGCTAAAGAATAAGTGTTTGCGATGGTTTCCTTATCAATCGCAAGAAAAAGAATGTAGCCAGCCATACAGAAAACAAAAACAAAAAGAAACGTAACAGCGCGTTCATGCGTTTCTTTATTGGGTCTGATGAGTTTCCAGGCATTTTGAAAGGGCTGGATATACATATCTTTGACATTCCGGAACGGGTTCGGATTTTTTTTGTTAATGCCGTAAGAAAGTTTTTCAAAGCCTTTCGGGATATATAAAGTTCCGAATAATTTATCCCAGAACGCAAAAATTAAACCAAGATTTTTATCATAGTGTTTGGTGTCGGTGCTGTGGTGAATCTGGTGTTGTGCCGGACTTACAAGAAAATGGCTTATCCAGACAGGATAGCTTAACCAGATTTGAGAGTGCCGCAGATTATAGCCAAAAATATAAAAAATAAAGACAATAATATTAAGTCCCATCACTTCAAAAACTGTTGGAACTTCATTGGTTAAATAGAAAAACCCTGCAAAAGCCAGCCCCGCCAGAAGTGCCGCAACAAGCCCGGTTAGAAACAGATCAACCGGATGCATCCGGTAAAATGTAACAGGATTCAGAACCTCGGCTGAGTGATGAACTTTATGAAACTCCCATAAAATCGGAATTTTATGCTGGGCGTAATGAGTGATAAAAACGGCAAAGTCCAGAAACAAAGCCGATATAACTGTGTAAAGCCCCAGCGTCCAGAGTGATGACGGAAGCAAGGCTTCTTCATGCACTCCAAAAAGAGCGCCTAGCAAGTGATAGAACGCCATCATAAAAAAATAACTGCTTAGCAGAAGCTGGGCAATGATACCAAAAGTGAATATGGCATTGATGAAAAAATAAGCATAATCCTGAATTGCCGAGCGGTGCAAATAGACATCTTTATCAAAAACATATGAGAAGAAATCTCCACTGGTTTTCTCCGGTTTTTTAGTTTTAACCAGATAGCGGTAATAAGCCCATGAGAGAAAAGCCAGAATGAGTGCAGAGATAAGATAAAGCCAGAAGATTCGTTCTGCAGGCGCGGAAATTGCACCCCATCGTTCTATAATTGATACTTTGATATCATAAAAATCCATAATATTTATATGATTCCATAGATGTTTATTTCACCGTAATCGAGATATCTTATCTTTAATTATCTAAAGAGAATACGAAAAAGATAGTCATCTTGTGACGTTATTGCATTCATATTCAAGAATGAGCATCAATATAAAAACAGGCATTTAATACGCATGTTACCATTCTGTCATAAACAGGTCTTTTTTTCAAGCTCTTGAGAAACTGATATTGCATTATACAACCTTGTTCAGAATACAAGATCGTACCCACCAATGCGGCTGTTGCCTTGCTATCTGTTTGGCTGCAATATGTGTCTGGATTTTATCTCCGAACAGCCCGAAACAGGTTGCCCCGCTACCGGACATGCGGGACAGGAGGCAGCCTTTCTGTGCGCTAATTATTCCCAGAATATCAGTAATTTCCGGTACAGTTTTTATGGCAGCACTTGTTAAATCATTGCGCTGTTTTTTTATATATTCAATATCTGAAGAAAAAGGGACGGATGCCGGACTTCCAAAACCTCCTTGAAAACGGGAAAAAACTGTTCCGGTCGGACAGGGTTTTCCCGGGTTGACCAAAAGAGCATGAATTTCTTTTGAATCATCTATCGGGCTTAAAATTTCACCAATGCCGGACATTCTAACAGGCTGGCAAGCCATACAGGCTGGCACGTCTGCGCCTAATGATACTAAAAAACTATCAAATCCGGGAATTTCCTGTGGCGTGATGTTCCACCATGCCAGTAATAATCGAATTGTTGCCGCAGCATCTGAAGATCCGCCGCCTATACCCGCCGCCAAAGGCAGATTTTTTGTCAGCCTGATTGAAAAATCAAGAGAGTTTTGTGTGAGATATGCCAGTTCCCGTGCGGCTTTCACGATAATATTTTTGGAGTTTTTGCTGTGATCCAGTTCGGGTTTCTGAAAAAAAGAGCCATAGGCGCCTTCAATAGAAAAGGAAAACTGTTCCGAAGGCCTGATTTCAATCCGGTCTGCGATATCGGCAAACATAATCAGGGAGTCAAGCTGATGTAACCCGTCATCACGCCGTCCGGTGATGTGAAGGTATAGATTGATTTTGGCAGGCGCCAGAATAGATTTTGCAGCATTCATGAAAGAATTCTATTGTACGGATTCGGCATGCTTTACTTCATCCATACCTTCCAGACCGTAATGTAATTTGTGGCGGAGTTTTTTCTGAAGTGTCTCTTCATTTTCCTTGCTGTAATTGAGCGCGCGCTCCCACTGGTAACGCGCTTCTGTATGCCGGCCCACGCGCCAGTAAGCATCGCCAAGATGGTCGTTAATGGTGCTGTCATAAGGAAGAAGTTCAACTGCGTGTTCAAGATTGGGCAAGGCCTCATCATAAAGAGCCATCATATATTGTACCCAGCCCAGAGAATCGATGATATAGCCATCTGTTGGCTGGATCTCGATCGCACGTTTAATCAGCTCAAGAGACTGCTCCAGATGCAGTCCTTTATCCGCCCAGCCATAGCCGAGATAATTCAGAAGATAAGGATGATCGGGACGATAGAGCAGAGCCGTTTTGAGATCTGATTCAGCTTTATTCCAGTCTCCTTCACGTTCGTAGGTCATGCCTCTGGCATAGAGAAGATACCAGTATTGTTCAGGAATTTTTGTTCCTATCTGATTGGCAGCACGGTTATAGGCACTCAGCGCGTCTTTAAAGTTTTCCTTACTGCGGTAAAGATCGCCAATCCTGATCAGGGATTCAACATCATTATAATCGGTGAACAGCCTGTTGAGTTTCTGCAAAGCCTCGTCTTCTTGTCCCATATCAGCAAGAAGTTCTGCTGCATAGCGTTGAACCGCAAGATAGGAAGGATGATCAGACGGAATTGTATTCAGACGCGCCACCGCTTCTTTAAGACGGCCATTGCGCATTAAGGTATCGGCAAGAAGTAACTGGGCATTTGTCATGTCAGGATCAAGCGCAAGTGCCATGTGGGCAAAAATCTTGGTGCTGCTGTCGCTTTGCTCGTGATACAGAATATAGGCCATATCATACATGGCAAGGGCAGCACCTTGCCGTGCTTCTTTGATTTTCAGAGGTTCGATCAGTGTTTGAATTATGCCCCCGTTTTCTTTTTTTAATTCCGCTATTTTTTCTGCCAGAATCCGGTTGCTGTTATCCTGCGTGTAAATGCCCTGATAGAGAATCTCGGCTTCTTTAAAATGACCAAGAACAGCCAGCATATCAGCCGTCCGCTCTGCATCGGCATTGGAAAGTGTTCCCGCTGCGATCATGGCATCGGTATATTTTTTTATTTCTGCATGTTTGTCCAGAAAGGTGGCCAGAAGCGCTGCATGATAATTATGAATGATCGTGTCATTAAATCCTGTAACATCAAAGCGCCCTGAAGCAGCCTCTGCCCAGCCTTTTAAAACAGGTTTGACAAAATCTGTCATATCGCCTGCTTTCATCTTTTCCAGATGGTTTGTCGCAGCCGTCATATTTCCTTGTGCCATATCATTGACCGCCAGAATCATCAGCGCCAGCCCATCATCACTGCTGGTTTCGATTTTTATTAGAGATGAAGCCCGTTTTGCCGCCATTTTGATATCACCGGAGCCCATTGCCAGAATCATGGAGCGCCGAATTAGTTCGCTATTTTGGGGATCATCGACAAGGATGTCATTGATATAATGGTTGGCTGTTTCCCAGTCATAATGATTCTGGGCAAAATGGCTGGACAGATATTTTCCTGCGATACTATCCGGGTTTTCGTAAGGAGCCTTTTTCTTGTTTGAACCGCCGGATGTTTCAATATCTGCATATTGTTGTGTAAAATCAGTATTCTGGCTGGCCGATTTTCCGACAAGACCCATCAGGAGAATTGCACCGATAAAGGCCGTCATTTGAAAATATTTTATATTCATATCTATTCCGTTTTATAATTTGTTCTACATATTTGAATAATTGGGTCCGCCGCCACCTTCGGGTACTGTCCAGTTTATATTCTGTGCCGGATCTTTGATATCACAGGTTTTACAATGGACGCAATTCTGCGCATTGATAATAAATCTAGGGCTTCCTGCCTCCTGGACAACCTCGTAAACGGCTGCCGGGCAATATCTTTGTGCCGGTTCATTATATTGTGGCAGATTTTTATTAACAGGAATTGAAGGATCCGCCAGTTTTAAATGACAGGGCTGGTTTTCGCTGTGCATGGTATTGGAAAGCCTCACCGAGCTTAAACGGTCAAATGTCAGGGTTTGATCCGGCTTGGGGTAAAGTATTTCTTGTGAATCCGCTGCTTTTTCAAGTTGGGCATAGTCGGCATGATTTTTCAGGGTATAGGGTAAAAACCAGCCGCCGAATGTCTGGAAAGCGGCATGAAATATCCCCGGCCACAGACCCCGGTGAAATCCGGGGCGAATATTGCGTACCTTGTAAAGCTCCTGCCAGATCCAGCTTTTTTTCAGTTCCTGCGGATAGGCCGTACATTCTGTGTCCGTGCTTTTTAGATGTGCCACAAGTGTTTCTGCCGCGACCATACCGGATTTCATTGCCGTATGATTACCCTTGATTTTGGGAACATTCAGAAATCCGGCGGTATCGCCGATGAGAAGTCCGCCAGGAAATGTGAGTTTTGGTAAAGATTGGAAGCCGCCCTCTACCAGAGCCCGCGCCCCATATTCAATGCGTCGTCCCCCTTCAAGTATTGTTTTGATGTTGGGATGAAGTTTGAAACGCTGCATTTCTTCAAAAGGAGATAAAAACGGGTTTTTATAGTCAAGTCCGACAACAAAACCGATTGAAATGCGGTTATCCGCCATATGATACAGCCATGACCCGCCATATGTCCTGCGATCCATTGGCCAGCCAACGGTGTGAACGATTTTACCTTCTTCATGTTTTGCCGGATCAATCTCCCATATTTCTTTGATGCCAAGCCCGTAAGTTTGCGGATCACTGTCTTTGCGCAGATCAAATTTCTGGATTAGCTGTTTGGTGAGACTGCCATGACAGCCTTCGGAAAAAATTGTTTGCTTGCCGTGGAGTTCAACGCCGGGTTCAAATTGCGGCGTTTTCTCGCCGTCTTTCCCGATTCCCATATCGCCTGTGGCAACGCCGATCACGGTTCCTTTTGCATCATAAAGTATTTCGGCGGCGGCGAAGCCGGGGAAAATCTCGACTCCCAGTGCTTCGGCCTGTTGCGCCAGCCAGCGCCCGAAATTAGCGAGCGATATGATATAATTGCCATGATTTTTCATTTGTGGCGGCGTGGGCAGTTTGAAGGCTTTCTTTTCGGTGAGAAACAAAAAGATATCTTTTTTGGCCTGTGTGACTAGAGGCGCGTTTTTATCTTTCCAGTCAGGAATGAGCTCATCCAGTGCTTTTGTTTCAAAAACAGCGCCCGACATTAAATGCGCGCCGATCTCCGAGCCTTTTTCAACAAGACAGACAGAAATTTCCGGCGCAAGCTGCTTGAGCCGGATGGCGCAGGACAGTCCTGCCGGTCCGCCACCGACAATAACGATATCGTAAGGCATATTTTCACGATCGGAACGAATGGAATCAGACATGTGGAACTCCTTATTGTCACAGGACAGTCTATCCTATATTCATAAGGGATCGTAGTCTCAAAATTGGTTTTTTTGCATGGATCGACATTCCGCGATAGACGCCCTGCAATGGCATATAGATGTTGGTGCGGATGAAGCGCTTTCCGTCACTCCTGTTGATGCGACGGCGATGCCGGAAAAGAAAGAATTTCTTTCTGAAGAGGCTCCCGTTGCTATTCTCGGGGCTTCGGATGCGCATAAAGAATCACTCCGGCTCGCAAAACAGGCACAGACGCTGGAAGCGTTACAGCAGGCTATAGCCGGCTTCGAGGGATTGCCCCTTAAAAAAACAGCCACAAAGCTTGTTTTTAGTGACGGCAATCCACAGGCACATATAATGCTTGTCGGGGATGTGCCGGATGCGGAGGAAGACAGATTTGGCAAGCCGTTTGCCGGTACGGGCGGACAGCTGCTTGATATCATTTTTTCATATATCGGATTGGGCCGACATAACGAAGATCCCGCTAAAGCTGTTTATATGGCCAATATTTTGAACTGGCGGCCTCCGGGCAGCCGCTCGCCACTGGCCTCTGAAATTGAAGTGAGCCTTCCTTTTATCGAAAAGCATATTGCATTGGTGCGTCCACAAATGCTTGTTCTTGCGGGTGGTGTGGCGACAAAAGCATTGCTGGGAGAAAGCGCTTCAATTTCCAAACTGCGTGGAAAATTTTACGAGTACCGCCCTGTGACAGCGGGATTGTTTGATACGCCGCCTGTTGTTATTCCGGCACTGGCTATTTATAATCCTGCCCATCTTCTCAATACGCCGTCTCAAAAAAGACAGGTCTGGCAGGATATGCTTCAGCTTGTACAAAAACGGCGTGCACATTTAATACAACAATAACAGAGATTTTATCTATTTTTGACCGGCGTCACACCTGCGTGCGCTGTTTTATGTTCGGATATCTCTTTTCAAGCGGGGTTTTTATAATGAAGCTGACTGGAGCTGTTGTTAAAAGAGATCTAAACGATCTCGGTGTAGGTCACTATGTATCCGGGCATCACAAAATACCGCGCATATGGATTATTCTGGCTGACAAGAAGATTACCAAAATATTTAGCAAGGCCGATAACTCCTTTGAAATGATTGGCGAAGCCTATCCATCGGAAGGTGTAAAAATGGCGATCACAGAGGAGACAATAGAAAATACAAAAGATGTTTTCGGTAATTCTGAACAAATTCAGTATGCACCGTCTATGAGTCCCGTGCGCCGGCAAGCATATAAATTTGTCCATGAACTTTCCGGATGGCTTGATGAGGCGCTGCAAAAAGAAGCTTTTGATAGATTGATTCTTGTCGCGCCGCCTCAAACGCTCAGTGATATGCGGAAAACTTTAAGTAAACCGGTCGCCAGCCGTGTTGTGGCAGAAGTTAATAAAGATCTGACAAAAATCAGTGAAGAAAATCTCTATGAGGGGCTAGAAAAAATAGCCTGATACTGCAAGTGAAGAAAACGGTTACATTTTATGCCTTCTCGAAAGCATCTTCCAGAGATAAAATGGCATTTTCCATAGAGACTCCTTGTTCCCCCAGTGTATAAAAAATAATCCTGACTTTGCCGGGATCGTCCGTCGGAGCTCGGTAATAAAGAAACTTTTTTTCCACTTCTTCATATGAGTTAATCTGATTGTCGCTGTCATTATTCATCGAAGCGATCAGATTCTTTACTTTTTTTTCGGATAAAGTCAGCTCCTCTGACGGGTCAAGAACTGTATAATTGCCAATTTGTTGATAGTGACCGTTCTGCTCAAGTTGTTTAAGGATTGTAAAGGAAGTGTCATGTCCGGGATTTCGGCGATATGTGTATGGTTTTTGTACCGGAATCTCACTAAATTTCCCAAAATTCATGGATGCACACCTTTTTTTATTGGTAAAGCTTCGGAAAGCCTTGTGTTTTCTCCTGTTCGTCTTTAATTTTTACCCGACACTACTTAATATTTCGTAAATACGGAAATCAACGCGCAGGAGAAAAGAATGACAGCACAATCCCAGGCCACAATGACAGCAGACAAGGACATGACAATGAGTGAAGATTTTAAAGTAAAAGATATCAGCCTTGCTGAATGGGGTCGTAAGGAAATTACGATTGCCGAAACCGAGATGCCCGGTCTGATGCGTACGCGTGAGGAGTTTGGCGCGAAGCAACCTCTTAAAGGCGCACGTATCGTCGGCTGTCTGCATATGACAATTCAAACAGCTGTTCTGATTGAAACTTTGCAGGCTCTGGGCGCGGAAGTGCGCTGGAGCTCCTGTAATATTTTCTCGACGCAGGATCATGCCGCTGCTGCCATTGCTGTCACGGGGACTCCTGTTTTTGCATGGAAGGGCGAAACGGAAGAAGAATATGAATGGTGCATCGAACAAACCATTCACGGCCCCAATGGCTGGAAACCGAATATGATTCTGGATGATGGCGGTGATCTGACCAAAATCATGCATGACAAATACCCGCAATATTTTGACGAGATCCGTGGTATTTCTGAAGAAACCACAACGGGCGTTCTGCGTCTTTATGAGATGGAGAAAAAAGGGCAGCTTCTCTGTCCGGCCATTAATGTGAATGATTCCGTAACCAAATCGAAATTTGATAATAAATATGGATGCCGTGAATCGCTGGTTGACGGAATTCGCCGTGCAACCGATGTGATGATGGCTGGAAAAGTAGCTGTTGTCGCCGGATATGGTGATGTTGGCAAAGGGTCTGCTGAATCACTCTCTTCACAAGGTGTGCGTGTTCTTGTTACCGAAATTGATCCGATCTGTGCGTTACAGGCTGCAATGGAAGGCTATGAAGTTGTGACCATGGAGCAGGCCGCGCCCCGTGCCGATATCTTTGTAACGACAACGGGTAATAAAGACATCATTACTATGGATCATATGCAGAAAATGAAAGACCGTGCGATTGTCTGTAATATTGGCCATTTTGATAATGAAATCCAGACAGAGCCCCTGCGCAAGCTTAAATGGTATAATGTGAAGCCGCAGGTTGACGAAATTGAATTTCCTGATGGCAAACGTATTATTCTCCTCGCTGAAGGCCGCCTTGTTAATCTGGGCTGTGCCACAGGGCATCCAAGCTTTGTGATGAGCGCGTCTTTTACCAACCAGACACTGGCGCAAATTGAGCTATGGAACAACCACAGCGCCTATGACAGCAAAGTCTACGTATTGCCGAAGCATCTGGATGAGAAAGTAGCGCGGTTGCATCTTGATAAACTTGGTGTTCAGCTGACGGTGCTGAGTAAGGAACAGGCTGAATATATAGGTATTTCGCCAAAAGGTCCATTTAAATCAGATAGTTACCGTTACTAAATTATAACGTTCCCGGTTTGATAAACACCCCCTTGTGAAGCGTTGAGAGCCGCTTTCAGGGGGTGTATTTTTTATAGGGCACATAATTTTGTTGATAGTAAACTCTATGAAAATAGATTTTGTAGACTCTGGCTCTGAATTCGTATATTAATACTCCCGTTATGCATAACATGTTGGATAGAAAGATCGGCTATAGGCTGTTTGCCTTGCTAATAGCTCTGGTTTTTTCTTTGCCGATTTCGGCGAGGGCCGATATGTCTATTCCTTTTCCTCCTGAAAAACCTGTTACAATAACAGAGCGTAATGACATTATTCCGGTTCCCTCTTCAAAGCCTGATACGGCACAGCTTGCAAGTTTTGCAGTCCCGCCTCTTCCTGAAATGAAACCGACCCTCCAGAAGAAGGCAAAGCTGGCTGAAAATGATGCCGCTTTATACAGAAAGATTTTCTCTTATCAGGCGGCAGCGAACTGGGATAAAGCAGACGAGATGATGGCAGGGCTGGGAGATACCAGATTGCGCAGCCATATTCTGTATCAGCGTTATATGCACCCTACATCCTATAAGGCAAGTTTTAAGGAACTTTCCGGCTGGATGGATGATTATGCCGATTACCCGGGGGCGGATAAAATTTACTCTCTTTCTATGAAGCGCAAGCCTGCGGATTTTAAAGGCTCTGTTAAAAAACCGGAAAAAAGCAAAGGGATTAATGGCTATCTTGATATTCTTTCAGACCGTAATCGTGCCTACCGTTCTCCGAAAAGCAGAAGTAAGGCCGAGCGGGATGCGCTTGCCGGTTTTACAAAGTCTCTGTATAAGGATCTGGCAGGGGATCAGCCGACGCGAGCCTATAAAAAGCTTCTGGATGATAAAACAGCGCGTCTTCTTGATAGTACGGAGTATGACGAGTTACGGGCACAGATTGCCAATAGTTATATGTTAACGGGTAATCTTCCCAGGGCAAAAGATCTGGCTCTGGATAGCGCGCGTCGCTCCGGTGTCAATGTTCCGATGGCGGGATGGGTTGGCGGGCTTGTGTTGTGGCAGCAGGGACATTATAAAAAGGCCGCAGGTCTTTTTGAATTGACGGCAAATTCTCCCTATGCCTCCAAATGGACGGCAGCGGCTGGTGCCTATTGGGCTTCACGGGCGCATATGCGGGCGGGCAATATTAAAGATGTTAGCCCGTGGCTGCGCCGGGCGGCAAGTCACCCGCGGACTTTTTATGGTTTAATCGCAACCCGCGCACTGGGGTGGGATTATGATTTTAATTGGGATATTCCGGATTATACTGCCGCGCATAAAGCCCTCCTGATGAAAACGGATGCATCCCGCCGTGCGATGTTGCTGGTTGAAGCGGGGCAACATTATCTCGCTGAAACAGAGTTGCGCCAGATTGATCCGAAAGGTGATAAAAAATTAACAGAGGCGCTTCTGGCTTATGCCAATTACGCAAGGCTTCCTTCTTATGCGATGCGGCTGGCATCTTCGATTCGGACACCTGACGGGCATCTTTATGATGCTGCGCTCTATCCGTTTTCTCCTTGGACACCGCAGAACGGTTATAAAATTGACAAAGCGTTGATTTATGCCCTGATCAGACAGGAGTCAAAATTCGATCCGACCGCCCAGAACGGGAGCGGGGCAACAGGGCTAATGCAGCTTATGCCGGCAACGGCCAGTTTTGTTTCGGGACGGAGTGAGTATCGCTCTGCCGAAGGGCGGCACAGCTTGAAAGAGCCGCAGGTCAATCTTGATATCGGGCAGCGTTATGTCGAGAATCTGCTTGACCAGACGTATGTCGGCACAGAGTTGTTTTCTCTGGTGATTGCCTATAATGCAGGGCCGGGAAATCTTCGGAAATGGAAAGAAACCCATAGCAAAATCCAGAATGACCCGCTTCTATTTGTGGAAATGATTCCCATGAAGGAAACCCGTGATTTTGTAGAAAAAGTCATGGCCAATTACTGGATATACAGAATGCGCATGGCGCAAAGCACGCC
This sequence comes from Alphaproteobacteria bacterium CG_4_9_14_3_um_filter_47_13, assembly GCA_002789675.1. GTDB lineage: Bacteria > Pseudomonadota > Alphaproteobacteria > Micavibrionales > Micavibrionaceae > UM-FILTER-47-13. The sequence goes on along the minus strand of PFTR01000014.1, from coordinate 7,593 downwards.
GTCTCTTGCCGCCGTTGCAGAAGGCCAGTGGGCGCGGTATGTTTCATTTGATGACATTCAGGAACAGGCTGCGGCTTCTTCTATAACTGTACCGCTAAAACCTTATCAGGTTGCCGACAGGGCAAATTACAGATAATCTTATTTTACTTGTAACCAGACCCGCGCAGGACATAAATTAGTCACATGAAAACAGTGAATGATATAAGAAAAGAGTTTCTCGGCTTTTTTGAAAAAAAAGCTCATACCATTGTGCCTTCCAGTCCACTGGTGCCGCAGAATGATCCGACATTGATGTTTGTCAATGCGGGAATGGTGCAGTTCAAGGATGTTTTTACTGGCAAGGAAAAACGCAGCTACACCCGCGCTACCAGCGCCCAGAAATGTGTTCGCGCAGGCGGCAAGCATAATGATCTTGATAATGTTGGCTATACGGCGCGGCATCATACTTTCTTCGAAATGCTCGGTAATTTTTCATTTGGCGATTATTTCAAGGAGGATGCCATTGCGATGGCGTGGGAGCTTGTGACAAAAAACTTTGCCCTGCCGCCGGAAAAACTGCTGGTCACTGTCCATTCTTCGGATGAGGAAGCGGCTTCTATCTGGAAAAAAGTGACAGGCTTTAGCGAGGATAGAATTATCCGTATTCCCACCAGTGCCAATTTCTGGGCGATGGGGGATACCGGTCCCTGCGGTCCCTGTACCGAGATTTTCTACGATCATGGGGATCATATTTTTGGAGGGCCTCCGGGAAGTAAGGATGAGGATGGCGACCGTTTTATTGAAATCTGGAATAATGTGTTTATGCAGTATGAGCAGATTGACGCAGAGATACGTATTGATCTGCCTGCGCCCTCTGTTGATACGGGCATGGGGCTGGAACGGATCGCCGCGACTTTGATGGGATCGAACAATAATTACGATATTGATATTATGCAGGCGCTTATCAATCATAGCGCCGATCTGACGGGAGTATCTCCGAAAGGAGAACAGGAAGCTTCCCATAAAGTGATTGCCGATCATTTGCGCTGTACGGCGTTTTTGCTGGCAGATGGTGTCATGCCCTCTAATGAAGGGCGTGGTTATGTCTTGCGCCGGATCATGCGCCGGGGGATGCGTCATGCCCATTTGCTGGGAGCGCAAGAGCCGATGATGTATAAACTTGTACCAACTTTGATCGGTTTAATGGGCGAAGCCTATCCAGAATTACGCCGGGCGGAAGCACTTATTACTGAAACACTGAAAATGGAAGAGTCGCGCTTTAAAGTTACTTTGGAGCGCGGCCTTAAATTACTGGATGAAGAGATAGGTAAAATATCCTCAGGAAAGATGTTCCCGGGCGAGGCTGCTTTTAAGCTATACGATACGTTTGGTTTTCCAATAGATTTAACGCAGGATGCCTTACGAGGACAAGGAATTGATGTTGATATCGAGGGCTTTAATGTAGCCATGGAAAAGCAGAAAGAAACCGCACGGGCGAGCTGGTCGGGCTCCGGTGATGCGGCAACAGAAACGCTCTGGTTTGCCTTGCTTGAAGAGTGCGGTGCTACAGAATTTCTGGGGTACGGGACAGAGCAGGCCGAAGGAAAAATTCTGGCGATCATCAGGGATGGTCAAAAAACCGGGTGCCTGAAACAGGGCGAAGAGGGAGTCATTGTCACCAACCAGACCCCGTTTTACGGTGAGTCAGGGGGGCAGGTCGGTGATAAAGGGGTGATTGTGGCAGATGATGTCGAATTCATTGTCAATGATACCCAGAAGAAACTTGGCAGACTTCATGTCCATGCCGGAAAAATGTCACGGGGAGATCTTTCCTGTGGCGATGCTGTAACGTTAAAAATAGATGTGGCCTGCCGTGATGCGATCCGTGCCAACCATTCGGCAACACATCTGCTTCATGCCGTGATGCGCGAAAAACTCGGGGCGCATGTGACACAAAAAGGTTCGGTCGTGGATGAAAAACGGCTGCGTTTTGATGTCTCTCATCCGAAAGCCCTGACCAGGGAAGAAATCGTGGCTATTGAAGAGACTGTTAATTTCCGGATTCGCGCCAATGAAAAAGTGACGACCCGCTTGATGGCGCAAGAAGAGGCCATTAAAGCCGGAGCCATGGCATTATTTGGCGAGAAATATGATGATGAAGTGCGTGTGCTCACGATGGGCAATCATCCGGACAAACCCTTTTCCGTTGAGTTATGCGGTGGAACGCATGTGCGCCGGACAGGAGATATCGGTCTGTTTAAAATTGTCAGCGAAAGCGCTCTTGCTGCCGGTATTCGCCGGATCGAGGCTTTGACAGGCGCGCAGGCATTTCAATATCTGGAAGCGCAGGAGCATATTGTGCAGGACATTGCTGATATTATCAAAGCTGCGCCTGCCGACGTAACGGATCGTGTGAAAATCCTGAATGCCGAAAAGAAAAAACTGGAACAGCAGGTTGCGGATTTGCGTCGTCAATTGGCTGGTGGTGGCGGCGGTAGTGAAAAAAAGGTTCTGATCGAAAAAAATACCTCTATGGGCGATATTGTGGATCTGCCTGCCAGGGATTTGAAATCTCTTGCCGACCAGATCCGGTCACAGAACAAGTATAAAACCATTGTACTTGGGACAACAGATGATACCAAAGCCTCAATTGTTGTCAGTGCCCCGGCCAATGCCGATCAATGGGCGCGGGAAGCTTCAGAAAAATTCCTTGGTGGGAAAGGGGGGGGGCGCAGTGATATGGCACAAGGCGGCGGCCCCAATAAAGACAGGCTCCGTGATGCCATTACATGGATTGTAGAAAAATCTGTAGGGGGGAGCTAAAAAATCTTATCTTTTCCCCTGAATCCTGTCTGTAGGCAATGTCCCTTGTGCCAGAAGCATTAATTCTGCTGGATTGAAAAGTAGTGCGCCGCGCCGGAACAGGCTTTGGCCTTGCCATGTCGAGAATTCTTTTTGTGCGGGGTTCTCAGAAGGAGACTGGCGCAGGAAAGGATGTTCAAGCCTTGCCCCTGTCAAAAAATCCGTGAGCGGCATCGGGTTGGGAGAGGACTTTAAGGGGACGATTTCTTCGCCTTTGATATTATTTTTTATAATATTTTCTTCAATGCTATCTTTGCTGCCACTGAATTTTTTATCAAAAAACTCGTAAACACCTGCCAGACTTCGCGCCTGTCCTGTTTTACGGTCATAAAAGACATTATAATTGGCGCGGGCGGCTTTCGGAAAGAGGTCGGCAGCCGTTTGCAGGGGGTTCTCTTTCATCGCGTTCAGGAAACCGGATGCACCGGAGGCTCCCATAAAATGCGCAAAATATAGCTCGGTAGCGCCAATATCCCCGCCGACATGCTGCGCAAGGTAGTTTTTGTTTTCAGCAGCAAACTCAGCGGCGAGCAAAGCAGCTTTTTCAGGATCTTTACGCAAATCCAGAATTTTCTGGCGCGTGGCCGTATCGGTCACTTGCCCTTTATCATTAATTTGTCCGGCGAGGTCGCCAAGACCGTATTTATCACCATGCTTTTTAACCATACCGAGCCATGTTTTTTCAATGAACTGGTATAGTCCGGCGGCGCTGCTGGAACGGGATTGTGCCTTTTCATTAAAGTTACTCTCGGCGGCGGCCTGTTCCATCAGATAGGCAAAATTAACCCCTGTACGGGTACTGGCATTTTTTATGGCATGTAGAACCTGCGGCGCGGCACGTTGCGCCAGAGATACTAAAGTATTGTTATTTAATATTTTTTCGTTCAATAGTCTGATCCTGAGGTCGGTGAAAGCGTTTTACTGTCTTTCGGTAATTTGCAAGGAATATGCCAGTCTTATGTGTTTTCCTTAATGAGGCGTAATTTTTCTTCTCGCCCTAACGCTTTTATTTCGATCTCTCTTTTCAGGGCGCTGCTCTTTCCTTCATGGGTCTCGGTGAAGATAACGCGAAACGGGGCGCGCCCCCGCGTATATTTTGCGCCTGTTCCGGTCGTATGTTTTTCAAGGCGTTGCTGAAGATTGTTGGTGATGCCAGTGTAAAGTGTGCCATCGGCGCATTCAAGGATGTAAACAATCCACTCTGGCATTATTATCCTTCTTGTGCGCGGGCGCGGATGTCTTCGAGTTCAATCCAGCGTGTTTCGGATGTTTCCAATATGGTTTCTGCGGCTTCCAGCTTTTTTGTTGTTTCAAAAAAAAGGTCTTTGTCTTTATTATAAAGATCAGGATCCGCCATTTGCTTTTTGAGTGCGGCGCATTCCTCTTCAAGATTTTTGATCTGCTGCGGTAATTGCTCGAGTTCATATTGAAGCTTATAAGTCATTTTAACAGGTGATTTTACAGTGTCCTGTATTGCTTTTTCGGGCGCGCTTTTAGAAGGAGAAGGCGGCGCACCCTTTTCTTCTTTGGCGGCTTTATAATGAAGATATGCGCTATATCCGCCTGTAATTGTTTCAATTTTTCCATCTCCCTCGAACACCAGAAGTTTATTGACGATCCTGTCCATAAAATCGCGGTCGTGGGAGACAACAAATAGAGTGCCTTCAAACACGGCCAGAATTTCCTCAAGCATATCCAGCGTGTCCATATCAAGATCATTGGTCGGCTCGTCAAGAATAAGAAAGCTTCCCGGGCTGGCTAGTACTTTGGCAAGAAGCAGGCGGTTCATCTGGCCACCGGATAAGGTGCTGACCTTCCGCCACGCATCTTCCGGATCAAACAGAAAATCCTTGATATAACCGCAGATATGACGCAGCTTTCCGCGTACCTTGATATGGTCGCTGCCCGTTTCGCACATATTTTCCTGCACGGTTTTATCGGGGTCAAGGGTGGAGCGCTTCTGGTCGAAATAGCCGAATGACAGGTCATTGGCCAGTTTGATGGTACCGCTATCAGGTTTCATCTCTCCGATAATCATTTTCAAAAGGGTGGTCTTCCCCGCGCCGTTCCGTCCAAGAATGCCAACACGATCCTTGCGCCGGACAAGCAGGTTAAATTTATCAAGAATGATTTTGTTGTTGTCACTATGTGGGTCGGAAAATGACTTGCAGACATTGAAAAACTCGGCAACCTTCATTGAGGTTTCATCAGGTTTTGGCGCTTCAATTTTAATTTTCCGCGTGACACGCTTATAGGCAGACAGGTCGCTTTCAAAAGTCTGTGCTTCGTCATGGGCAAGTGCGACACGGCGGACATTGCGTTTGACCCGTGCCTTGACGCCGCGTTTGGCCCATTCCAGTTCCTGCTCGACTTTTTTGCTGCGGTTATGCAGGGCGCGGCCTTCCTGTTCCAGAAGTCCCTGTGACCATTCCTCGAACCGTTTGAACCCATAGGGGCTGACTTTCATTTCTCCGCGATCAAGCCAGAAGACACGGTCTGTAATATTGCTAAGAAATGTACGGTCATGGGATACGCAGACAACAGCGCCCTGATAGGATTGTAGAAAATCTTCCAGCCACTGGATTGTTTCCAGATCCATATGGTTGGTTGGCTCGTCAAGCAGCAGAATATCCGGAGCCTCCACCAGCGCCCGCGCCAGTGCCGCCCGCCGTAGCATCCCGCCGGAAAGGCTGTCCATAGAATCAGTCGTTGCCAGTCCGAGTGGCTGGATCACCATCGCGATCTTATAATCACGCTCCCATTCCTCATTATCTTCGGCAAGACCGCCAAAAACGAAATCCTGTACGCTCTGGACGATAACGGGCGTAATATTCTGCTGCATATAGCCGATGGTGATGCCCTGTAATGTCCAGCGGCGGCCATCATCAAGCTCGCGGTCGCCGGTAATCAGATTCATCAATGTTGTTTTTCCTGCGCCGTTTTTCCCGACAAGTGCAATCTTGCGTCCGGCGTGGATATGAAAGGTCATGTCCTCAAAAAACGGCTTGCCGCCCAGAATGACCAGAGCCTCTTCCACGCTCAGGATCAAATCCGATGAATAGTTATTTGTTTCTGTACTCATAGTTCCCTCATAAAGCGGGTTATATAGAGATTTAGGGCGTGACACAACTTTTTAGGATTTCAAACCTTTTTCTAGATATGATATAATTTCTATAATATTAAATGCCAGAAAAAATTCTGGAAGTTAAAAAGGAAGCTTTTGTAAAAGACTGACAATCCGGCGGGTTTTATTACTGAATAGGGAGGGGGTGTACCATGCGCCTGTTGCGCGTTTGCTGATTTCCCCCAATGTAGGATAAGGGGCGATCATGTTTGTGACCGCACTGATTTTTAGACCGGATGACAGAGCCAGCGCCCAGAGGCCGATCAGCTCTCCGGCCTGCGATCCTACGATAGAAACACCAAGAATTTTACCCTTTTTATCAGTAATGATACGGATTTGTCCTTTGGTAAAATGCTCGGTGATGGCGCGGTCATTTTCATTAAAAGGCCATGTGGCAACTCTTATGGTATTGCCGTGTTTTTTTCGTGCGGCCTCTTCGGTGAGACCGACCTGAGCAAGTTCAGGGTCTGTATAGGTGACCCATGGCAAAGCGCTGTAATCGGTTTTTGCCGGAATTTTAAAGCAGAGATTGCGAATGATAATACCGGCATGATAACCCGCAACATGCGTAAATTGCGGCGCGCCGGAGACATCGCCGATAGCATATATTTTTTTGCGGTTTGTCCGTAAACGCGCATCAACCGTAATACCTTTCTTATCAAAAATAATGCCTGCCTTTTCCAGATCAAGGCTTTCGAGATCCGGCTCACGTCCGGCGGCGACAAGAAGATGACTTCCTGTAACTTCGACTGTGTTACCCTCTTTCTCAACGATCATGGAAAGGCCGGAAATGGTGTGCTTTACTTCCCTGATTTGAATGTTTTCGTATAAGGCAATACCTTCTTTTTTTAAAGACTGGCGAAGGATATCGACATTGCTTTGGTCATCACGCGGTAAAATTCCGCCTTTTTCAAAAACGCTGGTGCGGCAGCCCAGTCGTCTATGAGCCTGCGCCATTTCAATTCCAATCGGTCCGCCGCCGATAATCAGGAGATGTTCCGGTTTTTCGCGTAGGAAAAAAATAGTGTCATTGGTCAGTATCTTATTTTTATCAAGCCCGGGGACGGGCGGCACGGAAGCGCGTGATCCTGTGGCAATAATGATATAACGCGCCTTGATAAGATGCTCTCCGGCCTGCACTGTATCCGGCGCGGTGAAGCGGGCGGTCTCGCGAATGACGGTTACGCCGAGTTTTTCAAACCGCTCCTGCGAGTCATTCGGTGCAATGGTATTGATGGCATCAAAGACATGATCCTTGACGGCGGCAAAATCAATATCCGGTTCGTGCGGCGCGATCCCCTTGATATCATTTTTGCGGTGTATATAAGCGCGTTTGGCGGCAGCCAGTAAAGCCTTGGAAGGAACACAGCCGGTATTCAGGCAATCCCCGCCCATGGCATCGCGCTCGATGAGAATAGTTTTAAGGCCAAGTTGCGCCGTTCCTGCGGCAACGGATAAACCTCCTGATCCTGCGCCGATAATGCAGACATCTCCCCTGATTTCTTTCATGCTGTTTTCTTTTTGGTGCTGTTATGGTTTTGCTGGCGTTTTTGAAATAATTTTGTATTCGAGTTTAGAAACTCTTCATGCAGATCAACGGTATCGCGCACGCCGATACTCTCGTAATT
>PFTR01000034.1 GCA_002789675.1 Alphaproteobacteria bacterium CG_4_9_14_3_um_filter_47_13 | reverse complement strand
GAAATTTACGCAATGGCGGCATAATTGTTGAAACGGGATTCCACCTTAAAAACGCCGCCAACCTGTCCAACAAAGTAGGACCACCTCTGAAGGCAAATGAAGCACAATTGTTTCAGGCACAAAAACTTGAGGCGCTGGGACAGCTTGCCGGTGGTGTGGCACATGATTTTAACAATATTCTTTCTATTGTAGATGGCTATGCCCGCATGGCAGAGAAATATGCAGAAAAAGGTGACGAGACACTTCTGAATTATCTTGACCGTATCCGGCAGGCAAGCAAAAGAGGTGCCGGACTGACAAAACAGCTTCTTCTGTTTGGAAGACACAAGATGACAGAAAATATGGTTATTGATTTGCCCCGTCTTATTCAGGAGCAGAAACAGTTAATGGAGCCTTTACTCTCCAATTCTATAAAACTTGTTATTGATGTTGAAAAAGGATTGTTTGTCGAGTGTATTCCCGATGGGCTGGCACAGATTTTAATGAACCTTGTTATTAATTCCAGAGATGCCATGCCTGACGGGGGCATGATTAAAATAATAGCAAAAAAGGAAGATCCGGAGACAATCCTCCTGTCCGTCATAGATACCGGAACCGGTCTTGATCCTAAAATTGCAGATAAAATTTTTGATCCTTTCTTTACAACCAAGGAGCAGGGAAAAGGAACGGGACTGGGACTTTCGATGGTTTATGGCCTTGTGCAGGATATGAAAGGTGTCATTCAGGTTGAAAGCGTTCCGGGAGAGGGTACGAGTATGAATATCTATCTTCCTTTTAGTAAAAAAGGGGTCATTACAGAGATAACGGAAGCAGACGGCACGATAAGATTTGAGGGCTATACGGCGCTGGTTGCTGAAGATGAACCGGATCTTCTGTTGATTGTCTGTCGTTTTCTTGAAGATGCCGGTATGAAAGTGATCGCAGCAGCCAACGGTGCTGAAGCGCTGGTTAGACAGGATGACTATGAAGGGGAGATTGATTTTCTTCTGACCGATGTCGTTATGCCTGAATTGAATGGTTTGAAGCTGGCGGAGCTTGTTCAGGCTGTCCGTGAGGATATAAAGGTGGTTTTTATGAGCGGATTTCCTGCAAACGGTACACTGGCGCAGGTTGATATTCCCGATGATGCCATTTTACTGGCGAAACCGGTTGCCTTTGAAAAATTGGCAGCCGTTTTAAAATCCCTGCTTGACGAAGAGTCTCCTGATGATAAAAAATCGGAAGCGCTTGTTTACGAAATTAAAAATTTATGAGAAAGACCCAAAAATGGCGGAGCCTTTAAATAATTTAAAAATATTGATTGTTGAGGATCAGCATGATGCACGGGCTTTGCTGCGTAATATGCTGGCTGAACTTGGCGTGACGCAGATTTTTGAATCCGGCGATGGCCGCGAGGCTTTGCAATTTATGGATTCAGCATCTGATTTTGTGAATTTGATTATTTGTGACTGGAATATGCCGGGTCTGAGCGGGGTCGAGTTTTTGCGGCAGTTACGCTCTACGGGTGCTGATATGCCGTTTTTGATGGTAACAGGACGAAGTGACATGAATTCGGTTGTCGAGGCTAAAGTTGCCGGTGTTACAGGCTATATTCGCAAACCGTTTTCACCAAAACAGCTGGAGGCTAAATTACGTATTATCATAAAAAAAACATCTTAGGCAGGGGGCGTTGAACCTTATATACTGATGCTGTCTTCCAGAAATTCCCGTTTTGGATCAATATATTCCTGTGTCCCTTTACGAATAACATTATCTTGCGGAACAAGATCAAACGGGAGATATTCTGTGGCCTGTTCTATTCCTTCCATGCCTTTAAAGCTTTTATACATCGGGCTGAAATCGGTGTTGACGGCTTGCTCGAAAAGATCTTCAAATGAATCAATGACAAAATAGCAGGGCTGGAAATCATTGATATAGACTTTGGTGCGCATACAGCGCTCCAGATCGAATTTGATATGATGCGCCGAGGGATCATCAAGACAATATTGTGCCTCGCCGTAAGAGGAACATAATCCCGCGCCATAGAGTTTTAGTCCGTCCGGTTTTTGAATGAGACCAAATTCAATTGTCCACCAGTTCAGCCGTGCCAGATTTTTGGTTGTTTTATATTCCAGCGCCCGTGCGCCACCTTTCCCGTACTCATACATATAATTAGCATAGGCCTGATTGGTCAGCAGCGGGATATGTCCGAACAGATCATGGAAAATATCCGGCTCCTCCAGATAATCGAGCTGGTTTTTATCACGGATAAAGTAACCGGAAGGGAATTTCCGGTCGGCGAGCATATCAAAAAAAGGTTTGGCTTTAATCAGTCCTTCGGTGGCGACAACCTCCCAGCCGGTAAAGGCACGCAGCCTTTCATTCACTTCGTGAAAGTCCGGAATTTTATCCGCCGTAAAACCAAGATCCTGAACAGCTTGTAGATATTCGGGGCAGGCACGTGGCTCCAGAATGCCCATCTGGCGATCATAAAGCATATTCCAGCTTTCATGGTGATCCGGTGTATAGTTTTTCCACCCCTGATCAATTGTCAGATGCACATAACTTGCCTGCTTTGTATCGGCCACCATTCTTCGTCTCCTGCTTTTTATAATAGCATATTTATCAGGATGGTTGCAGTAAAGGGGATTTTGCCCCGTGAATAGCAGGCATATCCGCAGGTGCGGTTGCCTGTGCTTCCGGTGCGGCTTTTTGAAAAGCATCCAGTTTGATTGCGTTTAATTCAATCGCACGGATTTTAGAGAATGCTTGTAGATCGACATTAAAGCGACGGGCGTTATAAAGCTGCGGAATCAGATATAAATCAGCCATAGAGGGGGTGTCTCCGCAGGTAAAAGCGCCTGCCTTCTGATATTTTATCAGCAACGCTTCATAAGCTGCCAGACCATCCAGAATCCAGAAATGATACCAGTCCTGCATCTGTTTTTCATCCGCGCCGAGTTTGCCGCCGACATAGGCTTTCCAGACTTTGGGATTGTTCATCGGATGGATTTCGCAGGCAACAAGCAGCGCCATTTGCCGGATATAGGCTTTATCCAGCGCTGTGCCGGATACCAGCAAAGGTTCAGGATATGTCTCATCCAGATATTCCATGATGGCAAGAGACTGGCCGAGTTCGTTATCCCCCTCCACAAGCAGGGGCACAAGACCCTGCGGGTTATGGGCTTTATAATCCTTATTTTTATGATCTCCCGCGAGCAGATCAACGGGAATAGTCTCGAAATCAATATTCTTCAAATGAAGCGCAATCCGTACCCGATAAGAGGCGGAGGAGCGATAGTAATCATAAAGTTTCATCATGTTTTCCAATTTGTTATAATAATAATGCTTACCTACTAAAAAAATTTTTGTCAAATTTCAATTCTTTAGAGAACATCTTCATGCGGCCTGTCGTTTTTTATGGATTGAAAAGTATCTTTTCTTGTACTGTAAGGGTCGCGCTCGTTATAAAGATAAATGGATAATTTTTAAAAGATACAGAAGGTATGAATGACCCAGCGCTCTCTCTTTCAGGTGCAAATTCTGGAAAAACTCGGGGCTCCGTTGATGGCGGCTGTAAGCGAGGTTGAATCGCGTCAGAATGCTGCTGCTGATGACACCCGCAGGCAGGAAGCCGGACGTGTGGCCGAGCTTCTGGGGAAGGCTGTCTCGCTGGGTGTTGCCCTGTCATCAAGCATGGATATGAAAGATGCGGGAAGCCATGATGATTCTGTACGCCTTGCTTTGACGGCGCTGTCCGGACAAATTATTGCCGGACAATATAAACTGGCCGGAAAGGTTCCGAATGAAAATGATATCAAGCGTATGGTCAAGACACTGGAAGCCGTTCTGACATTTTCCGATAATTTTACTCCGGCAGCAGAAAATACATCACGGCTGGAAAATATGGATCCTTCCCGGTTTTCTCTGGATGAAAACCAGATTAACATTCAATATATGGGAACGCTTGCACCGGTTATAAATATAGTGGCGGGTTTTTCTTTCGGAAGGCCGGAAGCCAAACTTATGCAGGAAATTGCCGATAAACTTGTTCTGCGCGCCAGACAATTACGGGAAAAAGTTTTTACAGACGGCACGGAACAGACAACCAGACAGGCAGAGCTTCTTATTTTAAAGGCACTCTCCTGCCTTTATGTGGAATGCCACCGTGAGGAAATGGACAGATTAATGGCGATGGATGTGCAGACACGGGCACAGGCGGCTGAAAGCTCCGGGGGACTGCTTTCTATGGAGGGTGTCTGGCAATCTTTTGACACTCGCGCTGGAATGATGGAGGTATTGGGTCTGGCATCAATGCCGGACAGGGAAAGTGCAGGAAATGTGTCTTCGCCTGCAATACAAAATGTGGAGCCTGCCCCTATTGTTCCAGACAAGGTTTTTGCACCCTTGCCAGAGCCCCTGGAAAAACAGGAAGATCCTGTTGATAAAGGCGCTTATAATCCTATGGGATTTTTTACGCCAAAACCGCAAACCGATGATGACACAAAAGAAGGGTCATAAATAATGGGAAAAGTCCTCGCCGCCTGTATATTTATGGCTGCCCAGACATACGGGCTGCCTCCTGCTGTTTTACTGGGAATTTATCAAATAGAGGCCGGACGGGTTGGACAGGAAGTCGGTCCAAACAGAAATGGCAGCTATGATCTGGGGCCGATGCAGATTAATACAATCTGGGTTCCTGAACTGGCGGCGCAGTGGGGCGTAAGCGCGGGGACAGCGCGACACTGGCTTCGTGATGATCCCTGTACCAATGTCGGGGTTGCGGCCTGGATTTTACGCACGCATCTTGATGAAACCAATGATTTGTCCCGTGCTATCGCGCAATATCACTCCCGCACGCCGCATATTGGTAACGGCTATAAATACCGTGTTATTGCCTCGATGAAAAAGCACGGTCTGGTGAAGACCACGCGGTAACGGATATCGGGGATTTCTTTGAAAAGATGGTGCCCAAGGGCGGATTTGAACCACCGACACAAGGATTTTCAGTCCTCTGCTCTACCAACTGAGCTACTTGGGCGTCTGCCAAGAAAGACAGATTTGTGCTTATAGGAAAAAATAGGATGAATGTCCAGTTTTTTTGCGGTCAGGATAAGAGAATATTATTGCTCCGGTGTTTTGGCGGTTGTTCCGGTCTTGATCCGGGTTATGGATTCTGCCCTTTTTGAGCGGTCCAGCATCGAATAGATAAGTTCCTTGCGTTCGGAATTATAGTACTTTAGAATAAGAATATGACGTGTTATATTTACACATGACCTATCACACCCCCCACAGGATTGCCGTTTT
>PFTR01000164.1 GCA_002789675.1 Alphaproteobacteria bacterium CG_4_9_14_3_um_filter_47_13 | reverse complement strand
CAACCTGTCCAACAAAGTAGGACCACCTCTGATCAAGGGCGGCATCGCAATCGCCGCGCTCATAAAGTTGCATCGCCATCGTAAAACGGCGATCCGCAAGATAATTTTCCGAGCTTTCAGTCGAGAACATGATCATGGATCATTGCGCCGAAACAGAGAAAAAGACAACAGAATTTCTTTATGTGCCAGACAGGGCTCTGGCGGCCTGTTCTGTGGACTCTACCTTCTCCAGAAAGGGCTTTAAAAATGCCTGATCCTGTAATGCGAGCCCCTGTTTTGCAAGGGGAAGAATCTCCTGCGCCAGCGCAAATAAATCACGGCCATCCGGTGTTTTTGTTGCCAGTCCGGCGCGTGGCATTTCCGTGCGAATCGCCTGATGAGCGATAGCGCCCCAGTCCTTGACCAGCGCCCAGGCTTGCGCCAGCACAGTTTCATTATAAAAAATTCCGCTCCAGAAAGCCGCCATCGCATAAACATCTTCTGGCGCTGTGCTATCGGGGCCGCGCAGTTCCAGATAATGTTTGAGGCGCACCTCGGGAAATAAAGTGGACAAATGATCGTTCCAGTCCTCAATCGTCGGAAAGACACCTTCATAACCCGGAAGTTTCCCTGCTATGAAATCACGGAAAGATTGTCCTGTCATGTCGATATAGCGCCCTTCACGGTGGATAAAGTACATAGGGACATCCAGCGCATACTCGATATAACGCGCAAAACCCATATCATGATCAAATACAAAAGGAAGAATGCCGCATCGGTCAGGATCCGTGTCCGTCCAGATATGAGAACGATAACAGGCATAACCGGTATCCTGTCCTTCTTTTTTTCTAGAGTTAGCCATTAATGCCGTTATCACAGGCTGCAAGGCCAGCGCGACACGGAACTTCTGAACCATATCCTCTTCACTTGAGAAATCCAGATTGACCTGTGTGCCGCAAGTACGCAACATCATATCAATACCAAGAGTTCCCGTTTTTTCCATGTAAGGCCGCATCAGGGCGTAGCGGCCTTTGGGCATCCAGTGAATATCCTTACGTTTCCAGACAGGATGAAATCCACAGGCCAGAAAATCAATATCAAGGGCAGAAACGGTTTCATCAAGTGCTTTATAAAAAGACCCCATTTCCTCCCTGATCTCCGTCAGAGAGGAAAGCGGCGAACCTGAATATTCAACCTGTCCCCCGGGTTCCAGCGTTAAATTCAGCCCGTCTTTTTTCAGGGCAATAGGAAGGCCGTTTTCACGGATGATCTCCCACCCCTGCACGGCAGCAAAAGTTTCAAGCAACTGCCGGATACCGGACACCCCGTCATAGGAAAGCGACGCGCCTGTGGACTTGCGAAAGGCAAAGCGTTCGTGCTCGACCCCGATGCGCCAGTGATCTTTGGGCTTGCACCCGGCCTTCATATCGTCGATAAGAGTCTGAATGGTTAGCATAAGACAGGAACTTTCATCATGGGGTCATCTACAAAAAGCACATATAAAATCGGAATGGTTATGGATCCGATCCAGAATATCAAACCGCACAAAGATTCCACACTTGCCATTATGCTGGCCGCGCAGGAACGTCATGCAGTTTTATTCTATATGGAGCAGGATGATTTGTATATCAAGGATGATATTGCTTATGCGCTGGTTCATCCCATAACTGTTTTTGACGATCCTGCGCACTGGTTTACAAAAGGGCAGCCGGAGATCATGGCGCTTTCAGGGCTGGATGCCATTCTCATGCGCAAAGACCCCCCTGTTGACAAACGTTTTCTCCATAGTTGTCTTGTTCTTGACCATGCGCAGCGTCACGGTGTCCATGTTGTCAATAATCCGGCCTCCCTGATCCTTTATAACGAGAAAATTCTGGCAACACATTTTCCTGCCTTCTGTCCGCCCTATGTTATAACCTCTTCTCTCACGGTTTTACGGGATTTTCTGGAACAGCATGACACCATTATTATAAAACCTCTGGACGCCATGGGCGGACAGGGCGTGTTTCTGGTTCATCACAATGATGTGAATTTTGAAGTCATCTGGGAAATGCATACAGAACGCGGCACCTATCCGGTTCAGGCACAGGCCTTTATTCCCGAAATTACGCTGGGAGATAAAAGAATTATTGTGATTGATGGTAAACCATTTCCCCATACGCTGGTACGTTTACCAAAGAATGGCAGTATTCGCGGCAATCTTACTGCCGGAGGGAGCTATGACGTCCGGCCTTTGAACGAACGGGAACTGGAAATTGCTACCGTCGTTGGAAAACGTCTGGTACAGGAGGGAATTCTTTTTGCCGGACTTGATGTGATCGGCGATTATCTCACTGAAGTCAATATTACCAGCCCGACAGGTCTGCGCGAAATTGCAAAAGCAACAGGAGAGAGCCTTGCTGATATTCTTATGGCCAAAATAATGAATCCCTCAAGCGGCCAGTCCGGCTAGTTTGGCATAGGCAAATGTCGTGTCTTCAATTTTTTTGATTGCTCTGATACCGGATAGACTATTGGTTAGGAAAGCAGCATCTGATTTTAAAAGTCGTTCTGCATGGATAGATTCCTCCCGCACCCGATATTTTTGGAGAATAAACTGGCGTGTGATACCGTTTAAAACACCATCATAAAGAGGCGGTGTAATAAAATCATGCCCTTCAACAATAAAAATATTGCTGGTAGACGCGCAGCAGACATGACCTTCGGCATTGAGCAAAATAGCATCATCCGCCCCTTTGTCCTTTGCTTCCATCAGGGCAATCAGATTATCACCATAATTCAGGGATTTAATACGGGATAAAGGCGAAAAACTGTTCCGCCGGACAGTTTCAGCAATAATCATTGTCACAGGATCATCATTTTGCGGTACAGGACTGGCCTGCATAATGATGGTTGTCGTTGCAGTTTCCGGCGGCGCTAATCCCCGCATTCCGCTGCCTCGTGTTATCGTCGTGCGGATGGCATAGCGCCCTGTTGTAAACTGGTTTACTTTTAAAAGATTTTTGGCTGTTGCCAGAAAATCAAGAGTAAACCTGATCTTTAAAATACCGGCATTCTGGACAAGCCTTTTAAAATGTTCCTCGGGATAAAGAGGCGTGCCATCAACAACCAGCATTGTATCAAAAACACCGTCCCCAAGTGTCAGACCACGATCTGACGGAGAGACAAAGCAATTATCTGTATGCTGGAAAGCATCATTGAAAAAAATCATTTATGCCGCTTCCCTTTTTTCATTCCATTGATCCATAATCATTGTAAAATTCCGGAGAATATCAATACCATATGTCGTCATAACCGATTCAGGGTGAAACTGTAATCCATAAAGAGGATAATCACAGTGTTTGATTCCCATGATGATCCCCTCTTTTTCAGTTCTGGCCGTTATTCTTAAAGGCGTGTTCGCGGCAAGTTCGACAATCAGGGAGTGATAGCGCCCCCCTTCCATTGGATTGGGAAGTCCCATAAACATATCACGGGCATTATGCTCAATCAGGCTGCTTTTTCCATGACAGGGTTTTTCCGCCTGTACAACCCGCCCGCCAAACTGGGACGCAATACATTGATGACCCAGACAAATCCCGAGAATAGGAATCTGTCCTGCAAAAGTACGAATTATGCCGTTACAAATCCCCGCTTCTTTCGGCGTACAAGGGCCGGGAGACAAAATAATAGCCTCTGGCTGTAAAATACCAATCTCTTCCAGAGTAATTTCATCATTCCGTACAACATCACGCGCCCGTCCTAATTTTCCAACATAACGGGCAAGGTTATAAACAAATGAATCGTAATTATCTATCAATAAAATCATTGTTCTGCTTTCATCTCCTTTTGAAGATTCTCCATGGCCAGTAATTCAAAACTGTTAAATATTGCCTCGGCTTTGACCATTGTTTCATCATATTCATCTTCAGGAACAGAGTCTGCAACAATTCCGCCGCCGACATTAAAACTGACCTTGTTATCCTGATAAACAAGAGTCCGGATAATAATATTTGTATCCATCGTTCCGTTAAAATTGATATAACCCATAGCACCGCAATATGCACCCCTGCGCGTTTTTTCCAGTTCCTCAATAATATGCATGGCGCGAATTTTAGGCGCGCCCGTAATTGACCCACCCGGAAAGCAGGCTCGTAATAAATCGACGGCAGACTGATCCGCACGAAGCGTTCCTGTGACCACAGAAACAAGGTGATGCACCTTGGCAAAGCTCTCGAGCTTGCAGAGCTGCGGTACATCAATCGCATGATCTTCGCAGACTTTTGATAAATCATTGCGCATAAGATCAACAATCATTGTGTTTTCAGCGCGGTCTTTTTTGCTGTTCTCAAGATGGTTCCGATAAATTCTATCAACACCCTCTTCCTCAAGCCGTCTGGCCGTTCCCTTGATCGGTCTGGTTTCTACCTGCCTGTTCTGGACAAAAAGAAAACGTTCCGGTGAAGCCGAAGAAAGCATAAAGGAGCCAAAATTCATAAAGCCGGCAAATGGCGCGCTATTCACGCGGCGTAAGCCCAGATAATGATCCCACGGGCTAAAACCCTGTGGTAATTCCGCTTCAAATTTCTGTGATAAATTGCACTGAAAAATATCACCCGCATAAATATAATCAATCGCCCGCTGCACGGCTTCCTTATATTGTCGTTTTGTATGCGAACTTTTCCAGTAACTATCGCCGGAAAAAGCGGAAGTCTCGCTCTTCACCTGATCTTGTGTTCGTTTTATAAAATGGGCATATCTGGCTTTGGCGGTTTGTTCATCCTGTGCATGAACCATAAACCACCCTGTTTTTTTATGATGATCATAGGCATAGACCTGATCATAAAGCCCGATGGCCATATCCGGCATATTTTCATTATCCTGTGCCTGCTGCGGGATTTTTTCAAGACCGCGCACAAGATCATAACCAAAAAATCCGGCAGCCCCCCCCTGAAACGGAGGCAGATCAGAACGATTTTGTTTGTCCAGCCCGTAAAGCTCCAGTCTTTCTTTAAGAGTATCCAGAGCCAGCGCATCAAAAGCCAGTTGCTGATCCTTATTGGTAACCGACACTTTTCCATTTTTTGATTCAATAATCTCGAAAGGATGAAACGCAATAAAGCTATAGCGGCCTAATTCATGCAGGTGATCGGAGCTATCAAAAAAAAGGCTGTAAGGCAGGACACTCAAAGGCGCAAATATTTCGTAGGGATATCCTTCCCCAAAAGCAAAGCTGTATAATTTCATTTTACTGTTCATGATTACGTCTGTTTATGAAGTTTTTAATCAGTTTTCGCAATAAAAAATTCCGATATATCCACGGCCTCTTTTTAATTATGAAAATGAAAATAAAATTGACACGAATTCAGGAAAGATCTATATGAAGCGTGCATAATAAGTTGCAATTCATCATTATATGGAGTTTTTTTATGTCAAAATATATCGCCTATTGCGCAACGTCAGGACGCCCTTTATTTGAAGGTACAAAAGAAGATCTGGAATATTTTAATGAAGTCGCCAGCGGATCAAAAGTAATACATCTGGCACAGGAACCTGTAAAGCAGGATATAACACCCGCAGCAGCGAACAAAGACTCATTAAAACTTTAAAGCTCACCATTTTACAGGGAATAGTTTTGTGCTGTATTAAGAAACTTAATACAGCCTTTTCTCATAAGTTTTATTTATGGGTTTTGGAACATATGCCAAAGATCCTGAATACCCGTTATAAAATCTGATGGTTTAAATGGCTTATATATAATGCCAATAACACCCAGAACTTTATAGTCATCCTGCATGATGACTCTGTGTTCTCCTGTTACAAAAATAATGGGCGTTCCTGAAATCTTCTCTATTTTTCTAAGCTCCCTTACAGCTTCTGTACCGTCCTTATCTGGCATTTTCAGATCAAGAAGTATCAGTTCCGGGGTAAAATTTTCGATCGCTGTAACAGCCTGATCGCAGCTATCGCAAAGCTGGACTTCAATATCGCCGATTCGTTTCAGCGCCAGCTCTTCTACTTCAAGTAGCGCATGATCATCATCAATAATAAGGATTTTCTCAGGAAATCCTGACATAATTAAAAGACCCTCTTGTTAATTTTTAAAATTATAACACCACTCATCCGGAGGACACAATCGACAATAAAAACATTCATGGATATGGAAGAGTTATTCCTATAATATTTCCTACAATAAAAAACAGAAGAGGATTTATAAATTCATGGGTATCTCCCCCAACCGTCTGCTCGAACATCCGGAAGCGCTTTGCAACATGATGAAAAGGATTGCTCTGGAAGCCGGTGAAGTCACTTTGTCCTATTTTGACGAATCCGGTTATGAGGGAGCAAATACCAAAGGGGATGGCTCCCCTGTAACCGCAGCCGATATTGCTGCTGAGCGTATTATTGAAAAAGCGCTTGCCGCGCTTATCCCGGAAATTCCTATGGTCGGGGAAGAAGCTTCGGAAGAAGGGCGCACTCCGGATTTAAGCCGGAATGATTATTTCTGGCTGGTTGACCCCTTGGATGGCACCAAGGAATTTATCTCCGGCAGCGGTGACTATACGGTGAATATTGCACTGATCCATAAAGGTATTCCGCTCATCGGGGTTGTTTACGCGCCTGTCAAAGGCGAACTTTATGCCGGACATGGGCCGGGTACTGCCACAAGCTACCGGGAAGAAAGCAATAAGGAAAAGTCCATTCGCGTCAGGAAGCCACCGGAACAGGGCATTATTGTCGTTGCCAGCGCCAGCCATGGGGATCGTGGAAAACTCGATGATTTTCTAAAGGATTATAAAGTCGCCAAACTGCTAAAACGCGGCAGCTCCCTTAAAATTTGTGCAATTGCAGCGGGCAAAGCCGATCTATATCCACGTTTTGGCCCTACCTGCGAATGGGATACAGCGGCTGCAGACGCTGTGTTACGGGCAGCGGGGGGTATTATTACGGATGTGCAGGGTCATGATTTCAGCTATGGCCACAGTGACCGGAAATTTCTCAACCCCGAATTTATCGCCAGCGCCAGAGAACTGGCTGTCGACAGGATCTAGAGCGCCCGCCGTCTATTTCCGTGACTTCTAAATACTCAGTGTTTGCGGTTTTATTGCAGGCATATCGTTTGTCAGCGTAACATCTGGACTTTGTGGTATTGCCGGGTCATTGATCGGCATACCATTGCTGCGCATGGTCGGTCCCTGCGCCACTTCATGATTATATCCTGTGGCGGCTACATGATCGCTTCTGGTGTTGTAAGAAGGTGAAATGACGCTTCTATCGTGAAGATTAATAGCACCCATTTTTGCGGTATCGGCTGTTGCAACAATCGGGTAAATGGCATGGGAAAGATCATTTTCTGTTGCATATTCATTATAGGCCATCCGTGTATTATTACCGACTTTACCGTCTATCCCTTGCGTATCATGTCCTTGTGCCGTTAAAATAGTTTGTAGCGCCGCTGCCTGATCAGGATCGGCAGCCATCCCTTCGCGGATAATTCCTGCCATACGCTGCCTAAGAGCAGGATCATTCTGAAGCGCGGCAAGAACGGCTTCAGGATTTCCTGCGTCAAGATCAAGACCGCGACTTTGTACAAATTCTTTAATACCGGCCTGTGTTCCGCTTCCGGCAATCCCGTCAAGATCCCGATCATAAAAACCGCCAATTTTCAAATAGCTCTGCATTTCACGCACGGAGACATCATCCGCCGCAGGAACAGCAAGAGGACGGAACTCCGGAATCGCATTTGTCGCAACAGCATTTAAAGAGGGCTGTGCGATTTCAGATCGGGTCTCTGGCAATGGTCGGGGTTCGGCAGGCTGTGTTTGTTGTGGGCGCTGTTGCCTGCTCCATTCCTCAATATCCATACTCCGCTGTTGTTGTGGTGGAGGGGTTTGGGGGGAAACAGCCTCCTGAATCGGCTGTCCTTGATTTTGCGCCGGAACATTACGAGGTTCTTCAACGTGATACGGCCTGCTTTGTTGATGATTACTATGATCTCTCTCTGGTTGAACAGGGGTCTCTTGCGGTTTATCTTCCGGGAAAAGCTTCCGCCCCCCTTGATAGGTTCGTACAGCCCCATCAATTGCCTGTCTCGTATGAACTGCCGCGCCCACAGGATTTTGCCCTATATTACCCAAAACATTTCCGGCACTTCGAACTGTATGCGCTGCAGATTGCGCCGTATTGCCTACTTGCGTGCCGCCAGCCAAAATATTAAATATACTCAGACCTTGCTGTAAGTCCATATCCTCTTCTCCTTTTCATATTTGCACCATTATATTATGGTGACTCTTAAAAATTTATGAAGATCAAGGTGGAATCCTGATGATGAAAAACGAACATATTCATAAAAACACTGGTTTTCCCGCTCTTTTCACGGTACATCTAGGTGGTTTGAAATGATAGATAGAGCAAAAAATCATGAAATTCACATTAGGCTGGTTAAAAGATCATCTGGATACCGAAGCACCCCTGACGCACATCACCGATCGCTTGACAGCCATCGGGCTGGAGCTTGAGAATATCGAGGATCGCGCCGCCTTATATAAGGATTTTAAAGTCGCATTTGTTGAAAAAGCGGACAGGCATCCGGATGCGGATCGTCTGAAAGTCTGCCTTGTTGATACGGGAGCGGAAAAATTGCAGGTTGTCTGTGGCGCCCCCAATGCGCAGGCAGGCATGAAAGCTATTTTTGCTCCGGTGGGCAGCTACATTCCCGGAACGGATATAACCCTGAAAAAAGGGATGATCCGGGGACAGGAATCAAATGGAATGCTGGTATCCGAGCGGGAAATGGGGCTATCGGAAAATCATGAGGGTATTATTGACCTCACTGCCAGCGATCCGGCATTAGGAACAGGTTTTGCCGCTCTATATGGCATAGATGACCCCGTCATCGAGATAAACCTGACTCCCAACCGCGCTGATTGTACGGGGGTGCGCGGTATTGCCCGTGATCTGGCGGCGGCGGGTCAGGGAACATTGAAAAATCTTGATACAACGCCCGTCAAAGACTCTTTTCCCTCTCCTGTGAACATATCTCTGCAATTTGAGGAAGGCAGCAAAGCAGCCTGTCCTTTCTTTATCGGATGCCTGATAAAAAATGTCAGGAATGGCCATTCTCCTGTCTGGTTACAGAACCGTTTGAAGGCCATTGGTCTGCGCCCGATTTCGGCGCTGGTGGATATTACAAATTATATATCCTTTGATCTGGGGCGTCCCTTGCATGTTTTTGATGCCGATACCCTGCGCGGCAATCTTCATGTCCGTCTGGCAAAAAAAGGCGAAACACTGGAGGCGCTTAACGAGAAGATCTATGAACTCGATGAAGACATGACCGTGGTGTGCGATGATTCCGGTGTGATTGGTCTGGGCGGCGTTATGGGGGGAATCTCCACAGCATGCACGGAAAAAACCGTGAATGTCTTTCTGGAAGTGGCCTATTTTGATCCGGCACGGACAGCAAAAACAGGCCGCGCCCTGCAAATCACCTCGGATGCGCGCTATCGCTTCGAGCGTGGCATTGACCCGGCGTTTCTGGAAGACGCGACAAGCATTGCGACGCGCCTGATCCTTGATCTTTGTGGCGGGCAGGCAAGCGAAACTGTACGAGCCGGAGAAATACCGGACTGGAAACGCGCCATCGCCTTTGATCCGGCTTATACAAAAAAACTTGCCGGCATTGATATTGAGGAAAAAGAACAGAAAAATATTCTTCAGAAACTCGGCTTTGAAATATCCGGTAGCAATGTTCAGCCCCCCTCATGGCGCGGAGATATTGAAGGCCGCGCTGATCTGGTCGAGGAAATTATACGGATTCACGGTTTTGATCATATCAGGCCTGTGACACTGGAGAAACAGACCGCCATTACAACAAGTGCGGAAACACCCTCTTTCACCAAAACCCGCAAGTCCCGTGCAACACTTGCCGGACGCGGAATGAATGAATGCGTTACGTGGTCTTTTATGGGGCGCGTTCTTGCCGATAAATTCAGTATTTCTCATGTTGAAAATTCTACGGCCTTACAAATTATCAATCCGATTAATGCAGAGCTTGACCGGATGAGGCCTTCTCTTTTACCGAATCTTATTGAGGCTACGGGAAGAAACAGGGACAGGGGTTTTTCGAATAACGCCCTTTTTGAAGTTGGCCCTGTCTTTTTGACAGCCAGACCGGATGGGCAACTTCTAATGGCGGCAGGCATACGGAGCGGTTTTCAAGGAACGCGTCACTGGTCGGGAACAGAAGCACATCGTGCTGTTGATATTTTTGATGCCAAAGCCGATGCGCTGGCAGCATTGGAGAGTTGCGGCACTCCTGTCAAGAACCTCCAGACAAGCCATGATGCGCCAGACTGGTATCATCCCGGACATTCCGGCGTTTTACGGCTGGGCGCAAATATCCTGGCTTATTTTGGTGAAATTCATCCTGCAATTCTGGAATTTATGACGATTCGGGAAAAAGTCTGTGGCTTTGAAATTTTTCTGGATCGTATTCCTGCCGCGAGAAAGAAAGCGGGCTCTGCCAAGCCCCTCCCGAATTTTTCATCTCTACAGCCAGTGGAGCGGGATTTTGCTTTTATCCTTGATGATACAATAGAAGCGGATACTCTGGTCAGAACGGCCATGGGTGTCGATAAAAATCTGGTTCAGCAAGTTGAAATATTCGATATATACAAAGGTGACACGGTCGGAACCGGCAAAAAATCCGTTGCGATGTCAGTTCTGTTGCAGCCGAAAGACAAAACACTGACAGATGCAGAACTCGAAGACATCACGTCAAAAATCATCGAGAGCATTACAGAAAAAACAGGGGGCACACTCAGAAACTGAGTTTTGAATATATTATGACCCTTTATTACTGCATTAATGATGTTTTTGATAAAATAGAACCCCTGAAGGAAAATGAACACCGTTTCCAGACTCTGGTTTCTGTGAGTACAACGATGCCAGAATGTTGTATTGCGCCAGAAGATGTCTTTATGCTATCGAGCTCTCCAAAAATGCTGGATCTTACAACCACGGAAAATGCCTGGCAGCTTGCACATTTAATCGAGGACATACCGCTTTATAATATCAACATGGAGCTGGTTTTAGATGAAGCGCTCGCTGAACGTCATAAAAATTCAAAAATTGCTTATGCTCTGGAACAGGCTTTTGAAAACAGACCTTTGCCAAATACCTTGAAAATTGCGGATAAAGATGGCGATGAAATTTTTTCAGGTGATCTCCGGCATCCTATGCTGGAACATCTGGATAAGCTGGAGCTTTGCAGAATTTATATCGCATTTCTGAAATTTCTGGATCGTGATGATAGTCACTATAGTTTCGAAAAGAACATTCTGGGCAAGCATATAAGCAGTTTTCTAGATCGTTTTGATGGCTATATTACGCCGTATAATGGCAAGATTAAAGCGCTGATCCTGATTGCTTTCGGGATGCGGTGTGACCATGACCCCGGCAAACCGATGGAAATTTATGTTCAGGGCGGGAAAAAAAGTGCGCAGAATATGAATATTACAGAACCGCAGGAACTCATCTGGGCCTGGCTGGAATCTGATCACTATCAATTACGCCGTTGCCGGGATCTGGATCGTGTCATGCGCTCCAGGGGTCTGCCAAAAATTCCAAACTGGGTTAAAACAGATGTTTTTTCCTGTCTGGAAAAAGAAGCAATGAAACAGGTTTTTGCTGAATCACTGGCACAAAAAACGCATGATTTTGCTTTATTAAAGAATACCAAACATTTGTTACGTGCGATGCAAACCAATGCCCAGGGACATGTTGACGAAACCCTGCAGCAACTTTTATCCCAGATTCTAAGCCAGGGAACAGGCTATGCTGGTGCAGCCGCAAAATTCGCAGAGAATGCTGAAAAAAGAGCGGCTGAAGCAAAAAAAATAAATCTTGCCTGAATGTTCAGGAACATTCAGGATAAAATATACACAGGCGCTTGTTTTTTATGTTAAGAAAGTTTTGACATTATATTATGATTGATCTTCACAAAAAATGTAAACAATTTGGGAGACGACTCATCAAGGCAGAAAAGAGGGTTGTCCATGATGTTGAGGGAGCCGTCGTTGCAGCAGAGCGTAAGATATTGCAGCTAACCAAGGATTTTCTTCATCTGGAAGCTTCAGGCGGTATCTTGTTAATGGTGGCCGCTACTGCCGCGCTTCTGATTGCGAATTCTCCTTTTTACAGTTTTTATCATTATTTACTGGAAGGCATGGATTTTCGAATTGGTTTTTCCGATTACAATATGGGGTTTGATGCAGAGTTGAAAAAATCAATTCTGCACTGGATCAATGATGGCCTGATGGTGATTTTCTTCTTTCTGGTTGGCCTGGAGATTAAACGTGAATTTCTGGCTGGTGAACTGTCAAGCCGGGAACGAGCGTTTTTACCGGCTTTGGCGGCGGTTGGCGGAATGATAATGCCGGCACTTTATTTTTGGGGATTTAACAATGAAATTCCTGAAAATCTGGCAGGATGGGCAATTCCCGCCGCAACCGATATTGCTTTTGCTTTAGGAATTCTGTCGTTATTAGGCAACAGAATTCCACCCAGCATCAAGGTTTTATTAATGGCTATTGCGGTTCTGGATGATATTGGCGCCGTTCTGATTATTGCCATTTTCTATACAAACCAGATTCTTCCTGTGCCACTATATATTGCAGGAGGATCCATTGCCGTTCTTTTCCTTTTAAACAGAAGCAATGTTGTCGCCAAGACACCTTATGTTCTGGTATCAATTATTCTATGGATGGCCGTGGTTGAGTCCGGCATTCATGCAACGCTCGCAGGAGTTGTTGCTGCTTTGTTTATCCCGATGCATGATAAAAATAACGTTGCTCACTCCCCCCTGAAAAATATGGAGAATTATCTTCATCCATGGGTTGCATTTTGTGTTTTGCCTCTTTTTGCCTTTGCCAATGCAGGGGTCTCATTTTCCGGTCTGACAATGGAAGATTTACTCAATCCTGTTTCAGTCGGGATCGCTGCCGGGCTTGTGGCGGGAAAGCAGATTGGTATTTTTGCTATGCTATGGATCGCAATCAAGACAGGATTATCACCCAAACCAAAAAATGCCACGTGGTTGCAGCTTTATGCCGTATCTGTGCTCTGCGGAATTGGCTTTACCATGTCACTATTTATTGGAACTCTGGCTTACGCATCTCTGGATATGCAAGTTTCGGTACGCGTTGGCGTTCTCGCGGGTTCTCTTCTATCTGCCATTGGTGGGTACTTATTGTTATTATATAGTACAAATGGCAAAGTTTTTCCTTCTTCCCAAAAAATTAGAGAAAAAACCCCATGAATTGAATTAGGAATAAGAAGCAATGAGAACGTCGTTCAAGTTAAGATTCTTTGTTCCATTTCTTAAGATCCGTACCCGGCATTGCAATCACAAGACCATCAAGCGCTTCCGTCATCGTAATCTGGCAGCCAAGACGGGATTCATCACGGACATCAAAGGCAAGATCCAGCATATCTTCTTCCTCATCAGAACGGATGTCATCGGGCAGGCATTGATCACGCCAGTCAGGATGAATATACATATGGCATGTTGCGCAGGCCATACTGCCGCCACAGGAACCTTCTATTTCTTCGATATCGTTTTTCTGGGAAATCTCCATTAGCGACAATCCGACAGGCGCATCAATTTCCCGGCTTGTGCCATCAGCAAACAGAACGGTGATTTTAGGCATGGTATTATAACTCGTTATTCGTATTTCATGTGATAAGGCCTTTTTATAAGGCAAACAGGATCATGTCCAGTCTTCATGCATTTTGTAATGTTTTTTCTGTAACACGTTCATATATTTTTTTCCAGACTTCAATAAAGCGGTCAATATCGGATTCTTTTGTATTCCAGCCTGTTGAGATTCGCAAAGTCGAAGACGCTTCCAGATCACTGGCTCCCATGGCCTGCAGGATCGGGCTTGGCTTGAAAGTACCACTGGAACAGGCGCTGCCACTGGAGACAGCAATTCCCTCCAGATCAAGACCCATTAACTGGGTTTGCGCCGGAAGGCCGGCCAGACAAAGTGCCGTTGTATTGGCGACACGCGGTGCCTTCTGGCCATAAACCCTCATTTTCGGCGCGATTTTCAAAATGTCGGCCTCCAGTCTATCACGCCATTCTTCCAGTTTTTTATAGTCCTTCATTCCGGAAAGCGCCTTTTCAGCAGCAAGTCCAAATCCGGCAATTCCGGCGACATTTTCAGTGCCGGCTCGCTGGCGCTTTTCCTGTCCGCCACCATGCATGAACCGGGCAACAGGAGCCCCCGGCGCTGCAATCAGCGCCCCCACGCCTTGCGGGCCGCCCATTTTATGAGCCGATAAACTCATATAATCAACATGCAGTGCTGGAAAATCAATTGGAATCCGACCCGCCGCCTGTACGGCATCGGTATGAACAAAAATGTTTTTATGTCTGGCTTTGGCAAGACGTGCGATCTCCTCAACAGGCTGGATCACACCGGTTTCATTATTGACCATCATCACCGAGACAAGCGCCGGAGGAGTCCCCTCCCCAATCATTTTTTCAAAAGCGGCCAGATCAACAATCCCTTCGCATGTTACCGGAATAAACTCTATATCCGGAAGCGCATTCCGTACGGCAGGGTGTTCTATGGCCGAGACCAGAATTCTTTGCCCCTGAAACTGTTTGAGAACGGCGTTATTGGATTCTGTTGCCCCGCATGTAAAAATAATCTGGTTGGGATGAGCCCCCACTAAACCGGAAATCTGCTCTCGCGCAATTTCAAGGAAAGAACGCGCTTTCCGTCCACAGCCATGGACAGAAGATGCATTACCAACAACACCCATAATAGTGCCAACCAGTTCAATAACGTCCGGTTTTATAGGCGTTGTGGCATTATAATCAAGATAGATGATGTCTTTCATAGGATGATTATATTTTATAGTAAACTATTTCAGAGTCTTGAAAATTTTATCTGTTACCGGATGATTTTCAATCCGGTTATTTATTATATCATCAAGAGAAATATGTTTCATACTAATATAAAGTATACTGCCGATATGATCCCAAAGAATACGGGTCTGTTTATTACCAAAGCTGTCCCCCCCGTTATCTTTGGCCACACGTTGTGCCGGAACGCAGTCTTCTGCTGAGTCAAGAATTTCGGTAATAAAAATCTCATTTGCTGTTTTTGCGAGAATATATCCTCCTCCGGGGCCACGATAACTTTTAACCAGTCCATTTTTTCGTAATCCGGCAAAAAGCTGCTCAAGATATGACAGGGAAATATTCCCGGATTGTGCTATTTCGACCAGTGATACGGGAGTTTTTGTTTGTTTTTTCGCCAGTTCTATCATGGCAGTTACAGCATAACGACCCCGTGTCGTAAGCTTTAGTTTTTTCGTTTTACTCATTATCAATATACTCTCTTTTCGTCATTTTACAATTTCATCTTTCGCGAAAGGAGTTGTATATCAGATTTATCTGATACGCAAGAAATATATTTATGAAAATAAAAAAGCCTTGCTCTATCCAGACTTGAGCCCAGTGATTTTTCTTTTCAGTCCCAAAGAAATGAGCCGCCAGATTTTTTCACTTGACAGAATATGATTATATTCCTATTATAGTTCGTGTCTCCGGAATTATTCTTATTTGCATGTTTTACATAAAGCGTAAGTTTGCTATGTTTTTTCTCTCAAAAACGACAAACGAACTGAATACTTTTCTATTTTTCAGCAAAAAAGTATCCCCGACAAAAATAACCGTCCTGTGAAAGCAGGGATTTTTTGGCAATAGAGCACGTTATAAAAACTATAATTTTCGTCGGTTTCAGGAATTCCCGCTGCCTTCTTTGTTGCCTTTTTTTCTGTTATGCTCTTGGATTCAGGCCATAAATCTGAATCTGAAAACAAACAATGACTCCTGACCCTAATTTAGTTCATAAATTGGAATAAAAAGAGAGCTATATATCGAAAGAGAGCTATATTAAAATAATGCTGGAAAATATATTCCCCATCATCGGCATCGGTGCTTCCGCAGGGGGGCTGGAGGCTTTGAAGGCGTTTTTCAGTGCGGTTCCGGTTCATTGCGGCAAGACGTTTGTGGTCATAACACATCACAATCCGAAGGGAACCAACCTGCTGCCGGAAATTCTTGGCAGAGAGACGGCAATGCCAGTCGAGGAAATCAAAAACGGGACAGTGATAAAGCCGGGACATGTTTATCTGTCACCGCCTTCTCATTATCTGGCGATCCGGAACGGTCTGCTGGCTTTTGACAAACCCATTACGGACAAGATCCCGCTTCCTGTCGATTTTTTCTTTCGGTCTCTGGCGGCGACGCAGGCAGAAAAAGCTATTTGCATCCTGCTGTCCGGCACAGGCAGTGATGGTACACTTGGTCTGCAGGCGATTAAGGGCGAAGGGGGCATGGCCATGGCACAGGATCCGAAAACAGCACAATTCAGCGATATGCCGGAAAATGCGATTGCCACAGGGCTGGTGGATTTCGTGCTGCCGCCACAGGACATGCCAAAACAACTGATCCAGTATACAAGCGGGCTGGTGAAAGATACGGTTAAAGACATAGAACCTCTGCTTCAAAACGGGGCGCTGGATGACATACTGGCTCTGATCCGCCAGCATACGGGCAGTAATTTCGGGCTTTACAAAACCAGCACCCTGAAGCGACGCATTGAACGCCGCATGCATATACACCAGATCACCGAACCGGCGCTTTACGTACAATATTTAAAAAAGAACACACATGAAATTGGCGGACTGTTCAAGGAGCTTCTTATTGGTGTAACCGCATTTTTCCGCGATCCCGAGGCTTTTGCGGAACTGGAAGGCACACTGCCGGATTTACTGAAGGACAAAGCCAGCGGCGATACTGTGCGCATATGGTCGGCAGGCTGCTCTACAGGCGAGGAGGCCTATTCCCTTGCGATCCTGTTGCATGAATATATGGAGCAGGAAAACAAGCGGTTTAACCTTCAGATTTTCGCGACTGATCTGGATGAAAACGCCATTAATAAGGCACGGGCAGGACTCTATACCGAGGGAATCGCCCTTGATGTTTCAGCACAGCGTCTTAAGAAATATTTCCAGAGAGAGAACGTCCATTTTCGTATTAAAAGGAATATCAGGGAAGCCGTTACATTTGCGACGCAGAATCTGGCTCAGGATCCGCCTTTTACCAAGCTGGATCTGATCGTGTGCAGGAACCTGTTGATTTATCTTGATTCAAAAACGCAGAAAAGACTTATTCCACTCTTTCATTACGCATTGCGGCCTGGCGGAATTCTGTTCCTCGGATCATCGGAAACGATCGGTACTTTCTCCGATCTGTTTGTACCGTTGCATGGACGCAGTAAAATATTCCAGAGCAGGGATGCACCGCATCCCAGAATGCGGTTTTCCAAAATTATGGACATATCGGGAAGGGGCGATACAAGCTATAGGACAGAAGAAATGATAAATATACCTCAGGAAAAAAATACAGATATAACGGCTCTGGCACAAAAGCTACTGCTGACCGAGCACATTCCCCCCAGCCTGATTGTCAATGAAAAGGGCGATATATTTTTTGTGCATGGTCGTACCGGTCTTTATCTGGAGCTTATGCCGGGGCAACCGCATCCCCATCAGAATGTGCTTGATATGGCCAGAGAGGGATTGCAATTGCCCTTGACCACCCTTATCCACAAAGCCGCAACGCAGGACATGGAAATTATCAAACGGGGGATTCGCGTCCGCTCTAACGGTCATGTTGGCACTATTACGATACGGGCGCGAAAAATCAAAGATCCCGAGGCGCTGCAGGGTTTAATCTGGATCATGTTTGAAAAGGAGAACGATGACGTTTCCGGGCAATCTGCCGATCACCCGGAAACAGTTGAAATGGAAGCCGAACAGATGGAGCGCGAACTGCGGCTCATCAAAAAAAGTCTTCAGAGTGCTGTCGAAGAGCGGGAAATGGCGAATGAACAGCTCAAATCCTCGAATGAAGAGTTACAGTCCACGAATGAGGAGATGCAGAGCGCCAATGAGGAACTGGAAACAGCCAAGGAGGAAATGCAGTCCCTGAATGAGGAGCTTCAGACTGTCAACGCCGAACTTGAAAGAAAAATCGGTGATTTGTCCCACGCCAACGATGACATGAAAAATCTTTTGGACAGCACAGGTATTGCCACGATTTTTCTTGATAAGAATCTCAATGTAAAACGTTTTACAACGCCAACAAAAAAGATTATCCATCTGATCCCCTCCGATATCGGCCGCCCGATCAGCGATATCGCCACCCACCTTGAATATGACGATCTGGTCAGGGATGCGACCGCTGTTCTGAACACGCTGAACCATAAGGAATTCGATGTCAGGGCGAAGGACTGGAACTGGTATCTGGGGCGAATATTACCCTATCGCACGGCAGAGAACGTGATTGAGGGTCTTGTCATTACTTTTGTTGATATTACGAAGCTGAAAAAATCCGAAATTCTGTTGGCAACGAATATCAGGGCACTGGAAATGATTTCGCTTGAGAAAGCATCGCTCAGCGTCATTCTTGATGAAGTTCTGTACAGGATCGAAAGCCAGACAAAGGGTATTAAATGCGCTATTTACATTCTGAATAAGGAAGGCACTGCTCTGGAATACAGCGCCGGTTCCAGTCTTCCTGCGGCCTATAACAAACAGATGGATAAAATAGAAATAGAAAAGGATATCACGCAGCCGATTGCCATGGCCGTCCGGCAAAACAAGCCTGTTATGATACCTGATCTAACAGGCTTGTCGCCGTCAACACCGTTTACAACACTTGCATTGAAGTACGGTATTAAGGCAGTATGGGCACAACCTATAAATTCCTCGCAGGGCGAAATGATGGGCGTTTTTACGGTCTATTACGATCAGCCGCACACGCCTTACCCGATGGAAGAAGATCTTATTAACCAGACCGTACCCCTGATGGGCACTATTTTATCAAGACATCTATTGAAAATATCAACAGAAGCATAAAAGGAAATAATAAATGGCAATGATACCGACTGACCTGACCATTGATCCCGCCCTGCGTCCACAGGCAGAAAGCTTATTGAGCAAAACGCGCAAGGACATTCAGGAGATGGAGGCCGAGGATGTGTTGAAAACCATCCATATATTCCAGCTTCGCCTGATAGAGCTTACGGTACAGAATGAGGCGCTGCGTCTTGCCCAAAGTGACGCAGAACTATCGCGCCAGCAATATTGCAACTTTTTTGATTTTGCACCTGTTGGCTATCTGCTGCTTGACGAAGATAGCGCGATTATAAAGGCCAATATCATGGCGGCTTCTTTTCTGGGATGTGAAGGCGATGTCCTGAAAAAGCAAAAACTCTCGAAGTTTATCAGTGCAAAATTCCAGGATGCCTATCACTTGCATTTTCGTGATGTTTTCCGTACCGGCAGTCCCGGAAGCTGTGAATTACAACTGGCAAACAATGATGTCCTGCGTATACAGGTGAGCAGTCATACGATAAACGCACCGGATCCTGTATGCCTTACAACAATCAGCGATATTACCAACATACGATAAAATTATCTGTATCAGGCTGCTTCTTTAATATTCAGAGCATTCATTTGATAGATTTGATATGTGCCGACCGGCGCAGTGCCCATCCGGAATCGGGCAAAGGCTACAACAATATTCAGACAGGGATAAAAAATCCTTAATATGGATTTCCGACCCTTTATGCGTAACCCCTCTCTTTTTTATTTTTTCGAGAACGCGCGAAAAAGTAGCGGGTTCAATACCAAGCTGCGCCGCCATCACCGATTTATCATACGGCAGGGGAAAGGAACCGCATTCCCCCGTTATCCACGAAGAAAGCCGCAGCAAAAGACAGCTCAGGCGCTGCGGCGCGTCCATGTTTGCCAGGTTTCCATTCTCGATGCGCAGGCTTTTTATTTTATTGGTCATGCTCGTCATAACGTAAGTGACCATCACAGGATTTGTCATGACTATTTTTTCAACAATTTTGGAGGATATCTCTGCAAGAACAACGCTGTCATCAACAGCCGTAGCGGAAAAAAACAGGTCTGGTGGCTGAACAGAAAATCCTCTCCCAAAACATCGTCCTTTGTCAGCAGGGTAGCAATGATTTCCTTGCCGTCAATTGTTACGTTATAAAGCTTGACCCACCCTTTTATAATGATTAAAAATTTGTCCGCTTTATCACCCTGCACAGAAATTGAGGTGTGTTTGGGATAGTTTTTGAGCGTGGCGTTTTTTAAAAACGTATTTTGGTCTTCTTCGCACATTGCTTTGAAAAAGGATATAGAGTTCAGCAGTTCTCTTTTTTCCTCAAGTTCTGTTATCGACACAAAGCGATCCTTATTTTCCGACAAGTCCTATTCTATACTAGAGTTATATATGCTTTTTAAAATTATAGCAATGTACTGAAAACCACACTGTTTAATTGTGAAGGACAACTTGCCGCCTGTCATGTTATAATGGCGGCGCGGGTAAAATAGCCCCGTACTTGTTGATTGATTTTCTCTTCCAACAGAATGAAACCTTCACCCGCTTCAGTCAGCCGCTTTCTGCAGGGTGTATTCGGGCTGATAAATACAGGGTGTTGCACTATAAAATTTTCCCCAATTTATTTTTCCCAATTTATTTTTCCATGACTTCAGCGAGTTCATGA
The DNA here is from genome assembly GCA_002789675.1 of Alphaproteobacteria bacterium CG_4_9_14_3_um_filter_47_13. Taxonomy (GTDB): domain Bacteria; phylum Pseudomonadota; class Alphaproteobacteria; order Micavibrionales; family Micavibrionaceae; genus UM-FILTER-47-13. The sequence continues at coordinate 583 of PFTR01000164.1, read as the reverse complement.
AGTGTTTCCTTAAATTTGCTCCACTCAAGGGCGGCCCAGATTTCTGTGTGCGCGCCGCCGTAATAACGCACGAGAGCAGAAACTTTCATCGCCGTATTTTTATCTGGCGCATCAAAAATATCGATATAATCCCACGGCCCGGTGATCGAAAAACTTTGGTTCCATTTTACGTCCGGCAGGAATTTCTCGATCTTTTCCATTACCCTTTTTTCCTTTTGCTGTATGGCGAAGGAAGGGTTGACTTCTTCGCTGACAAGGCGCGTGAGCAGAATAAACGTTTCCATTTTTTACCTCTTGATAATTCAGATATTAGAAAACCACGACACAGAAAAGCGTTGTTTGATATTTGTCAAGAAACAGAATATAGGATGATGCCATTTTGTTTTTGGGTTATGAAAGAAAGTATTTGTTATGGCAGCAGCAAGACAGGTTTTATATTCACCCACAATTTATTCATCATAACGCGTATCCTGAAGGTGATCGCGGGTCACTTAGAGGTGGTCCTACTTTGTTGGACAGGTTGGCGGCGTTTTTAAGGTGGAATCCCGTTTCAACAATTATGCCGCCATTGCGTAAATTTCTT
>PFTR01000100.1 GCA_002789675.1 Alphaproteobacteria bacterium CG_4_9_14_3_um_filter_47_13 | reverse complement strand
ACCTGTCCAACAAAGTAGGACCACCTCTGTATTTAACGAAATTTTGTATGATTGATTCAGGTTTTCCGACTTGCTGATCATATTCAAAAGCTAGTTTTTGACCATCTCCATGCTCGGTAGGATCAATAGCAATAACGGATGCTTTCCATCCATCCCTCATGGAATCAGACAAGTTTTCTTCAGGAGATAAATTCTCAGCTACGGTTATTGGCCTCCCAATACGTCCTAAAATCTCTTGATTATCACCCCTATCATCTACTGGGATATAATGAAAAAGACTACCATAGTGTTCAAACTGATGCCGTTCACCAAAAACTGTGCGTATATAATCTTCCCTGGTTTGTTCCTTTTCAAAGGCATCGATTTGAGGCTTGGGTATCAAAGAAAGCCTGAATAGCTCAAATTTTCCTGCCATATTTCCCCCTTTTTTCTTATAAATCATTGAAACGCAATCATAAGAAGAATTCTATCCCATGGTATTCCATATTGAAATAAGCAAGTAGCATATTTTATTCAAACCTTGATCCGCGCCGCTGCCATGTATCCACGGTTTTGCGGTGCGCGATCTGTGCCGATGTCTGGATGATACCGGGGATCCGGGCACTCAATGCCTTGTCAACTGCCTGCTTGACCATCTCAGAGGTGGCAGATGGATTAGCAGAGTTTCTGGCGTCAACCGTTACTGAGAAATAGTTTCCGCTGTTTACGCCAACAGATTCTACACCCAGACGGCCAGACGACATTCTGGTCAGTGGCAAGACTGCTTCCGGCCCAGCTTCACCCATTAATCCCATGCCGTTTGCCATGGGGAAGATCGTGGGTTTTCCGACAATGCCGCCTTTGGCATAGGCCGTGATCTGCTGACCATTACGAAAGGCAGCGCCATCAGCAAACAAGCCGCCGAATAAACCACCGCCACTGCTTCCGCTTTGCCCACCACCAAAAATACTGCTGATCAGGCCGCTCAATCCCTGCGCCAGTGGCCCGGTGATCTGGGTACGGACAAGAAGCCGAGCGACATCCTCTAGGATGCTATCCACTAACTCTTTAAATTCAAACTTGCCTGTGGTGGTGGCTTTGACCAACGCATCCTCCAGCCCTTGCATGGCATTGGTGACCACGCGCTCAACATTTGCCGCCATGTCAGTGGCTTCTTCAGCGTATTTATCCAGCGCACGAACCGCACCATCGAACCATTTGTCACTGGCGGCAACCAGCTCGTCATAAGCCTTCTTCCCGGCAGCCTCGAATTCTTCAAGACTGATCGATCCTTCTTTGAGAAGCTCGTTCAGTTCCTCCATCCGCTCATTGTATTTATCCTGAGCAGAGATATTCTCATCCGTGATTTTCTTGATCTCTTCGATCAGTTCTTTCTTGCGTTGCTCGACCCGTTCTTCTTCCTCCTTGGCATCACGCAGACGGTAATACTCCTCTACCAGCCGCTGGATTTCCTGTCCCTCGCGGGTTTTCAGATCAACGCCAGCGGATTGCAACTGGTTATAAAGCTCTTGCGTTTTTTCATCGCGGAGTAGTTGTTCGTTCCGGAACTTAAGCGCCTGCGTGACTTGTTCAATTTTCTGCCGCTCTTTTTCCAGCTGTTTGATGATTTCCTTCTCGGCTTTTGTCGGGCCGCTTTTCGCATCGCGTTCCTGCTGGACACGTTCTTGCTCAGCCTTTGAGCGGGCAATCTCTGCATCCCGCTGCAATTTTTGGATCCGCTCTTCCTGCGCCCGCAGTGCCTTTATGGATTCCTCTGACGGACCAAAATCAAATGTGGCGACCAACTGCCGCGCATTATCGGCAATCGCCGCATCAACGGCATCGGCAAGGCGTGTAATGCCTTGCTGGGCTTTCAGCTCAACACCGGGCAGCAAATTGATAATACCGACTGCGCCGTCATAAATGGTTTCCAGTGACCGCAGCACCCCGCGCGCCAAACCCAGAATGGATGTTTGCACCACCAGATAAGCGGCCTTGATACCGCGCCCGGCAATAAATGCGGTTTTCTCGACAATGCCTGTGGCCTCGGCAAAGGCCATTTGTCCGGTCACGGCCTTGGACGCCACACCGATGCTAGTGGCCATGCCGGATGTAAGCTCAGCCAGAAAATCAATAATGCCGCTTTCGCCAATCGTGCGTGCCAGCTCCACCCAGGCATTATTGAGCTTTGCCAGTGATCCGCTGATGGTGCCATCCAATTTGGCGGCGGCACCATCATAGGACTCCAGCGCCTTCACCAACGTAGTGGCAAACATTTCTGCCGTCACTTCGCCGGAATTCACAAGACGGCGGAAACCACCAGCGGACAGTCCAGCGGCTTTATCCAGCTCCTGCAACAGGCCAGGCAGCGGCTCGACCACCTGATTAAGCTCCTCAGCCCGCAGTGTGCCGGAGCTTAAACCCTGCGAGAGACCAAACAGAACGCGGTCAATATCGGTGCCGCTGGCACCAAGCTGGGCGGCGGCATTTACCAGACCTTCGGAAAGCTGGTTAACCTGTTCACGGTTCAAAATACCGCTGTTTTGCAGCACCAGAAGACGCGCATAACCATCGGACAGCGTTTCAATGCCGACATTCAGCTCATCGGCTTTGTTCTTCAGATAGTCCTGCGTATTGGCGTAATCCTCGGCGCTGCCAGTGAGGGAGCGCAGCCGGATATCCAGCTTTTCAAAGGTCTGGATATTGCGAAAGATTGAGCTGGCCGATGCCGCCGCTGCAAAAGCCGGAACCAGCGTTGAGGTGATGTTTCGCGCCATTCCGGCAATCGCCGTATTGGTACGGCGAGCCGAATTGCGGATCTTCTTGAAATTCTGCTCGCCTTTTTCTCCGACCTTATCAAACTCGCGCGTGACTTTGACGCTGCCATCAACCTTAAGGGCGATGACATAGTTGGAACGGCGATCAGCCATGTTTCGTGTTTTCTTCCTGAGTTATAGCGTCCAGAATTCCGGCTTCGCCTTCTTTCAAAAGCTCGGTTACAATTTCCAGATCAAAGCCGCGGGCTTTGGCGATTTCTAAGGCCGCACCCATATCGATGCCAACCACCCGGCCAGAAGGCGCAAGACGCAGCTGCGAGGTACAGCTTTCCAAAATTTCCCACGCTTGCTGCTCCTGCACGAGGCGCGGTGCGTATTTCTGATACGGACAAAGATTTTCAAAGGCACATGGCAGATCCTGCTCTTTGCAGGTGGCGCAATAGGACGGCCCACCGCTTTTCTTGAAATGCCATTCTGTCAGCTTTCTGATCCGCTCCTTGGCTTCGCCCAACAAAAACACATAGCGGGTGAACAGCTGAAAGAAGACTTCTGCAAATTCCGATACATCCATGACTTTGCGGATATTCTCCTGTGTGGGATCTGCCGGAGCATTCTTATCTTCATCCAGAACGCCTTCCCAGCCAACAATATGCGTAACGGCCAGATCCTTGATCAGGTGATCCAGAAACAGGGCATTACGCTCTTGCGGATTTTTAAGATCGACCGGATGTTCGACCGTAAAGCCGGACTCTTCGACATCGCGCAAGCCTTTCTCCAGATCCGCGACTTTCTTCTGCGCGGTCATGGTGGCCACAGAATAGCTTAAGGTTTTGAGCGGTTTGACGGTGACCGTAAAGCCCGGCGCAATGCCGATTTTATAGGGCTGGCTGGGCTGTTTCAGAGTGATCATAGATACTGGCTCCCATCCAAATCATTCAGGAGCTTGACGGTCAGCATCTTACCTTCGGCGGCATTATAGGCGCCTTGAAAATCAAAGCTCGCCTGCACACCGCCGGGGCCATCGACCGATAGCTTGGGCTTTGGAAGATAAACCTCATGCGCCAATAGCTGCAGACGTAATGCAGGAGTAAGTGTGTAAGAAAACTCCAGATCCACAGGCGTACCAGCCGAGGCCAGATCAATCAGTGTGGTGTCGGCAAAACGGACTTCAATCGTGCCAGTCAATGCCGCAATGGTCGGATCAGCGCCATCGATTAATCCGTCATCGCGGATGGTTTCAATACGCTCCAGATTATTGTTGTAGCTGATCGATCCTGCTGTCAGGTTGCCAATGGGAATGCCACCGGATTTAATCGCGCCCTGAAACTGGCTGATCCGCTGAAATGTAAGCGTCTGCGCCGTACCGCCTTGTGTGGCGCCATATCGTTTTTCAGCCTGGGCAATCGCATTGATGGTTGCCGCCGCTGCGCCGGAGCGCTGAAAATCAAAGGCGATGGAATTCATCACCACGCCTGTATGCATGAAAAAGGCTGGCACTTTGGGCATGCCTACCTGAATGGAATAGCTGGGCAGCGTATCATTGCCGGAGACAAATTCATGCTCTGTCCCGCCACCCTCCAGCGTATTATCGCTGAGCGTGGCCACGTCACAATCTTTGGCCAGCGTAAACGCATTCTCTGCTGATCCAGCCGTATCATGTGTCACCAGCAAACGGGAGGTACCAGTGGGACGGCTGTAAGTGGCAACGGTAATATTGCCATCAGATGAAGCATTAAGCTGGGAAACCGCGTTATCAACGGTCTGAATTGGCGTCCCGCCAATCTCGATTTCATCACCAGCGGGCGTATCGCTGACAAATGTAAATTCAGTGCCGTTGATCGTGATGGTATCGTTCTCAGATGGCAGGCCGGAAAAATCAATAAAGCCCGTCGCGGCAACATCGCCGGAAGTCGGATCACCAAACAATCCGGTCAGCCAGAATCCGAGATAACGCGGATCAACTGGGACAACAATATCGCCGTCATCGTTGATCACATCCCGGAGGGGTTGGAGCGGATCACGGCCATAGCCAAGAACGGCATCCTCAATCAAGCCTTGCTCACTGCCCAGATCCGAGCTGGTAAAAGGGGTTTGGTAATAGTTTCCGGATGCCTGCTGACCATAGGCGCTTTCACGCTTGAGGAGCAGCGAGGCGTTCGAGCCATATGCACGCGCCATAGGGTTTTCTCCTTGTTTAGGGTGGTTGAAACGAAAAAACCCGCCAGTGTGGCGGGTTTTAACGGGGTTAAAAATGCTTAAGAGAGAGGTGTCGGGGTTTCGTAATCTAAAATTAAAGTCAGCACGCCGGATTTAATGGCATGGGAGCCTGGGACAATTTCGACCGCCACATCTGGCCGGGCGTAGCTCATGCCAAAGATCAAGCCGCCGAGATCAGGATCTGCTTCCAGCGCGGTGCCAATCTGGATAATGATCGTGTCGAACAGGCCATCGCGAGTATTCTGCGCGCCGTCTGCGACATATAGCCAAGATCATATAAATTGATTATATTATAAAGATGACTTATTCATCCGATTTTCGCCGTAAAGTCTTATCTGTCCGCGAGAAGG
>PFTR01000003.1 GCA_002789675.1 Alphaproteobacteria bacterium CG_4_9_14_3_um_filter_47_13 | reverse complement strand
TTCAGGATATAAAACTCAAAAATCCTCTCCTCAAATTGTCCAAAATGGCGCTCCACCACCGTTACTTCAAACTTTTGCAGAGGGTTCTATAGCGTATGCCGCCCTCGGCGGCGGCATTGCAGGTTGTTGTGGATTCCCCGATCCGGATCGCACCGCCCGCGCTGAAGTCCGCGTCAAGCTGTGCCTGCGCCGGAGAGAGGGACAGGAACGTAATAAGAGAAAGAGCAAGAAAAATCCGAAGCATTGCAACCTTTCCTTTATTCATCTGTTTTTATTATAATCTTAACGGGTTAAACAATTCCTTCCAGTCTATTATAACTCTAGCTGGTTAAATAATTCTTTTCAATTGGCTTTAGTTTTTTTAACAATCGTGTTGTTAATAAATTTGCGCTGATTTTTTTATTTTATTTTCTTCTCTTTTTCGATACGCAAAATTGATGAGTCTTTTGAATCGTTTAGCGGAAATGTTCGTGGATCGTTCTCATTAATCTGTTGACTCTATTGCATTATTTCTCTTGCTTCCGCGAATCAGATGTGATTCCATGGATGTATGAGAAAGATTTTCACCCATCGTTTTTTATTAAGCCGGAACTGGCTGGGCATTGTCGGCATTTGTCTGCTCTGCTATTTTTCCTACCATGCGCTTTTGGGAGAGCGCAGCTATATCCGTTTGATGAGTCTGGAACGAAAAGCTGAAAAAGTATCTTTCGTTTACCATGATTTAAGGACAGAAAGAATGGCGCTGGAAAATAAAGTGGCCAAGTTACGCCCTGGCTCTCTGGACAAGGATTTACTGGAAGAGCGTGTTCATCATGTTCTGGGTTATTATCACCCTGACGAGACAGTTATCCTGCGCTAGGGTTTTAAGCTGGAAACCATCCTTGAAATGTTGTAGCACTATTGTTAGATATTCCCAAGATGTCAAAGGATTCAGGAGAGAGCTGTGACCTCGAAGCATAAGAAAAATAAAGCGGCGCTTAAGACCGTATCCAATAGTACCCCCGAACCAACCCCGGAGGAACTCAAGACGTTTTATCGTGATATGCTGTTGATCCGGCGTTTTGAAGAAAAAGCGGGGCAGCTCTATGGCATGGGTATGATTGGTGGTTTTTGCCATCTTTATATCGGGCAGGAGGCCGTTGTTACGGGCGTACAGTCAGTGCAGGAAGAGCAGGATTCTGTCATTACCGCCTATCGTGACCACGGGCATATGCTGGCTTGCGGGATGGATGCCAAGGGTGTAATGGCCGAACTGACAGGGCGCAAAGGCGGTTACTCTCTGGGCAAGGGCGGCTCCATGCATATGTTTAGCAGAGAAAAAAACTTTTATGGTGGGCACGGTATTGTCGGCGCTCAGGTTGCCATTGGAACAGGGCTGGCTTTTGCGCATAAATATAAGGACGATAATGGAATCGCCGTAACTTATATGGGAGATGGCGCGGCGAATCAGGGGCAGGTGGCGGAGAGCTATAATATGGCAGCGCTCTGGAAGCTTCCTGTTCTTTACGTCATTGAAAATAACCGCTACGGCATGGGAACCAGCACCGCCCGTCATGCTGCAGGTGATTTATATCGCCGCGGTGAAGGATACGGAATTCCGGGCGAACAAGTGGATGGTATGGATGTCTTTGCCGTTCGTAATGCGGCACGGCAAGCGGCTGATTATGTGCGTGGGGGCAACGGCCCTTATATTCTTGAAATGATGACCTATCGTTATCGTGGGCACTCTATGTCCGATCCGGCGAAATATCGCAGTAAAGAAGAGGTTTCAGAATTTAAAGATCATCATGATCCTATTTTGACATTGAAAGCGCTGATAGAAAAAGCCGATATCAAAGAAGATGATCTAAAAAAAATTGATAAAGAGATCAAAGATATTGTCGCCGAAGCCGCACAATACGCCCAAGAATCTCCTGAACCGGATGAGAGTGAACTTTGGACAGATGTATTGAAGGAAGTGAAGGGCTAGTTATATGGTATACCAAAGTAAATGGCATAAATTTATATGCGTTTTTTTTAGATATTTTAGTTTTTTTATAGTTGTTTTGAATTTAGCTTCATATCTGGCGTTTGTTTGGTTTGAATATCCAGATTTTGTTTTTCAGACGAAGATGTTTATGACAACAGCATGTGTGCTTTTGGCAAGCATTGTTATACAGGTAATTTTTACTGATAAAGAACCTAAGAAAAATAAAAATGTTTTGGAGGATAGTCGCAAATTAGAGTGATGGATGTTCTTTGTAACTCCGAATCTCCGCGTTAATAAAAATAGAAAGAATGAACGAACGATGCCAATAGATATTTTAATGCCGGCACTATCGCCAACAATGACGGAAGGAAACCTTGCAAAATGGCATAAGGCTGTAGGGGATAAAGTCGCTGCTGGTGATGTCATTGCCGAGATTGAAACCGATAAGGCCACGATGGAAGTCGAGGCTGTGGATGAAGGTATTATAGGCAAAATTCTTGTTGAGGAAGGCACGCAGGGCGTCGCGGTAAATGCTCCGATCGCGGTGTTACTGGAGGAGGGGGACTCTGAAAGCGACATGGGAAATGTGGCATCTTCCGTTATCTCGAACGAAGCATCAGGGAAGAGAGATACTTTTGATCAGCAGGAAAAAATAGAGGCTCCATCGTATCCTTCCCACAATCGCATCATCGAACAACCTCAGGGTAAAAATATTGAAAACCGCGATATTCTTTATGCGCAAGGGCAGGTGATCGAGCCGCCTCTTTTTGATGAAGCTGCTTTTTTCTCTGGTACTACCGAAAATGTTACGCTGCGTGAAGCCTTGCGTGATGCAATGGCAGAGGAAATGCGCCGTGATGAAACTGTTTTTGTTATGGGTGAGGAGGTCGCCGAATATCAGGGGGCTTATAAGGTGACGCAAGGTTTGCTGGAAGAGTTTGGCGCAAAACGTGTCATTGATACACCCATTACCGAACATGGATTTGCAGGACTTGGGGTTGGCGCAGCCTTTAATGGTTTAAAGCCTATTATCGAGTTTATGACATGGAATTTCGCCATGCAGGCCATTGATCATATTATTAACTCGGCAGGAAAAACACTCTATATGGCAGGTGGACAGATGGGATGTCCGATTGTTTTCCGGGGTCCCAATGGTGCCGCTTCCCGTGTCGGGGCGCAGCATAGTCAGGATTATGCCTGCTGGTACGCGCATGTTCCGGGGCTTAAAGTTGTGGCGCCCTGGTCCGGTGCTGATGCCAAGGGATTGTTAAAAGCCGCGATCCGCGATCCTAATCCGGTTGTTTTCCTTGAAAATGAAATGTTGTATGGCCAAAGTTTTGATGTGCCAAAAGACGAGGATTATATTATTCCGATTGGCCGCGCCAAAATCGAGCGTGAAGGCACTGATGTTACGATCGTGGCTTATTCAATCATGGTTGGAAAAGCGCTCGAGGCCGCAGAAAAGCTGGCGGAAGAGGGTATCCATGCCGAAGTCATTAATCTGCGTACCATCCGCCCTCTAGATCGTTATACGATTATCGAGAGTGTGAAAAAGACCAATCGTCTTGTCAGTATCGAAGAAAGCTGGCCTTTTGCAGGCATTGGCGCTGAGCTTGCGGCATTATGTATGGAACATGCTTTTGATTATCTTGATGCCCCGGTCAGGCGTGTCTGTGCTGCCGATGTGCCAATGCCCTACGCCGCCAATCTTGAGAAGCTGGCTTTACCGCAGATAGACGAGATTATCCATGTGGTAAAAGAGGTTTGTTATAAAAAATGATGCAAACAACAACGAAAAATAGAATATTTGCATCTCCACTGGCACGGCGTATTGCAACGCAGCAGGGAATAAATTTATCCGGGATAAAAGGCAGCGGCCCCCATGGTCGTATTGTGAAAGCTGATCTAAAGAAAGGCTCACAGTCTTTTCCAGCAGCCATTGATCTGCAGTCTCGCAATGAATATAGCGCAGATGACAAAATAGTAAAAATCCCGAATAACAACATCAAGAAAATTACGGCAAAGCGCCTGATGGAATCAAAGCAGACGGTTCCACATTTCTATTTAACGATTGAATGCCGGATTGATGCTTTAATGGAAGCGCGCAAACTGATTAACGAGCAAGCCAATGGTGATTACAAGCTCTCTGTTAACGATTTCATTATCAAAGCATGCGCAAATGCGCTGAAATCATACCCTAAAGCCAATGTCTCCTGGACGGATGAAGCCATCCTGCAGTATCCCCATGCGGATATTTCTGTGGCTGTTTCAACGCCCAATGGTCTTATTACGCCGATTATCAAAGCAGCCGAAAATAAAGGGCTACGCAGTATTTCAGAGGAAGTCAAAGATTTGGCAACCCGCGCCCGTGATAATAAATTAAAACCTGAAGAGTTTCAGGGCGGCACATTCACCGTATCCAATCTTGGTATGTATGGCATCAAGGAATTTGGCGCCATCATTAATCCGCCGCAAGCCTGTATTCTGGCTGTCGGTGCAGGAGAACAAAAGCCTTATGTAGAAGGCAAGGAAATTAAAATAGGAACATTTTTGACGTGTACACTGTCCGTTGACCATCGCGCCGTTGATGGTGCTATAGGCGCGGAGTATCTACAAATTTTAAAGCGCTACATTGAAAATCCTGTGAATATGCTTGTGTGAATGCCAGGTATCTTTTGCGCTATATATAATGAAAGAAGTATATAATTTTCCATAATATATATTATCACACTAATTATACGAAAATTAAAAAATTATATTCGTGGCTCATGCGCTATTTTAAAGGGTATTTTAATCCCTTGCCCGTACTTACTCTCAGATTCTAAGTGCAACACTTTTTGTTTAATGTTGAAACAGAAAGGAATGTACGATGGAAACAAAGAGATACAGACACTTATGTGAGAGCGAACGGTATATGATTGTGATCGGCCTTAAGGCCGATCACAGCTTTCGTAAAATTGCCGGGCTTCTTGGTCGTTCAGCATCCAGCATATCGCGGGAGTTTGGGCGGAACAAAACAGATCAAGGCTATGACGCTTTGCTTGCCCATCAAAAAGCCACAGCAAAGCGTCGTAAACCGCGTATAGTCAAGAAACTCAATGTACATCGGCATTACCAAACCCCCAGGGAGGTTTACATGAAAGAATTCAAGCAATATAAAGCGAACTACTGACAGTTTGAGCTTACTTATGCTAATCTCACTGAACAAGTTTTTTTTAGGGATATTGGCTATGAGATTTTTCCTTACTTTTTTGGTTATTATGCTGGCGTTTCCTTTAGTTGCAATTGCAGAAGAAACATCAACGCCTATGACAAAAGAGAATTGCCGCCAGTTTTATGATGAAAAGATGGCTATAAGGCAATTTGCCCTAATGAATTAAGAGGTGGTTCTACTTTGTTGGACAGGTTGGCGGCGTTTTTAAGGTGGAATCCCGTTTCAACAATTATGCCGCCATTGCGTAAATTTCTTCTACA
>PFTR01000067.1 GCA_002789675.1 Alphaproteobacteria bacterium CG_4_9_14_3_um_filter_47_13 | reverse complement strand
CAAACGCACTGGACGGACAGGCTGTGGCACGGATATTTGCAGCCAAAGGACGGCCACAATTCAATCCTCTGATCGTTCATGTAGCGGATATCAGGATGGCCGCACCGTTTGTTGAAATGAATGATCGTGCACGCGCCCTAGCAGCGCAATTCTGGCCAGGACCCTTAACAATGATCCTGCCGCGCCTTTCCTCATGTCCTGTTTCGGATTTATGCAGCGCCGGCCTGCCAACGCTGGCGATCCGTGTTCCTGCTCATAAAACCGCGCAGCAGCTCCTAAAAGAATGCGGTTTTCCTCTGGCCGCGCCGAGCGCTAATCTCTCCGGTCATCTCAGCCCGACAACACCTGCCCATGTTGCCGAAAGTCTGGGTGATAAAGTGGATATGATTCTCGCCGCCGGAGCCTGCAATGTGGGTCTTGAATCAACCATCCTTGATATGAGTACAGATCAGCCAGCTATTTTAAGGGCAGGAGCTATAGACGCACAACAGATTGCAGATATTCTGGGGCAGGATGTCCGTTATGAAATCGAGGCCATTGATCAGAAAACAGAAAAACCAAAATCACCGGGGCAGTTATTGCGCCATTATGCCCCGGGCATTTCTGTTCGTCTCAATGCTATTGATCTTGAAGCAGGCGAAGCGCTTCTGGCATTTGGAACAGATAAATTCATGGGCATTAAAGGCGGTGGCAGTGCAAAAAACCTGCCGGATACGGCACGGCGCAACTTAAGCGAAAATAGTGATCTCACCGAGGCGGCCGCTAATCTTTTCCGGATGCTACACGACCTTGACCGTCCGGAACATAAAGCCATTGCCATCATGGCCATACCCGAAAAAGGGCTGGGAATTGCTATAAACGAGCGCCTGAAGCGTGCGGAGAATGCGACAAAATAACAGCACTCAAAAATACGCTCAGGAAGCTGCCGACACTTTTTTAAGATGGACAATTTCCGGTTTTACATCCGGCCTTCCAATGGAAACATAGTGAAATCCGGTATCTTCCATTTCAGAAATTTTATAAATATTGCGCAAATCTACCAATATTTTTTCCTTCATCAGCGCACCGATTTTTTCTATATCCAGCGCACGGAATTCGTTCCATTCTGTAATGATAACAAGAGCATCCGCTTTGTCTGCGACCTGATAAGGATCATTTTTCCAGTCAATCCGGGTTAAGTGGCGCTTTGCCTGTTCCATAGCCGCAGGATCATAGGCAACAATTTTTGCGCCGCCGTCCTGTAAAATCGGAATAATACTCAGGCTTGGCGCTTCCCGTACATCATCGGTATTGGGTTTAAAGGCAATTCCGAGAATACCGATCCGCTTGCCAGAAACACTACCGCCGCAGGCTTTGATAATACGCTGCGCCATGCGCTCCCGTCTTTCGGTATTCACAGCAACCACTGTCTCTACAATGCGCTGACGCGCTTCAAATTTTTGTCCTGTCTGCGCCAGTGCCAATGTATCCTTGGGAAAACATGATCCCCCATAACCGGGGCCTGCATGTAAGAACTTGGGACTGATCCTGCCATCAAGCCCCAGAGCTTTGGCAACAACCTGTACATCGCCGCCAGCCATTTCGCATAAATCAGCAATTTCGTTAATAAAGGTAATCTTTGTCGCCAGAAACGCATTGGCAGCATATTTGATAATTTCAGCCGTTTCACGTTTCGTAAAAACAATCGGTGTCTCGTTCAGGAAAAGCGGGCGATAAATTTCCTGTAAAACTTTTCGCGCCCGTTCGGAGGACGTTCCGATAATCACGCGGTCAGGCCGCATAAAATCGTTGACAGCAGCCCCTTCGCGTAAAAACTCTGGATTGGAGGCCACATCAAAATCACCATTGGGTCTGGCATCACGAATGACTTTTTCTATTTCTTGCGCTGTGCCTACTGGAACTGTAGATTTTGTTACAATCACCGTGTAACCGTCCATCGCCAGCGCAATCTGTTTTGCCGCTTCCCGAACATAGGAAAGGTCGGCCTGCCCATCCCCATTGCTATTAGGCGGCGTTCCGACCGCAATAAAAACAACATCAGACTTTTTTACAGCATCCTCAAGATCTGTTGTAAATGCAATCCGGTTTGTCTTGATCTGCTTTTTAAGAAGATCTTCAAGCCCCGGCTCAAAAATCGGAATTTCACCCTTTCTGAGACGTTTGATTTTATCCTTATCAAGATCCACACAGGTCACATTCATTCCGAATTCTGCAAAACATGTCCCGGAGACCAGACCGACATACCCCGTACCTACAACTGCGATGTGCATTATTTTATTCCCTCTTTTAATAAGATTGACTTGTCGCGCACTCTAAACCATATTTTACAATAATAAAACCTTTTTTAACGCGCCTGTACAGCGGGTTCTCCCTATGATATCTCTCTTTTTCGAAGCAGGAAAAGAGTATGGATGTCATTAATAATTATAAAAAGATAAAAGAAAGATTCCGTGATAGCGTCCTTGTCATCGGGAATTTCGACGGTGTCCATCGCGGGCATCGCCGTTTAATCGAAGACGCAAAAAAGATTGCACAAAAACAGGGTAAAAAACTGGCCATTCTGACCTTTGAACCTCATCCCCGCAAATTATTTCGTCCCGATGATCCCCCTTTTTTGATAACGCCAGGGGCAATCAAGAAAAGACAACTTGTACAGTGCGGTATTGACACACTGTTTTCGCTTGTTTTTGACTGGGATTTTGCCAGCCAGAGCGCCGAAAATTTTATCAGGCATATCTTGAAAGAAGGATTGCAACCCGCCCATATTGTCGTGGGTTTTGATTTTGCCTTTGGGCAGCTACGCAAAGGCACACCACAAATGATCCGTGATTCCGGTCTGGAGGTTACGATACGGGAGCAGATCGCCGATGAGGATGGCAGTAAATTCGGATCCAGCGCCATCCGCGCTGCTTTGCGTCACGGAGATATTGATCGCGCCAATCATCTTCTTGGATGGGAATGGGAAATGGAAGGCCTCATTGTCAAAGGAAACAGACGAGGTCGGGAACTTGGTTATCCCACAGCCAATGTCAATCTTGGCGATACCATCCATCCTGCCTATGGAGTTTATGCCTCTATGGTTAATATCGAAGGAGAAACCCGGTGGCGGCAAGCCGCCACAAATATCGGAATCCGCCCGATGTTCGAAGTTCCTATCGGACAGATCGAAGCCCATATCCTTGATTTTGACCGGGATATCTACGGTAAGACTCTCCGCATAAAACCCGTCAAACGCCTGCGCGGGGAAGCAAAATTCAATTCACTGGAAGAATTGATTACCCAGATCAAACAGGATTGCATAACTGTCAGAAATCTACTCTGAAGGGATTCACAATATTGTTACAAAAGAGTATAATTTGAAAAGTTATACTTTTTCTGTGTCTTTTTAATGTTTTCAAAGCAATTATTTCTTTTCCTGACCATACTTATGCTGTGTTTTTTAATTACAGGCGACAGGAGCTATGCCCAAAGTAATTATCTTCCTGCCCCCTTTGTCCCATGGCTGGAGAATCAGGGGTTCAGCCAGCAGGAACCCGCGCCAGAATCTTTAGAAAAAACATCACAGAACCGCCGGAGTGCTCCAGATAAAGCAGTCATAACACCGCAGCAGACTCTGGCACTGATCGAGCGGCTCAATAAAGAGGGGAACAATATAAAACGCCCCTCGCCGCTGGAGCAAGTCTACGCCGCCCGTATTATTGATGAGCTGGAACAGTTCGGCTATGAACTTTTTTCCAGGGTGGAAGCCTCTCCGCAGACGCAGGAACGCGCTGGCCTTCCCGCAGGAGCGGTACAGGATGATTTTATTCTGAATAATGGCGATACATTGAATATTATTTTTCGGGGACAGCGTAAAACAACCGATCTCTATAAAATCAATAATGAGGGCATGCTTGTCATCGAGGATTTACCTCCTATTTCTGCCGCAGGGCGTAGTATTTCACAATTGAAAAACGTTCTGGAGGATCATACCCGCCGTTTGCACAATACGGATGTTTTTGTTTCCCTTGATAAAGTGCGGCAGATTGACATTCTGATTGTCGGCAATGTTAAAAACCCCGGACGCAAGACATTGACCGTCTTTGATTCCATTCTTGATGCCCTCAATCAATCCGGCGGTATAGATAAAACAGGATCGTTGCGCCAGATCAAGCTGGTGCGCCATGGCCGCAGCACACGCATTGACCTTTACGGTCTGCTCATTCATGGCAGCACGAATATGGATCTGGCTCTGCAGGATGGCGATAAACTGATTATACCGCCAATCGGCCCGACTGTTGCCGTGGCTGGCGGCGCAAAACGTCCTGCTATCTATGAAACTCTACCCTCTTTAAAAGGAATGTGGCATGAGCCGGGGACAATAAGCCACCGGATAAGTCTGGAAGATATGCTGGAAATGGCTGGCGGAGTTTTAAGTCCGGGACAGAACCGTTTTATAAAACTGAGCCTGACCCCCGATGGGAAGGAAACCGTACAGGATATAGACAAACCCTATGACACCGTTTTCGGGGATGGCAGTATTTTAATGATTTCCCCCAGCCATCAGGCGCGTTCAGGAACAGTAGAGCTAACGGGGCATACCCGTCGACCCGGCATACATGATCTTGATAAAGTTCCGACACTATCTGCACTTCTAAGCGATGAAAAGGTTCTGGGAGCCGATATTTATCCGCTCCTTGGTGTGATTGAGCGGCAGGATACCAGCCAGATGACAACGCAGATGATCGGTTTTCCGCCGCTGCTTGTTGTTAAAGGCCATTTTGACCGGAAACTCGTCGATGGTGATGTTGTCCATTTATTTTCCCGCACCCAGATTATTGATATACAAAGTCCGTTAAAAAACAATACACAGCAGGAATCGGGTTCTGCCGAAGACTCCCCGGAAGCTATTAATGATCCTGTCATGGTATCCTTCTTAACAGAAAGAAATGTCTTCATGCGCGGCGCGGTACGCCGTGAGGGTTCCTATCCTGTAGCGGAAGGAACCAGCCTTGAAAATATTATCGCCGTTTCAGGAGGACTTGCACTGGAAGCCAGCACAAAAAATATAGAAGTCACCTCGGCGCTGCATGGTGAAAATGGACAGAGCCACGGAAGAAGCGGCACACAGCGCAAGCAGATTGATTATACCAAAGACGATCCGGCCACTATTATGATCGAACCCGGCGACACCATCAGGGTTAATCAGAAATTTCTTAAAATTGCCGATAACTCGGTGCTGATTATCGGCGAAGTCAGCCATCCCGGGCGTTATGATCTCATGCCCGGTGACAAGCTTTCCGACCTGTTGCGCCGTGCCGGAGGATTAAGCGCACAAGCCTATCCCGATGGCACAATTTTTAGCCGCGAGAGCGAACGCAAAGCGGAGGAAGCCCGCTTCCGCGCAGCCTCCCGTGATCTGGAGCGGTCACTTGCCGTGGCGATGGAAGATCCC
>PFTR01000058.1:6420-25713 GCA_002789675.1 Alphaproteobacteria bacterium CG_4_9_14_3_um_filter_47_13 | reverse complement strand
TTGGCGGCATGAAAAAACGCAGGGAAGGCATGCCGATTCAGACAACTGTCGAAGAGTTAATAATGTCTTATTCTTAACAAAAATTACTATAATTACATAAGGTATGCTACCGGATCTACGGTAAGTCAGGTTTTTTGATATTTTCTGAAAGCGTTCTGGCATATCAGATCAAATTTCGCTATATTTCGTGACATAATTTTACAACTCCAGACAATAACAATGCAGGCCGAGAAAAAAGAAGACACGCTCAAACCCCATTACCACGGCCATCGTGACCGTTTGCGCGAGCGGTTTTTGCAGAGCGGGGCTGACGCGCTGGCGGACTATGAAATGCTGGAACTTTTGTTGTTCATGGCCATTCCACGCCGTGATATCAAACCGCTGGCCAAAGAACTGATTGCGCGATTTGGTAATCTATCCGGTGTTCTCAACACCCCGATCCCCGAGCTACAAAAAATTGAGGGGCTGTCCGAAACATCCATTACGGCGCTCAAAGCCGTGCAGGCTGTCGCGCACAGAATGATGAAGCAGGATATCATGCACAAACCCGTTCTGAATAGCTGGGCACGGCTGGTTGAATATTGTACGGCGACCATGGCTTATGATATGCGCGAGAGTTTCCGCGTTCTTTTTATGAACAAGAAGAATGAACTCATTGCCGATGAAATCCAGCAAACCGGAACCGTTGACCATACGCAGGCCTATCCCCGAGAGATCATCAAACGGGCGCTGGAACTCGGCGCAACCGCCCTTGTCCTGTGTCACAATCACCCGAGCGGCGATGCCACCCCGTCCCGGAATGATATTGATGTCACGAATAACATCATTGCCGCCGGAAGACCTTTCAATATTCTCATTCACGACCACCTCGTTGTCTCCAAAAAAGGCACAAGCAGTTTCAAGACATTAAGGTTAATTTAAGATATTGATATTAAGCTAATTTTTAACATTTTTTATTCTTGCCCAGAAAAACACAAGGGATTTTATATATTATGAAAATAATAATATTGGTCAATAATAATAATATTGGAGACAATAATAATGCCTCGGGAATTTGTTATGATATAAACTCAGAGCAAGCTACCTTTCCTGTAACCAGTATCAATATTGAAGATCCTAATGCTTTGCAGACAGCCTGCAAGCCCGATGATTTCACAATATTGATAGGCGCTGGGAACCAGTGTCTTGCGCCATTGCAAACCATAAAGGAAGCACTCGGTGATCAATGTCATACAATCTGGAGTGGCCATCAGATTTTTGATGAGTTGACAAGCTTTCTCCCTTTTATTGATACAATGGCTTTACCTTCCCATACGATTGAACCCGCCTTTAAAAATAAACTTCCGTCTTCATGCTCCCTGATTGAGACAATCGGCATCCCGCATAACTTACGCGCAGCGGATCTGGAACAGGAATTTAAAAAATGGAACGGTCGCTTACAGATTGATCGTCCCTGCCTTCTTGTCATGCTCGGAGGCGATGCGCCTGAACCTGATGGAACAATGAAATTCTATAAAGAAGATGAGGCATATCGTCTGGGTATTGCTTCAGGTAAAATGGCACAAGACGAAGGATATCATCTGATTGCCGCCAACGGACCCCGAACAGGAAAACATAATCCTGTAACAGGAGAAGTGCGCCAGGCAGCACACCGCCCGGAAAATCTTCATCACGAAGAAGCCTCGGATCCTGTTAGCGAAGCGTTTCTTAAAGGCTTAAAAGAAAGCGGTATAAAGGAAACAGATTATATTTTTGAAGATTTCCGCTTTTTACCGAAAGAAAATGGTGGCGGCGTAAGAAGCGTCTATAAACCCGCATTACAAGCCGTTATAAAGAGTGGCGGCAAAATCATTATGGCAGGTGAGTCTACTTCCATGGTTACTGAGTGTTGTGATATGACCCCCTCTGGCAGCGTCTATATTGTTAATAATAGCGCCATGAATAACACTCATCATCGTCATATTGACACTGTAGAAAAAAGTGGGGCAGCGCGTGTTCTTGATTTTACAGAGACCGGAGAGTTTACCATACCCGCGCAAAACATCGACCAAACAAACGCACCTTATATGCCCGCGACAAGAAAAATTGCGCTGACCGTTCTGGAAAAAATAAATATGGGTGTCCCAGAACAAAAATTATCCAACAGAATAATGGCTAGACCAGAACAAAAACCGGATCTATGAAGAATCCTTCCTATTTCACCGCAACACCTCTAAAGCCTTTCCTGCTCTGCCTCTACGCAGGGGGATTTCTCTTTAGCGCGCTATTTTCAATGCTCTTGACTTATAAAAGATCCCCTTACGGTGAAATCCTTTCGATCTATCGTGGAGACAGGCGCAAAACAGGATTTTTGCTCTAGCCCCAAAAACATATTTCCGCTAAATATAAAACTATGTTTACAAAAATCCTGATAGCCAATCGCGGCGAGATTGCCTGCCGTATTATAAAGACAGCGCGGCGGATGGGGATCCGGACGGTGGCGGTTTACTCGGAGGCCGACCGGAAAGCGCTCCATGTCCGCATGGCGGATGAAGCTGTTCATATTGGCGGCGCGGCTTCGGCAGAGTCCTATCTCAGAAGCGATATTATTTTAAAGGCAGCGCAGGATGCAGGGGCGCAGGCCATTCACCCCGGATACGGGTTTCTCTCGGAAAATGAAGATTTTGCCAGATCCTGTGATGCCGCCGACATTAAATTTATCGGCCCTTCGGCAAAATCCATCAATGCGATGGGATTAAAAGACCGTGCCAAAGATATCATGGAAAAAGCGGGTGTTCCCGTTGTCCCCGGCTATCGGGGAGAAAATCAGGAAGCCGTATTTTTACAGCAGGAAGCAAACAAGATTGGCTTTCCCGTTCTCATCAAAGCAGTTGCGGGCGGTGGTGGCAAGGGGATGCGACTTGTCGAAACAAAAGATGATTTTGCCGAAGCCCTGAAAAGCTGCAAGCGCGAAGCCCGAGCCAGTTTTGGCAATGAGCATGTTCTGATTGAAAAATATATTACAAAACCGCGCCATGTAGAAATGCAGGTGTTCGGTGATTCCCGTGGCAATGCCGTCCATTTATTTTCGCGGGATTGCAGTCTGCAGCGCCGCCATCAGAAAATCATCGAGGAAGCCCCTGCCCCCGGTCTACCGGAAAAAATTCAGGAAGAACTCGGCGCGGTATCCGTTAAAGCTGTTAAAGCACTTGGCTACGAAAACGCAGGAACCATTGAATTCATCATGGATTCAAAAACCCATGAGTTTTTCTTTATGGAGATGAATACGCGTCTGCAAGTCGAACATCCGGTTACGGAAATGATTACCGGATCTGATCTTGTAGAATGGCAGTTGCGCGTGGCTTCCGGTGAAGTGCTTCCTTTAAAACAGGATGAAATAAAATGCAATGGCCATAGTTTTGAAGTACGTCTTTACGCCGAAGATCCCTCTCACGAATTTCTTCCGCAGGCCGGAAAAATTCATGACTTTTTTATGCCCTCTGCCCGTATTGATACAGGTGTTGCACAAGGCGATGATGTCACGATTCATTATGATCCGATGATAGCCAAAATTATCACACACGGGGAAAACCGTACTGAAGCCCTTCATAAAATGCAGGAAGCGCTCGAACAGACAGGCGTGGCAGGACTCGCCACAAATCAGGAATTTCTTGCCAATATTTTTGCGCAAAAAGATTTTATCACTGCCGATATTGACACAGGTTTTATCCCGCGCCACATAGCAGATCTTGTGCCGGAACATTACGGCCTTGCCGATGACAACGAAAAAATTCTTGCAGCAGTTTATTTTCTAACGGGACAGGGCCTTACAAACGCTGGCACAGATCCCTGGGACTCCCGTGACCACTGGCGTGTCAATGGCATGACCGAACATACGCTCACTCTTGTCAATAAAAATAGACCTGTTCTTCTGACGGCCTGCTGCAAAGGCACGGATTTTATTTTCAAGCAGGATGGCAACAACGAAGTTTCTTTTCTTTCTTTTGAAAACAGGATTCTGACCGTCATGATAAACGGTATTAAATTCAGCGCCCTGATCGCTGCCTATAACAACCAGATAGCCATGTTTCACAAAGGCCGCGTTCTTGAATTTCACTTATACGGACAGGGAAGTGGCGAGGAAGAAGGCACAGAAGAAGGCCGGATCATCACCCCGATGCCGGGGAAGATTGTCGATGTGTTGGTCAAACAGGGTGACAGGGTTGAAAAAAACCAGCCGCTTCTTGTCATGGAAGCAATGAAAATGGAGATCACCATCCGCGCCGGATGCGCCGGTACCGTCGAAGAACTTCCTGTCTCCGCCAATGACCAGGTACAGGATGGTGCATTGCTGGTCTGGATTCAGAATGGAGACAAGGCGTGACACTTCCTTCCAAAGTCAGACTCTATGAAGTCGGCCCCCGTGACGGATTACAGAATGAAAAAAAAATCATTCCTGTTGATGTGAAAGTCGCGCTTATCAACCGCCTGTCCGAAACGGGACTGACCCATATCGAGGCCACAAGTTTTGTCTCCCCGCGTTTTGTCCCGCAGATGGGCGATGCGACCGAAGTCATGGAAAAAATAACCCGCAGGCCGGGCGTAACCTATCCCGTTCTTGTGCCCAATGAAAAAGGAATGAGGGCAGCAATCAAAGCGAACGTCACAGAGATTGCAATTTTTACGGCGGCTTCAGAATCTTTTACACAGAAAAATATCAACTGCACGATTGCAGAAAGTATCGAGCGCTTTACTCCTGTCATAAAACTTGCACAGCACCATCATATTAAAGTACGCGGTTATGTTTCCTGCGTTGCCGGATGTCCTTATGAAGGAGACATTGCACCAGAAAAAGTTGCGGCTGTTTCAAAAACACTTTTTGAGGCAGGATGCTATGAAATTTCTCTGGGTGATACGATCGGAATCGGGACACCGGACTCGATCACAGCCATGATTGAGGCTACCAAAGAAAATGTTCCCGGTACACATCTTGCCCTTCATTGCCACGCGACCTATGGCCGCGCTCTGGAGAATATCAAAGCGGGACTGGAACAGGGAATTACAGTTATTGATTCTTCAGTCGGTGGATTGGGCGGCTGCCCTTATGCCGAAGGATCTTCCGGCAATGTTGCAACAGAAGATGTGTTGCAGATGCTGAACAGCCTTGGTATTGAAACAGGAGTCAGTCTTGATAAAATCCTTGAAACCGCCCGCTATATAAAGGAACAGTTATGATCGCATACCAGTCATTAAAATTCGACCATCCCGAAGAAATTCAAATGATGCGCGAGGAAGTGCGTAAATTTGCGCAAGCGGAAATCGCGCCACGGGCTGCCGCCATTGACGAGAAAAATGAATTTCCGCAGGAAATGTGGCGCAAGCTCGGTGATATGGGTCTGCATGGCATGACTGTTTCCGAAGAATATGGCGGCGTGGATATGGGCTATCTTGCCCATGTCGTGGTGATGGAAGAAATATCCCGCGCCAGCGCGTCTATCGCCTTGTCCTACGGCGCACATTCCAATTTATGTATCAACCAGATTAACCGCAACGGGACAGAAGCGCAGAAAAAAAAATATCTTCCGAAACTGGTTAGCGGCGAACATCCGGGCGCACTGGCAATGAGTGAACCGGGCAGTGGTTCGGATGTTGTCTCGATGAAACTCCGCGCCGATAAAAAAGGGGATCGCTATATTTTAAACGGCAATAAAATGTGGATCACCAATGGTCCCGAGGCACAGACACTTGTTGTCTATGCCAAAACCGATCCTGCGGCAGGCGCAAAGGGCATTACCGCCTTTATCATTGAAAAAGGATTTAAAGGATTTTCTACCGCGCAAAAACTCGACAAACTCGGAATGCGCGGCTCCAATACCTGCGAGCTTGTCTTTACCGATTGCGAAGTGCCGGAAGAAAATATTCTGGGCGATACCGGAAAAGGTGTTCGCGTTCTCATGAGCGGCCTTGATTACGAACGCGTTGTTCTTTCCGGTGGCCCTTTAGGCATTATGCAGGCCTGCATGGATATTGTCGTTCCCTATATCCATGAACGCAAACAATTCGAAACCCCGATTGGCATGTTTGAACTTATGCAGGGAAAAATTGCCGACATGTATACAACCCTGTCCGCGCAGCGTGCTTATGTTTATGCTGTTGCGCAAGCCTGCGACCGTGGAGAAACTGCACGCAAGGATGCTGCCGGATGCATTCTCATGAGCGCCGAAGCCGCCACACAAATGGCATTGCAGGCCATTCAGACACTGGGGGGAAATGGCTATATCAACGAATATCCGACAGGCCGCCTGCTGCGCGATGCCAAACTCTACGAAATCGGCGCCGGAACAAGTGAAATCCGCCGGATGCTTATTGGACGAGAATTGTTTGAAGAAACCCGCTGAGCTTTTATACCAAAATCATTCCTGTTTTTACGCCGCTTTCCTTGCGGTATCTCCTTCCACAGGATCCGCCAGTCTCTTTAAAAGAAGATCACGTTTCATTCCTGCACGTTTAATATTGCCTTCCTTGACGGGGCCATAGCCACGAATTTCATCGGGAAGAGATAGAATTTCAGCACAGAGAGCCATATTCTTTTTCTCCAGATGCTGCAAAACCGCTTCCATATCCTGTTCATATTGACGGATCAGATCACGTTCTGCTTTACGGTCTTTGTGATAACCGAAAAGATCAAGTGGTGTTCCACGCAGGAATTTGAATTTGGCAAGAACCCCGAGCGCCCCGAGCATCCATGATCCGAACTCCCGTTTTTGCGGACGGCCTGTGGCAGGATCCTGCTTCTCCATGATCGGCGGTGCCATATTAAATCTGATTTTATAATCACCCTGAAAGGTGGATTTCAGCTCTTTCAAAAACGCGCCATTGGTATAAAGACGCGCCACTTCATATTCGTCTTTATAGGCAAGAAGCTTGTGGTAAGAACGCGCCACCGCTTCTGATAAAATAGTGCTATCCCCTGCAATTGCTTTCTCTTTTTCCTGTACCCGCGCAACCATATCCGTATAACGCTTCGCATAGGATTCATTCTGGTAGTCGGCAAGATAGGCAGCACGTTTGGCAATGATATCCTCCAGCGTTACAGCGACTGTTTCACTCTCCTTATCGCCCCGCACTTCTGCTGCCATCTCTTCAATTTTTGCAGGGTCATATGCCGCCAGACGACCAAAGGAAAAAGCTTTTTTATTGGCCTCGATTGCCACACCATTCAGCTCGATTGCCCGCTCCAGACTTTCGCGATGTAGCGGGATCAGACCCTTCTGCCACGCATAGCCAAGAATAAAAACATTTGTAGCAATCTCGTCGCCAAGCAATGTCATCGCATATGATGTTGCCGGCACATAATGACGATCTGTTTCTATCGTGCTGTCATTCAAAGCCTGCTTCATCTGTGTATCATGGAAATCAACATTGTTATGAAGCACAAATTCTGCCACAGGCGTATTGTTGGTATTCACAACGGCTTTTGTCCGTTCCGGATTCAGCGTTTCATGCGCGGTTTTTCCAACAGCCGCGACAATATCGCAGGCCAGCAGCAAATCCGCACCACCGGTAATAATATGCCCCGTCCGCATTTCATCGCTGTCCCCCGCAAGCCTGACATGGGAGAGAACTTCGCCGCCCTTTTGCGCCAACCCTGTCTGGTCAAGAATGCGGCAATGTTTATCCTCCAGATGCGCCGCCATCCCCATCAGCGCCCCCACCGTCAGAACGCCTGTGCCGCCGATCCCCGTCACGAGAACATTATAGGCATGATCCCCCAGAACAGGCGTTTTAATATCAGGCACGGATGCCAGCAATTCATCAACGCCACTGGCTTTCGTCTTACGCGGCTCGCCGCCCAGCACCGTCACAAAAGACGGACAGAACCCTTTCAGACAGGAAAAATCCTTATTACACATCGACTGGTTAATTTTGCGTTTGCGACCATATTCAGTTTCCTGTGGCTGCACCGCCATACAGTTTGATTGCACCGAGCAATCCCCGCAGCCTTCGCAAACTGCTTTATTGATAAAAATACGCTTGGCCGGATCCGGATATTGTCCGCGCTTACGGCGACGGCGTTTCTCAGCGGCGCAGGTCTGATCGTAAATAATAATTGTTGTTCCCGGCGTTTCCCGCGCTTCCTTCTGAATGGTATCCATCCATTTACGATGCAAGACCGGAACTGCGGCGGGGATATATTGACTGTCTTTATAAACATCCGGATTTTCCGAGACAATCCAGCATTTAGAGACCCCTTCGGCAATACATTGCTGCGCCACACGATGAACGGGAAGATCTCCATCGACAGCCTGCCCGCCCGTCATCGCCACGGCATCATTGTAAAGAATCTTGAATGTAATATTTACTTTTGCCGCGACAGTCTGGCGGATCGCCAGTGAGCCGGAATGAAAATACGTGCCATCACCCAGATTGGCAAAAATATGTTTGGTATTCGAATAAGGTGACGCGCCGACCCATGGCACGCCCTCCCCGCCCATATGCGTACAAAGTGCCGAACTCCGGTCCATCCACTGCACCATATAATGACAGCCAATGCCCACCATCGCAAAGCTTCCCTCCGGCACTTTGGTTGAGGTATTATGCGGACAGCCGGAACAGTAATAAGGTTTACGCAGAGAAGGCGGCAGAAACTCTTTTTCCCGCGCTTCATATTCTGCGTAGAATTTCAAAGCATTCTCGACCTGTTCATTATGGTAGAAACGATTCAGGCGCCTGGCGATCACATGCGTGACCATGCCAACACTATGATCGTTTTCCAGCGGCAGGAGATGCTTGCCGTGTTCGTCATATTTTCCAACAATAATCGGGGGACGTTTGCCTTCTTCCCAATTATAAACATATTGATTGAGCTGATACTCGATGAATTCGCGTTTTTCCTCGACAATCAGAATTTCTTCCAGTCCTTCGACAAAATGCTTGATGCCTTCCGGCTCGACCGGCCATGTCATGCCGACCTTATAAAGCCGCAGACCGATATCTCTGGCAACTTGATCGGTAATGCCAAGCTCGATCAAAGCCTGCCGGACATCACCATAGGATTTACCAGAGGTAATAATGCCAAAACGCGGCTTGGGCGAATCCATCACCGTCCGGTCAATTCTGTTTTTGCGCGCAAACGCATGACAGGCAAACAGCTTGTAATTCTGCAAACGCCAGTCAATATCACGCGGCGTATCGCCAAGACGGATATGAAGCCCGCCCGGCGGCATTTCAAATTCGGTTTCATCCGGCATCAAAATCTCGTGATTCTCACGGGACAAATCAATCGTTCCCGTTGTTTCCACTGTCGCCGTTGTCACTTTCATCGCTGTCCAGCAACCGGAAAAACGGGACATCGCAATCCCGAGCAACCCATATTCGACAAATTCTTCAATACTGGAAGGATATAATGTCGGAATCTGCATCGCATAAAGCATATGATCGGACTGGCAGGACAATGTTGAGGATTTACAGCCATGATCATCCCCGACAATCGCCAGAACACCGCCTTTGGGCGCCGTACCATTGGCACTGGCATGGCGCATGACATCACCGCTGCGATCAACACCGGGCGCTTTGCCGTACCACATGCCGAAAACGCCTTCATATTGCGGCTCGGGCAGCAATCCGACCTGCTGCGTTCCCCAGACTGCCGTTGCCGCCAGATCCTCGTTCACGCCGGGCATGAATTTGACATCAAGATCCTTATAATACCGCCCTGCCCGCGCCAGCTCCCGGTCAAGAGATCCCAGCGGCGAACCGCGATAGCCCGAGATAAAACCCGCCGTATTGAGTCCTGCAGCAATGTCACGGCGGCGCTGGACAATCGGAATTCGCGCCAAAGCCTGTAAACCGGAAATAAAGGCCGTTCCCTCCTCCAGCGTAAATTTATCTTCAAGCGCGACATCTTTTAATTTGAGTGCTGTTCTGGCCATGATTTCCTATCGGGTTTTATAAGGAGTATAATAGTAAGATAACCGCTCCCGCCACAAATATCCATCCCCTTATATTGCTGCACTGCAAAGTTATAATCCGGGCATTGTAACAAAATTCAGGGGCAAATTTGACAACGACCCCCTTTTCGTAATATACACGTTCCGTTAATTACATAACCTAACAAAAATTTACATACAAAGGAGAAAAGAATGAGAAGCATTAAAGGCCTATCACGCCAGTTTGAAGGCAAAGAAGTCACAATGAAACAAACCACTGTTCATGGGAACAACGATCGCCAATATGTTATTATGGTTCCAACAGAAAATGATCCAACACTTACGGAAATTGCTAGCCACATAACTCATTGCTATAATATACAAGTCCGTGCGAACATGCCGGATATTACAGAAACAACACATCGTCTGGAATACAATCAATTCCTGAACGTACCGGTTCAAAGAGAGGATGACGGTACATGGCGCGTTAAGGGTGATTTTACAATAAGCTGAACACCCTATTCCATCGTCACCGGATCAAACACGTAGTGGATAGCCAGCACCAGCGCAACCGACACCGCAAGGCCGACCATCATTTTCAGAAAATCTTTTCCAACAATCGGAAAGACATAGCCAAAATGGTAATCAGCACGGTGGGCGGTTGCAATAGCAAGCTCCCGTCCGCTGAGTAATCCGACAAAAACCCATGTTGTTGACATAGGAATGCTGTTCATTTCCTTGAAATAGAGCAGCAAAAACGCATAAACCAGATCAATAATCGTCGCCGAGCGCATAAAGCGTGACCCTGTTTTTTCCAGCACGATTTTCTGGATTTTTCCGCCATGACTCCAGAAAATATAAGCAAGCCATGCGCTTAAAACACCAATGGATAAAATCAACAAAGTGAATGGTAACTGACGCGGCATAAAAACCGCGATATTGGCCATATCGTGCGAAAGCCAGGAAAACCAGAGAAATCCTGTCGAGAACCATTGCAATGTCCGCCAGAATGGCCGATGCTCTTTCTTGACACTATTGAATTTTTCATTGAGAAAATGCGCCAAAACCAGCCATGTCACATAGGCCACAATCGCCGCCAGACCATAGCCCACTACACTTTTTACCAGCATCTTTTCCAGTAGAACCGTCGAGGCAAATGTCGAGAGCACCAGAAATGTCGTAGAAACCGGAATCCCCATCCGCGTCAATAAAACAAGCACCGCAGGCGCCGCCGCATGATACCACTGGATTTGAACAGCCGGAATTTTATCCAGCCGTCCCCATGAAATATCACCATCATTCAGAAACCACCCCGCAAACAGTGTTCCTGCCAAAACCAGCGCTGCCGCCAGCCAGAGCCAGTACCATTTGAATATTTTGCTATTGGAGGCAATAAACGTCCCCAGCGTCTGCACGGAATCATTCCCGATTACCGCGTAAGCCGCCAGCATAAACCCGATCACCGCATATATTGTATGGATATCCAACCGATAATCCTCTTTTTAAAAACTTATATTTGCACTATCGGCAAAAAATACTGAATTACAAGGATAAATAACTTGACGAAATTTAATTACATAAGTAATATCCATCCCATAACATCAATTGTTTTCCAGAAGGCTGCTCTCGAGGATGGAGAATCCGTTTAAAAAACTGTGTTACCACTTCAGCATGCAATCCGCCATAGATGGCGGTTTTTCCTATAAACAGAAACCGATCAAACTCTCTGCCAAAAGAAAAAAAGAGCTTATGGAGGCCAGCGCGCTGGAGACTCCGCATGGTAAAATGCGCTCTGTTCTCGGTGTCCTCTCTCCCTACATAACCAAAGCAGGCCCCAAAGAGCTTGTGATGGCCATTGGGTTATTGAGCGCTGCTTTATATTTGAACAGTTTTTCGGTTGATATGACCGCTGATTTTGGTAACTGGATAGGAACGCTGACCAATACAGTCCTTCAGGAATCAAATATCGTCACCGCACACAGACCTGAAATTATTACCAATATTATTGATCATTATCCGGCCTTACAGGAAACACTGACGGATAACCCGCTTCTGAATGAAATGCTGCTGAAGTTTCCTGATGGTTCTAAAATTCTTCAGGATCCACAATTCAAGGATTTGATTGCTTCTCATGCAGAGCTAAAAGAATTGCTTGGCAAAAATCCGACCCTGGAAACTCTTTTTATGCATTATCCCGGCTTTGCCGAAAAAGTTTCTACCCATCCCGAAATACTTGATCAACTCAGAGATTTTGGCAACACTCTCAGTGACAGACTCAGGAACCTTCCGGAAGTCAAAAGCAAACTGAATGATCTCTGGAATCTCTGTTTTGGCGCTTTCATCGAAAATAGCGGGAATCTATTGAGCACAGCGTTTAACAGCGCGGTACAAAACATCCATCTTCCTGATTTTTTTCAACATCCGTGGGAAACACTTCAGAACCTGAAAAACCCTTTTAACAAACAAACAGGAGAAGCGCTGGAAACACTCTGGAACAGCAAAGATCTTAGCACCATCGTTCTTAAATTCGCAGCAGCCTCCTTTACCGCCTATGAATCGGCGCAACTTCTGGCATTGCGCTGGCGCAGCTGGTCAACAGGATACTACACTGGAAAATACACGGACAATAAAGCGTTCGAGCGCATCAAGAATATATTTAACAATATTGACAATCCGGGACAACGTCTTCAGGAAGACCCTGATAAATTTACATCCGCATCTGTCTCCTTACTGACCGGTGTTACAACAGCCGGAATGACGCTTGCCAAATTCTCTGGAGAGCTACTGGATATGGGGCCGGTCATGGGCGTTCCTGGTGGATTTTTCTGGATCGGACTGGCGTATTCTGCCGTTCTTTTGGCTTTAACAACCTCTGTTGCCTATAAACTTCCCGAAATTTATCGGAACAAGCAACGGGTTGAAGCAAATTTAAGGCGGACAACTGACAACATTCACAATAATACCGGACAGATTGCCCTGAAAAACAGTGAAGATATTGAAAAAGATCTGGTGAAAGGCCGTATAAGACCTGTGATGTCAAATTCGGTGCGGGAAATTTCGACACAAGTCAAAATGATCGTCATGGACTCAACCGTCGGGAATCTCTCTATTCCTCTTCCTTATCTTGTTGTGGCTTTTTCTGCCGTTGCGGCAGGAACCGGGTCAATGGGAACGGTTGCCACACTGAACTATGCCTTTAATCGTGTGAACAGCTCCCTTAGTTTTATTGTCAATCGCTTTGAACAGCTTTCGAACTGGATTGCCACTTCACAACGTATCTATGCACTGGATCAGGCCACCGATGCCGCAGCCTATATCGAAGAAGAAAAACGGCAGGCCAGCGCCAGGGCCGGACTTTCCCCTACACCACCAGCCATATCATAAAGGGGCATCAGGATGGAAAAACAGGAAACCCCTTATATTCTTTCTACAACACATAAAGACGGAAGCCGCGCCATTCATGTCCGCGATCTTACCGTCAGAATACCCAGCGGCCAGACCCTTGTCGAGAATGTCAATCTCACCCTTGAAAAAGGAGAACGCGTTCTTCTGCGCGGTGAGTCAGGAACCGGAAAAACGACCGTGGCAAAAAGTTTTCTTGGTCATTGGGATTACGGCTCGGGCATCATCACCCTGCCGGAAAATATTAAAATCATGGGCATGGCACAAAGACCCTATTTCCCCGATGTTACTTTGCGCGGCGTCCTTAATCTTACACCTGATGACCAATGTACGTTAGATGACAGAGATCTGACCCGCGTTCTAAAAACAGTCAGGCTGGAAAAACTGATCGAGCATATTCCGGGACAACAGACAGAAATCCTGATCAATGATTTACTTTCCGATATCGAAAAAATTCTTGCACCTTTCGCTGCAGAAAAAATAACGGCGCAGAAATGGCAGACCATCGAACATGACATACAATCACGGATTAATCTTCTGGTGAAAGAACAATTTACCCTCGTGCAATTTACGCCGGAGACGCAAAGACAATATTTTCAGGAGAAATTTTCTGCGCTACTCAAAAATAAACTGCCACAACTTCCTCCAAAAGAAAATTTCTCTATTTTATCCAACAATCTTCTTGATGCCCTTGATATCGCGCTCAGCCGCCCTTTATATGAACGGCTTTCCCAGACCCTGCCTGATCTTGTCGAAAAAAACGGGGCGCTGCTCTCAATATACACACCAGCCGAAATCAAGACCCTTACCCGCTCTTTTACAAAAAAACTGCAAAAGCACCTCCATGATTATATCGGAAATAAAGATACCGATGACCGCGACAGGATCATAAGAATCAATAAAACGCAGATCGATCATATTATTAAAATGATGCAGGAACAGCTTTCCATTGAGCTTGTCCTTCACAACAAAAGCAGCGTGACGAAAGCGGCCGAATTCATCGCCGCCCTGCCTTTGGAAAAAATCTTTAATGATGCATCAAGGCAACTGGTACATAAAACATTTGATTTTATCAAAAAGCCTTTTGCCGCTATTTTTAATGCGACATCATCCCTGCCCAGAAAAAAATCAAGAGCCGCGACAGAGCCGCTGCGAAAATTTTTTAATATGATGGCATGGGCGCCGACACGCCTTTCACTGGCAAGCAGGGCAAGCGATATGGCAGATTATCTCACACAAAACACAACATTTTTTATGGCACGGCAGGTTATAAAAGGGGATGAGTTCACAAATGGCAGCATTCTCTCCGGCGGGCAGAAACAGAAACTTCTGATTGCCACGGCGCTGCTTCATAAACCGGATATTCTGATACCGGATGAAATAACCGCTTCCCTTGATCCTGAGACAACGGACCAGCTTTACAGCCTCCTGCTTCGGGAAATTCCGGAAGATACAATTGTTCTCAGCATTTCCCATGATGAACGCATCATCAAATATCACACGCATCTGGCAACACTCGAAAATAAAACCATTACCATGGAAAAGATAACGCCTGACACACTACAAGCCGCCGCTTGTCCGCAATGCCCGCATAAGCCTTCTTTATAAATAAATTGATGAATGAAGAAGAAGAGAGGCTACAAAACGCCTGTCATTTCGAACGGCTTGCAAAGCCGGAGAAATCTCATTTTTCCGGCGTAGAATTTTTCGCATCCGCCCGGAATGACGGCGCTTCAATCGTAAGGGAATCGCGGGATTTTTCAAATTCTTTATAATCAGCACGTTTTATAAGACCAGTCATTTTCCCCTGTTTTTTTGAAGATTCATAAAGAATAAAATGAAGTTTTTTATAATCATCATAATGGCGGTCATATTTTTCCAACATACCCTGCATCAGCAGGCAGCTATCCTGCGCGGCACTGACAAGACCTTCCTTTGACATGATTTTGTGACGGCGGTTATAGGATTTCTTGTACTGGCTGCTGATCATTTTATGCATTTCATTCTGCAACGCTGTTGTTTTCTCGCGCTCCCCCGCACAGGATTTAGCGCCTGAAATCCGCAAGTCCAGAACAGACAGCGCCTGATCCAGTTCCTTCTGCATATTGGTTTTCATGACCCTAACGGTTTTTTCGAACGGCTCAAATTTTTCAGGATAGCTCACAGCACACGCCCCATATCCCGCATCCAGCGCCGCCTTATAATCCGCCATACCTTTGACAATTGCCACTGAGGCGGCAATATCCTCACGGCACAGATCAGAAGCATGTGCGGGGATAGACATCATCATCACAACAATGGTTACGGCCGCCAGTCCTTTCCGCAGAATCATTTCCTCATCACCATCAGAAATGTACACACGCATAACTCATCATTGCTGCGCGACTTGAAATCATTGTGCATTTTCTCTCTCGGTGTCGGAACGGCAGGCCATTTGCTGATAACGGGAATGGTGACTTTAAAGCCAGCGGCTTCTGCCATAGAGACAATCTCCTGCATGGAAAGACGGTTGGTATAAAAACCGCTGCGGGCAACCAGATCACTTTCCCAAAAACCTGCCGGAAACCGCAAGTTATTCAGCCTCCCGCCAAGATGGTCATGCAAATCAACCCAGTGACGATGCACCCCGCCGGGAGTTGTCACACGGTAAAGCTCCTTCATCGTTTGTGCAAACTCCCCATGCCGTACATGTTCAAGAACGGCATCGGAAAAAGAGAATTGCACAGTATCCGCCGGAATATCTTTCAATCCGGCAAGGCCATCTGTCTTATATTCGGCATGGCAGAAATCAAGCACAGAGTCACGCGCATAATCCTGCGGCATCCCTTCAAAATGACCGCCTTTTTCAAGAGCGTAGGAAAACAGATTTTTATAGTGTGCGTCATCACGCGTGGCAAAATCACCGACATCCACCAGCCACATTTTCTTTGCCCCGACAGAAGCCGCCGATACGGCACGCCCCACACTATCCCCGGGGCCCAGTTCCAGAAATGTTTCCGGCAACGCCCCGTTTATTTCCTGATACGCCTTCAGATGCTTGATAAAGCCTTCATAAACCCGCCCATAGCCGCTTTTTTTATTGCTATGCGCAAAAATGCCAAGCTTTGACCATACGGTATAAGCAAACGGAATCCGCGCCAGCACCAGCTTGACCCCGAGCTTCCCCCACCATGGCACCCGTTTTCCTCCGCTATAATTCGGAGATACATCATGGATAATTTGTTCTGCGCTCATTCTTTCGCCCATTCCGCCTTACGTTTTTCCAGAAAGGCAGACAGCCCCTCTCTGGCTTCCGGTGTGGCGCGGATGGCGGCAATCCGTGCCGAAGTTTTATCAAGCAGTGTCTGGTCAAGCGGTGCGGCGACAACATCACAAAATAATGCCTTTGCCTGCCCCATTGCAACTGGGCCGTTGGCACGAAGATCAAGCAGCAGCCGGTGCAGCATATATTCCACATCCTCCGGCCTGTGCGCAATTTCATGGACAAGTCCGATTTCGTAGGCTTTTCTGGCGTCAATGCGCTCGCCGGTCTGGAAATAGCGTTTGGCATGACGTGCGCCCATGGCACGGATCACATAAGGGCTAATTGTTGCGGGAATAAGGCCGATCCGGACTTCGGAGAGCGCAAATTTTGCGTTTTCATCAGCAATCACAATATCCGCACAGGACACAAGCCCAAGCCCCCCGCCCATCGCTGCGCCAAAGACCAACGCGACAGTCAGCTTGGGAAGCGTATAAAACTTATGGAGCATCGTTGCAAGCGCCCGCGCATCGGCCTCATTCTGCTCTAAAGTATAATCTGCCGCACGCTTCATCCAATTCAGATCCGCTCCCGCCGAAAAGCTTTTTCCCTTGCCCTCGATGACAACAGCAATCACATCATCCCGCACCGCAAGTTCATCCCATATCTCCGCGAGCCGCGCAATCATATGTTCATCAAACGCATTATGAACATCCGGACGATTAAGCCTCACCCGCGCTACGCCCTGTTCCTCGAATGTCAGTAATATAATGTCTTCGGTCATGATCTGTCTATTTCCAATAAAAAATACACCCTGCTCTTTTTTATAAAGAAGACGCTCCCTTATGGCTAGAGTCTCTTTACAATTATAATGGAAAGCCCGCTTGCCTCACAGACTTATAATCAGCTACAATTAGCGATCGTTTATCATCATAGTGATCGTCATGTCCCGATTTACAAAAAATACATTTTTCAAGGAAGGCATGGCCATCCAGCTTCTTGTCCTTCTCTCCGGCTGCGCGGCGCTGTCATGGGAAGTCATCTGGCAGCTCAAAACATCCCTGGCGCTTGGCGCATCGGCATGGGGAACGGCACTGACACTGGCGGTCACAATGGGAGGCATGTCCGTTGGCGCACTTGTTATGGGACATGCACTACGCAATAAAACAACCACAAAACCGCTTCGCCTCTACGGAATTCTGGAATTTATTGTCGGTATTTGTGGATTATTGCTGGGAACCGCTTTTCGCATTATTGAAAAGATTGACACCCAGATTTATAGCACAGCACCAGAGAGCGCCCCGGCGATTTATCTAGCGGGGATTACTGTGGCACTTGGAATTCCGGCTCTATGTCTGGGCGCAACACTTCCTGTAATCGGTCTTGCCGCCCGCCAGTACCGCACATCTATTTCTCTTTTATACGGACTGAACACTCTTGGTGCCGCTGCCGGAGCGTTACTCGCAGCATTTCTTCTGATTCCCTTACTGGGTGTGACCGCCGCCAGCTATACCATTGCCGCCGTTAATATTATCGTTGGAAGTGCAGCATTGATCCTGGGCGGAGACAGTTTCATCACATCAAAAGAAAGTGAAGAGACATCCGCCGCCCGACCGTCGCTTGCCATGCCAGTAGCGCTGCTGGTGGTTTTTGTCACAGGCTTTGCCACTTTTGCGCTGGAAGTATCATGGTTTCGCTCCTTGACATCGGCTTTTAGAAGCACCACAGATGCCTTTGCCATCATGCTGGCCTGCGTTCTTCTCTCGCTGGGTCTGGCCGCCCGGTTTGTACCACTTCTAAAAAAGAACAAAGCACCGCTTGGTGTACTTCTCGCATGGGCAGGGATTTTGACCCTTGCCATGACCCCGGTAATTGAGCGCTTTGATCTGATTGCCTACCAGTTTACGCCCACGCCTTTCCTGCTGTTTACAAAATGGTTTTTTATGACATTTTATGTAATTGGCGCGCCGGTTTTTCTGCTTGGCATTGCCCTGCCATGGCTGCTGGACGAGCAACATAATCCGCGCAAATGGGGTATATTATATGGCTTTAACGCTTTATCGGCCATTCTCGGCTCCCTTTGCGCCGGCTGGCTTTTGCTTCCTGCGATTGGCTTTGCAAAGACAGCATGGCTTGCCGGGCTTCTTGTCGCCGGAACAGGGCTTTTTCTAGCGCCAGCAAACAAACGCATCGTTCTTGCCTCTCTGGGAATCATGGCCTTAATCGTCGCCGTTTTTCTTGAATCCGGTGTTGGAAAAACACGGGTACAATCAAGCGCATTGACCGGAAATCTTAAACTTGCCAAAATCCTTCGTACCTATGAGGGGCCGGATGCCACGATTTCCGTTGTCGAAGCCGAAAGCGGTTTCAAGATGCTGGTGATTAACGGTTTTATCGCCACGCTACAATTGGACGGACTGGAAGGCGATCTTATCCCCACCCATTATATG
The DNA here is from genome assembly GCA_002789675.1 of Alphaproteobacteria bacterium CG_4_9_14_3_um_filter_47_13. Lineage (GTDB taxonomy): Bacteria > Pseudomonadota > Alphaproteobacteria > Micavibrionales > Micavibrionaceae > UM-FILTER-47-13. The sequence continues at coordinate 6,712 of PFTR01000058.1, read as the reverse complement.
CCATGGATGGGGCATATGCCGATGCTTCTGCACCCTGACCCCCAAAAAGCACTCGTCATTGCTTTTGGCACGGGACAGACGGCCAATGCCGTACGCAGGGAAAAGCCTCAATCCCTTGATATTGTTGATCTGAATGCAAAGGTTTTTAGCATGGCCGATCTTTTTACGATGAATGAAGGCGTTCTGGACGATCCAATTGTCCATAAAACCATTATGGATGGCCGCGCTTATATCCGGCGTACAAATACAATATATGATGTCATTACGCTGGAACCCATGCCGCCAAACTTCG
>PFTR01000058.1:6224-6366 GCA_002789675.1 Alphaproteobacteria bacterium CG_4_9_14_3_um_filter_47_13 | reverse complement strand
TCGGCGAAGACGGTGTCATTGCGCAGTGGCTGCCCTTCCATCTTGTGCCTGCTTATTACAGCGCCTCTATTGCCAGAACATTTCATAGCGTCTTCCCCAATTCCATTCTCTGGATTGATCCCCTTTCCAGTACAGGCATTCT
>PFTR01000058.1:4126-6181 GCA_002789675.1 Alphaproteobacteria bacterium CG_4_9_14_3_um_filter_47_13 | reverse complement strand
CCCGGATTTTTACGGACAGGAGTTGAGCGTGACCTTTCCGAAGAGGATGTCAGAAAAGGTATTCTTCTCTCCCCCGACGAGATGGAAAAATATGTAGCATCCGGTGCCATCGTCACCGATGACAACCAGCTTCTGGCTTACGGCAGGTCTGTTTACCTGTCACACCGGAATCTGTCCATGACAACAGAAAACAGAAAATTCATAGAAAAAATCATCGGCAAAGATATGCTGCAAAATCTTAAAAAAGAGATTAAGCCTGAATAAAAAATCAGAAAAATTTATAACCCCGGAATAAATCCGCTTTCCTGAAGATATTCGATAAACTCGAATGCCGGAAACGCAACGAAAAGTCGATTACAGCGTTCACAATATCAATTCCAGAAACGCTCCTTCAATCGCTCAAACATCATTCCCATTGCTAAAAAGCTCCGATCCCATTGCCCATAGCCATGAAACAATTTGTTTTCGACAGGTTCAAAAACTTTATATCCTTTGCATTTTCCGAGCAAAGAGTCTGCAAGAAGTTTTCCCATCCTGTGGGCATTATTAAAACCGTGTCCAGAATAACCATTCGCATAAAAAATATTCGGCATAACTTCTCCTACGTTCGGTAACATAGAACTCGTCACGGCCATAGAACCTCCCCATTTATAGCGTATTTTTTCATGCACAAGCGAAGGAAAAATTGTACTCATCTGCTGAACCAGAAAGTTTATATTTTTTTTCCGGGTATGCCTTAAGCTAACGCCAGGCATTAAAGCATCACCACCTCCAAATATTAAACTGCCATCCGCACTCTTACGAAAAAAATTCATAAAAATTGTATACTCACAGCAAGCAAGATCACGTGGAATAATGATATCCTGATTTTCCAGCGGGTTCGTCGCAATCATATTACAATGCGATAAAATATATTTTTGCCGCAACTCCGGAATCAACATCCCTAAATAAGCATCACCGCATAAAACAATATGTGCTGTTTTTATTATCCCGTTCGGTGTCTTGATTATATAAGACTCATCCTCACCGGAAATTTTTTCAGCAGGCGTATTTTCAAAGAAAGTAATGCCAGACTGTTTTAAAATTTGCGTCAGCTCAAGGATGTATTTGTAAGGATCAAGATGTCCTGCCTCCGGCATAAAAACTGCACTGGAATAAAAATCTGTTCCAGTCATAGCCGCCACATCATTCCCTTCTCTGAAATCTATATTATAGTTGTAATCTTCTGATATTTTACTGGCATAGAGCTTAAGCTTTTCACGATGTTTTTCCTTATACCCCAAGTAACATGCACCGGATTTATAATCACAATCAACCTTGTGCTCGGAAATAATGGATTTAACAATATCGATTCCTTCTACCGAGAAATCCCAAAGACAGCGCGCATAAACAGTACCGTATTTCTGTGCAATGTAATCCATATCTGCTGACCAGCCCGGTAGAAGCTGACCGCCATTGCGACCGCTTGCACCCCATCCCGCATTATGGCGCTCGATAAGGGAAACCTTCAAACCTGAATGGCGTAAAAAATAGGCTGTCGCCAATCCGGTAAAACCGGCGCCGACAATACAGACATCACACTCATGCATGCCGACAAGAGGTAAAGAACTTTTTGTCTTTTCTAAATTTCTGTAATAATAATTTTTATCATTACCGTCATACCCATCCTGATTTTTCCGATCAAAATCAGGGTATTTTATTCCCATGATTACATCCTGAACACGCCGTATTTTGTTTCTTCAATCGGGGCATTGAGCGATGCCGAAAGAGCCAGCCCCAGAACTTTGCGTGTATCTGCCGGATCAATAATCCCGTCATCCCAGAGTCGCGCCGAGGCGTAATAAGGATGACCTTCTTTTTCGTAAGTTTCACGGATGGGCGTTTTAAATTCTTCTTCTTCTTCCAGACTCCATTCTTCTCCATCCCGTTCTTTTTTCATGCGTGTCACCGTTGCCATGACTGTGGCGGCCTGTTCGCCGCCCATCACAGAAATGCGGGCATTCGGCCACATCCAGATCATGCGCGGATTAAAGGCACGACCACACATGCCATAAT
>PFTR01000058.1:0-4095 GCA_002789675.1 Alphaproteobacteria bacterium CG_4_9_14_3_um_filter_47_13 | reverse complement strand
CTTTGGCAATGCCCCCCTGCTCGAATTTCTTACCTACCATGAAGCCTGTAATATTCTGCAAAAAGACCAACGGGATACCACGCTGGTTACAAAGCTCTATAAAATGAGCGCCCTTTAAAGCACTCTCGGAAAAAAGCACACCGTTATTGGCAACAATCCCGACCTTCATGCCGTGAATATGGGCAAACCCTGTGACCAATGTTGTGCCATAGCGTTTTTTAAATTCGTCAAACACACTACTATCTACAAGATGCGCGATCACATCACGCACCTCGAACGGCGTTTTCAGATCTGGCGGAATAACGCCATATATATCCTGCGGATCATAAAGGGGTGCTTGCGGCGGCCTTATTTCCAGAGCTCCCTGCTTGCGATGGTTGAGATGAGACACAATTTTCCGCGCAATCCCCAGCGCATGATGATCATTATCCGCCAGATGATCGGCCACACCGGAAATTCTTGTATGCGTATCACCGCCCCCCAGATCTTCGGCACTGACTTCCTCGCCAGTTGCGGCTTTTACAAGAGGGGGTCCTGCCAGAAAGATCGTGCCCTGCTCCCTGACAATAACACTCTCGTCCGACATTGCCGGAACATAAGCCCCACCAGCCGTACAGCTTCCCATTACCATGGCAATCTGCGGAATATTCTGCGCCGACATATTGGCCTGATTATAGAATATTCTGCCAAAATGTTCTTTATCGGGGAAAACCTCGTCCTGATTCGGAAGGTTTGCGCCGCCACTATCGACAAGATAAATACAGGGCAGGTTATTCTGCTGCGCAATTTCCTGTGCTCTAAGATGTTTTTTGACCGTCAGCGGATAATACGTCCCGCCTTTGACCGTGGCATCATTACAGACAATAACGCATTCCTGTCCTGCCACACGGCCTATACCCGTGATAATTCCGGCGGCAGGCACATCATCCTTATAAACCCTGTAGGCCGCAAACTGCGAGAACTCCAGAAACGGAGATCCTGCATCAAGCAAATGGGTGATTCGTTCGCGTGGAAGCAGTTTACCACGCCCCGTATGACGTTCCCGTGCTTTGTCACCGCCGCCTTGCTCGATCTTTGCCACTTTTTCCCTGAGATCGGCAACAAGTATTTCCATGGCCGCTTTATTCGCCTGAAAAACCGCCTCCGATGTCTGTAATGCCATTTTTATCTGTGTCATGTTTTACGGTGCTGGCGCAGGAGCATGTCTTTTCATATAGTCCTGCACTCTTTTACTAAAATCCTGAGCATTGATATCAAGTTCTTCAAAACAAGCCCGATGAGCAGGCACTTTAAAATGGCTTTGAACATAGGTGTCTGCATATGCCTTCATAGAACTTTTCGGAGTCTCGTACCTTTTTAATAATTGAACGATTTCTTCCGTTGCCTCTTCAAGCTCCAATGGAAGAATAGAGTTTATTTTTTCCTGATAACAGAGTTGATGCTTCCGTGCAAGAAGCTCTGTTTCCTTATCTTTTTGCTCCCAGTGAGACTGTAAAGTATTCCCCTTTGACGGAAGTGTTGCCTTTTCTCCCATAATAGCCTCTGGCTCCTCATAAGAAAATACATTGGCTGAACCGGCAAGAGCAACACCTAGCATCGCCATTGCAAAAACTCTCTTTAAACTCTTCATCTCAAACTCTCCCTGCAATAAAATTATTATTATTTTGACAGTCAAGATTGCCCACAGGATCGGATAGAGTCAAGACGCTGTTTTTCTATCTTGATTATTTGCAATATTTTCCCTATATATAGACTGAAGATTTTCTAAAGGAAAAAATATCAAAATTGAAAAAATCAATTCTCGACTATATCGGCAATACCCCTCTCCTTGATCTGGGTAATGGTATTTTTGCCAAGGCGGAATTTCTGAACCCTTCCGGCTCAATCAAGGCGCGTATGGCAAATTATATGATTGAGCAAGCCGAGGAAGAAGGACTTCTCAAGCCCGGCGATACAATTGTTGAGGCCACCAGTGGCAATACAGGCAATGCCTTATCCATGATTGCCGCCGTTAAAGGCTATAAAATGATCGTTATGATTCCCGAAGGCTACAGCAACGAACGGATGAAAATATCCAGAGGCTTCGGCGCAGAAATCCGCTTTATCGGTCACTTTCAGGTCAATGAAGCTCGTGCGGCGGCGATCGAACTGGGCAAACAGGAAGGTTATTACTGCCCGGCACAATTCGATAATGAATGGAATGTCGATGAAAACCGCGACTGGCTTGGCCGCGAAATCATCGCGCAGCTTCCCGAAAATCTGAAAATTGATGCCATTGTGCAGGGTGTCGGCACAGGCGGAACCCTGATCGGAGTCGCGCAGGCACTCAAACAATGGCATAATCCGGATATTAAAATATTTGCCATGGAACCGACAGAATCCAAAACCATCGAATGCTGCATGGTTGCCGATCATAAAATCGAAGGCATTTCAGATGGCTTTGTTCCAACAATTTACGAACGCCACAAACATGAAGTTGATGCCGTGATCTCTGTAGACAGCAATATCGCCATAGAAGAATCAAAACGCATGGCGCGTGATTACGGCCTGTTTGTCGGCCCCAGCAGCGGCGCTAATTTCTGGGCGGCGAACAAAATCAGAAAAGATAATCCGGCCATCAAAACTGTCTTTACCCTCCTGTGCGACAAGGGCGAAAAATATTTATCTTTGCTGTACAAAGATTAATTTATCAACACTCATCCCCTTCTCATACAAAGATCAAACTAAAATATTTCTACCGCCTACCAGTGCTATTTCACCCGTTATCCTGTTGCGCTCACAAGTCTGGCAATCTGTAAAAATTATCCGTGCCGCCATTCGTATCTAGAGAGAGGATACTGTCTACTCAAAAAATACCATTTTTAAACGCGCCCAGGAACCCGGCCTAAGTAACAATCAGACTACCGTTGGAAACAAGGGCGCTTTCATCTGTCATACCTATGGCGCCGCTGATTGTAGCAATTGTATAAAAATTGCCGGTGTTACCGGTTCCATCCTGATTAATGGCCAGTAGACTATCCGTTCCATTGTCAGTAATCCGGACGAAGTTTGTAATAGAATCCACGCCCGGAGTATAACCATCAAGTATATCGGAAATATCCAAAGCATCGCCTTCGGCTATGCTGAAATCCTCAATCCGGTCTATGTTGTTAAACGCTGAGTTCTTTTCAAAAACAAAAACATCCGAACCTGCGCCCCCATACAAAATGTCCATCCCGTCATCGCCATAGAGAAAATCAGAGCCTTCGCCGCCATGCAATGTATCATTGCCGGCACCCCCATGGAGAGAGTCCATTGCCGGCGCGATGGCGGTAACCGTGACATTATCAATCCCCCAGGATTCATCAGAAAGGGACTGATCGAGATCCGAGCCAAATCCAAGTTTAAGGGTACCTCCCGAATAATTCTCGAGAGTCAGCTTGTAATGGAAGATCCCGTCCCTGAACCAGATATTATTACTATTGAACCCCAGCTCTGTTGCTGTCTGTATAACCGTCTTCTCGTATGTCCCGCCGGAAAAAGCACCGGTTCCCGTTCCCGAAGAGGTTGTTGAATAAAATGTATGATTGAGTATTTGCGTATCATTAATGAAAATCCCGAAATGCTCGCCATCCCACGAGTCAATTTTATAGAAATCAAACTCTATGACGATATGCTCCTGCCCCGGCAGATCAAATGTTTTATATAAACTCTGTTGCCCGGCACTTCCCCCTCGCCGACCCAGAAACGAAGTGAAGTTGGCTTCGCTGCTGTCTACTGTATTATTATTCCAGCCGGAGGCTCCACTTTCAAAAGTCTCCTGAGAAACTAAAGTGATATTATGAACACTTTCGATTTTCAGATTATCAATCCCCCAGGATTCATCAGAAAGAGACTGATTAAGATCTGAGCCAAAGCCCAGTTTAAGGGTATCTCCCGAATAATTCTCGAGAGTCAGCTTGTAATGGAAGATCCCGTCCCTGAACCAGATATTACTGTTATTGAACCCTAGCTCTGTTGCTGTCTGTATGACAGTCAGAGGTGGTCCCAGAAAATCGGACATGTTGCTAAGGTGGAATTCTGACATTAAAACGAAAGGGATCTACCGATATGACA
>PFTR01000106.1 GCA_002789675.1 Alphaproteobacteria bacterium CG_4_9_14_3_um_filter_47_13 | reverse complement strand
CGTTAAGCTTCTGCCCTTAATCTTATTCCAGAGGTTTGTGAACGTGAAGCCCCTCGCCGCCTTCAAGGATATCTGTTACGCATTCCTCAAAAAAACTCTCACCAATGACCGTGTTTTCCAGATAGATACGCTTGGCCGTATAGATAAGGACGCAGATCATGGTCGGAACATCGCAACCATCGTTAAGATTATCCTTTGCATAACCATAAATTTCCGGGAGCAATTCGTTAAAACGTCGCTCCCGTTCTTCAATCAAGAAGTCTCTAAAATTTTTCTCTGGTTCGTTGGTCATAGTGTTCACTTGTAAGGCTGGGAGTTAAGAAACGCACGCTTTTGTATGCGAATTAAATTATGAATTTATAGGCTTTCAGATTGTATCTAAGCTTCTTTTACTTTTCCAAGCTGCTTTTTTTCTGCATCGTTTGACGATCCCCACGGAAGCCATCTTTTTTTAGGTTTGGGTTCAAGCCTGGCGGCGATCTGGCTTTGGTTTTCTTGAAGAGTTTTTATGGCTGTCAGAAGCTCTTTTTGCTTTTCTGCTTGTTCCTCTCCCTTTTTCGACAGATCAGGGAGCAACTTTAATTCTGAAGACTGATTTTTGATGATCGCCATAGAGTTTTCATGCAGTTTTTTGAAGGTGTTTTTTTCATCCGATAGCGTATCAACCTTATCCTGGAGCTGTTTATTTTTTTGGCGCAGCTCGTTCAGCTCTTCTTCTAAGCGCTTGTTTTCTGCTTTGATGTAGATATAGCCCGCTTGAATTTCATCGTCGGCCATATCCTTGACTTTTTCATAGGTGTTGTTCCCTGTCCCGTTTTGTTTGTGAAAGCTTGGTGGATAACGTAATTTTCCAAAACAACGCTCTAATTCGACGATCTCTACCAAGATTTGATTTTTGCCATTCCGAAGCCCTTTGGTAGAGGACATATGCTTCGATTTATCCTGAATTGTCCCATTGATGGCGTTTCTAATGGTCTGGTGTGTCTTTCGTATCATCCAAGCGGCTTCAGCTATGGACACGTATGGCCCATCAATCTCAAAGTCCTTAACATTTTCTTCTTTTGATGATTTTTCCGCTTTAGCATTCGACATGGCAATTCCAGTTTTTCATTTTCTTGTGAACCAAAAATACTGAGGCTTTGAGCTGACAGTGAGAATCGGTGTAGTTAATGTTTATCACAGTCTTACAGATTTTAAAGCTTTTTGAAAGTCAGATTTGCCTATTTTTGAAGCTGTTTGAATACTTTGTTAATGGTGCCGATTCGGTCGATTTGAACCGATTTGAAAATATATAGTCCCCCAAAACGCTATAGCACTACGCGTTTGCGCTTTATCATGATTCTTTCGCGACTCACTGAATTTGAAGGTTTTTGAGTGAAATTTGAATTTCAAATTTTTCTATTTTTGAATCTATTTTACATGCAAGGCTTGATAAAATAGCTATATCCCGCATACTAATGTTTGATACAGAGTCGATTCACAGGTTACGCACGATTTTATCCACCGTATCTGTGATGAGTTTTGTATCCGGTGTCTCGCCGGACAGAAATCTGCCAAAAGTTCTTTTGGCGTTCATGTCCATAAAAGCACATCGAGCCTGATACCCAGGCTACTTTCAAAAGGAAGATTTGAGTAAAACTGCAACCAAAAACAGAAAGGAGGGGCAAAACCCGGAACCTACAAAAGCAAAAACCGTGGTTGGCGCCACGGTCTAGCTAAATATCAGCGATATAAGTAATTCGTTAATTCCAAATATATCGCTGATCGAATCAGGACGCAAGTGAAAAAGTAACTTTTTCGCATAGATTTTTGCGGCCTGCTTTCAGGGATCTGGCAAGCCAAACAATTATGACACATTTAGAAACCTTACAGCCGACCACTGGCATCAGTGGCGGACGGCGGAGTTCACCCAAATTTAGGGAAACAATCGCCATAGCAGAAGACTTCAGCGGCCTGCCGGAAGGCGTTACCCACTTCGATTTGTTGAAGTTGGTTAAACGCGCAGGCCGGGAAATTGGCTTTACAAGCAAGATGATCGAGCTTCTGGAATACTATATCCTGTTTACACGGCCCCAGGATTGGGAGGAAGGAGCGCAGCCGATTGTGTATCAGTCTCTTTACAAGACTGCCTTGCATTTTAGTGTTGGTGATCGCCAGATCCAGAAGATAGAACAGGCCCTTTTTGATGTGGGCGCTTTGACCTGGAACGATTCAGGAAACCATAAACGCTATGGAGTGCGGGCAGAAACAGGGGAAATCATTTATGCCTACGGCGTTGATCTCTCCCCCCTCGCCCATTTACGGCCGGTATTAGAGAAAAAAATGCACGAAAAACAGATGCGTGATGTGGCGTGGATGGAGACAAAGCGCAAAATCTCGGCTTATCGCGCGCGCATTAGAGCCTTGCTGAGTGAAATTGTCATGGACTACCCTGATGATACCCGCCCTCTGCAGGTTCATTATGATGAGATTGCTCTGCCAATCCGCGCATATATGCCTCTTGAAAATCTGTTAGAGATGAGCCGGCAGCATGAAAGTCTTTTAAATGAAGCCCAGAGCCTTGTAGAACGGTTGTCAGAAAGTGGAAAAGTGTGTGAATTGTCGCAAGAATGTTCATCCACGGACGCCACAGATAGCGCACACAAATACTCTACAACCAATTCTTTATCTAATAAATTAGATACAAGTAGTCATTCTGACATTAGCTTTCAGGAAAGCGTAGCGGATCGTTCCGAGACAAGAGGCAAAGATCGAGCTTGGGGCAAAGTGCGGCAAGAGGAAGAATCTGGGGCAAAATATCCAGAGGTTACGTTCAAACAAATACTTAACGCGGCCTCTCCCCGCTTTCTCAATAAAATGCCTATGGAGCCCAGACCCATGAACGAGGGGGATCTTGTTGAGGCGGCGTACCGGCTCTTGCCCGATCTCGGAATCCACAAATCGGCCTGGGGGGAAGCCTGCACCAATATCGGCCGTCTTGGGGCTGCGATGTGCGTTCTGATAATCGACCAAAAACAGGACTTGCCGGAAAACCGTGTCCGCAATCCTGGCGGTTATTTGCGGGCTATGGTGCAGCGCGCGAAAACAAGCGAGCTTAATCTTCATGGATCCATATTCGGGTTGCTGAAACGAGGAGAGAATAACCATGCTGTGTAGATTAACACGATTCATACAGGTTGCGGTTTTATTCGGGTTTTTGCTGCTTTCCGGGCTTTTATCTCCGGCCGCGGCTGATACAAAACTCTACGTCAAAGACGGGGACAGTTTTGTTTTAGGTACTCAGGAAATACGGCTCTGGGGAATTGATGCTGTGGAGTTGCACCAGTTTTGCTGGAAAAGCGGACGCGAATATCCTTGCGGCCAGCAGGCCCGCGAACATTTGGTCAATTTGATTGATCCGGACGAGCTGCGGTGTGAGGAAAAACCCCGCGCTAAAAGCGAAACCCGTACAGTGGCACAGTGCTTTGTTGCCGCCGACGATCTTGCCGATCTTATGGTACGTGCAGGCTGGGCAGTAGATTACAGATATTTCAGTCATGGATTTTATCGAGCGGCCCAGGATCAGGCCCAGAGCAGCAAAAAAGGATTTTGGGCGGGGACGTTTCAAACGCCGCGAGAGTGGCGAAAAGCCAATAAATATTGATTTTTGTCCCAAAAAACGCTTTCTCTCACAGCGTTCAACTTAAATACCGTGTCCAACTACGCTCAGGGCGACCAAAACCGCCTTTTCAGTTTTTGCCCGACCTCACAAAATTCATTAAAGGGCTGTAATCATGCTTATCGGCGGCTTGAAGCGCGGCAATATATTTTGATCTTATCTCTCCTTTTGCGGCCAGATCCCCTGCTCCCCAGGTGAATCTTTCCGCGCCGAGATACTTAAGCAAAATATCTGTGGCAAGACGGCTATGCCTGCCGTTGCCATTTGGAAATGGATGGATAAGAACCAGCCGGTGATGAAACCGGGCCGCGATTTCATCCGGCGGAAAACTCTCATGGCCGACCTGGTACTGCGTGTCACCTACGAGTTGTTGAAGTTCGGGTTCTATCCGGTAGGCTTCTATGCCGATATTGCGTTCTGATTTGCGAAACTCTCCCGCCCATTCCCAAACATCCCCGTACATTTTTTTGTGCAGCTCTTTCAAAAAGGCCACATCAAGCGGATTGCGCTTTTTGGTGAAAGCCCAGATTTCAGCTTTTACGATGTTTTTTTGTTCGGCCTGGTTCAATTCTGCGCGCGTAGAAATATAAGACGGGATCAACCCCTGCTTTTCTTCTTCGCTTAAAGGCGTGGCATCGTCCGGCTCATCAAAAATATCGTCGATCACTTCGCATCCTCCCATAAAAGCCGCTGCTTTTCCCTGATAATTTGCATGGCGAGATCTTCCACTTCTTCATCAAGCGCAAGTTTATCGAGGTTTTGCGCTTCAAGGAACATGGTATGATCAACTTTGCCTATCAGCCGGGCGGCAACGATACGGGCGCGATTTTTTACCGTACTCTGCAATGATTTTTTGGGAACAAAACTGTAAACCAAAGCGCAGTCCAGAGCTTCAGCCGCGCGCCTCAAGCTGGCTAACGTCACCGTTTCATCAATTTCTGATTTTTCCAGTGCTGTAATGCGGGGCTGAGAAACACCAAGCCGGGCGGCAAGTTGCTTTGAAGTCATGCCGACTGCTTCCCGCACGGCCTTGATCCAGCCTTTATGCGGGCGCTTCATTTGCTCTAGTGACGGCAAAATAGACAGTTTCTTGTCCAGTGCTTTTCTCGCGGTTTCCGTGCTCATATATTAACCTATAAGTTAATTATCTTAAATAAGATATAGCATATAGATTATATTATATCAAGAATAGTTAATTTAAAAGTTATTAAGGCTTTTGTTTTTGTCTTACCAGTCTCCGTAAAGCCCGAAAGACGAAGATTTTAATGCTTTGCCGTCGCTGCGCTAGGAAAGACAATAAAATTTCGCCTGCCCCTTCTTGAAGAAGGGTTTCGAGCTTGACTGATCCCGGCGCTTTGAAGCCGCTGCGCGGCCCGTAGGAAAGAAGTGCAACCCGCACTTTTAACCAAAGCAAAAGGAGCTTTAAAATGACTACATTTCAAACACTACCACTCTCAAAAATCCAGCCTTCGGCAGGAAATCCCAGAAAAACTTTCGATGATGCCACTATCGCAGGGTTAGCGCAGTCCATTAAAACTGACGGATTGCTTCAAAACTTGATTGTCGGCAATGCGAAAGGCAGAAAAAAACAACACTCGATTATCTGCGGTGAACGCCGTTTTCGGGCTTTGGTATTGTTGCAGGAGCAAGGTGATCTGCCCGAAGATTACGAGGTTGCGGTGGAAATTAAAGCCGACATCAGAGGTGGTCCTACTTTGTTGGACAGGTTGGCGGCGTTTTTAAGGTG
>PFTR01000039.1:1556-7012 GCA_002789675.1 Alphaproteobacteria bacterium CG_4_9_14_3_um_filter_47_13 | reverse complement strand
CAATGGCGGCATAATTGTTGAAACGGGATTCCACCTTAAAAACGCCGCCAACCTGTCCAACAAAGTAGGACCACCTCTTTCCCTTCAATTAAAGAATATCCTTGAACTTTTGCCTTATCTTTGATTCTTACATTGTCCCGGACTATAGCACTGTCCTTGATTTCTGCCCAATCGGTTACATGTACATTTCCTGATACTATCGCCGCGCCACAGACGCGCGCATAAACTCCTATATAAACTGTATCTTCTACATGTGCAGAATCAGCAACCCATCCGCCACCGTTGCAATGTCGATGCGCCAATTCCAAACCTTCTCCATACCCAAAATCAAAGAAAACAGACGGTGTATTATCTTTTTTAATTGTCATAATTATAATCCCCCTATTCATTTTCAGTTTTAAAATACAGATATTCATTCCCGAAACGCCACAGGAATTAGATAATAAATGAAATATTTTTTTATATTATTTGTAATATATAGCATAGATTTATCTTTTTTTGAACAACTATTATAAAAATATTTATATGAACTCATCACTGTCATGTGTTAGAGACAAAGCCTTCTACTTTTAAAAGAATTGATTTAAATCAATGTAGCCTCCCGATAGAAAAATCTATTATAGATTATAAAATGACTACTCCGAGCTTTGCAGATCTAAGTTTCTTTGAAATAGGGTCGTAAAGCCGGGGTCACAGGGGAAACGCTGTGGCCTGCCGTGTTTGCAAAGGAGAGATTTTGAGTAGTACGAACTTTATAGAAGACCGCCCCCTTCAAGATAATCTCGGGCGGCGCTTTCCTTATTTGCGCCTGTCAGTGACGGATGTGTGCAATTTTCGCTGCACCTATTGTCTTCCTGATGGTTATCAGAAAACCCATGACGATGTATTTTTAACAGTGCCTGAAATCAGGAGGCTGGTGACGGCTTTTGCTGAAATGGGCACATGGAAAATCAGGCTGACTGGCGGTGAGCCAACAGTGCGTAAGGATTTTCTTGATATTGCGAGGACGGTAGCTGGCATTGACGGTATTCGTAAACTGGCATTTACGACCAATGGTTATAAATTACTGCAACGGGCGCAGGATTATTATGATGCTGGCTTAAGGGCAATCAATATCAGCATTGATTCTCTTGATCCGCGCCGTTTTCATGAAATCACCGGCCATGATCGGCTGGGAGAAGTGATGGATGGTGTACAGGCTGCTCTTGATACAGGCTTTGAAGCGGTTAAAATTAACACGGTTTTGCTCAAAGGTCTGAATGATGGTGAGCTGGATGGTTTTCTATCTTTTGTTGAAGATCGCCCAATATCCCTGCGCTTTATCGAATTGATGCAAACAGGCGATAACCTTACCTATTTCCGCAAACATCATATTCCGGCAACGGTCGTCAAAGAAAAATTGAAAGAGCGCGGCTGGGAAGTACAAGAGCGTGATATTGGCGCAGGGCCGGCGATCGAATATGTACATCCTGATTTTCAGGGAAGGATTGGTATTATCGCGCCGTACTCAAAAGATTTTTGCACGACCTGTAACCGGTTGCGTATTTCGGCGCGGGGAGGGTTGCATCTTTGTTTGTTTGGCGCGGGTGGTTATGATCTGCGTCCGCTGATGCAGTCGGATGAACAAAAAGAAGAATTGAAAAACAAAATTCTGGACTTGATGAAATTTAAAAAATCGTCACATTCTTTACATGATGGTGATAGTGGCGTGCGGCAGAATTTGGCGAGTGTAGGAGGATAGAATGAACGAACCGAAAAAAATAGTCACGTTTCCTGAAACGGAGCCTGCCTTCCGCATGATTGATGTCGGGCGCAAGCGTGTGACGCGGCGGCGGGCGATTGTGACGGGTACGATCATGGTCGGGCGGGTGGCATTCCAGAAGATCAAAGAAAAGTCTCTGCCCAAAGGTGATGTGTTGGCACTGGCCGAAATTGCAGGAATTACCGGCGCAAAAAAAACGCCGGATTTGATTCCGATGTGCCATAGTCTGCCGCTTGATCAGGTGACGATCCATTGCATATTACGTGAACCTGATGCGGTTGATGTCTACTGTCAGGCAACGGCTCATGCCAAAACGGGTGTCGAGATGGAAGCGATTATGGGCGCACAGGCAGCGCTCGCAACAATCTGGGATCTGGTCAAAGGGACAGAGCCGAACCTGACAATTGGTAATATTAAGCTCCTTATCAAGGAAGGTGGTAAAAGCGGTCTGTGGATCAACCCCGATGGTATTCCTGATTGGCTGGCGGCGCAGTTGCCGCAGGGCTGTGATATGGACGGTGTTAGCGTTGCGGTGTTGGTGATGAGCGACCGCGCAAGCAAAGGAGAATATGAAGACAAATCCGGCTTCCTTTTAAAAGAGCTTTTAGAGCAGGCTGGTGCGCAAATTGCCTCTTATAAAGTGATACCGGATGAATTTGATATGATTAAAACCAGTATCGAAGAAATAAAAAAAGCGGATGCACCCGATCTTTTGATTCTGTCTGGTGGTACGGGGCCTGGGCCGCGCGATATTACGCCTGAAGTTGTTACTGGAGTTTGCGAACGGATGCTGGATGGTCTTGGTGAAGTGTTGCGCCGCGAAAGTGCTGCGTTTACTGATACGGCATGGCTCTCGCGCATGACAGCAGGGATGTACGGCAGTACGCTTATCATTGCTTTGCCCGGCAGCCCAAAAGCGGTGAAAGAATGCTGGGAAATTATCGCGCCGTTTTTGGGGGATGCTCTTAAAAAAATTGCGGCGCAGGGTTATAAGCTGTAAGGGGGGAACATGAAAAACGAGATTACCATCACGATGAAATTATTCGGTGCGTTCAGGCCATATGGTGATACGGTGGAGTTCCAGATTTGTGCCGGAAGTTGTGCCCGGACTGTCAAAAATGCGCTTGGAAATGTACTGGGTGAACAGGCGCATCCCTTGATTGCGGATTCAGTTATCGCCAACAATGAAACAATTCTGCCCGATGACTATGTGATTGGCGATGATGCACAGCTTTCTATCCTGCCACCGGTTTGTGGGGGGTGATATGGACAAAACTATTTATATTGAGGTTTCGGAGCAACCTCTTGATATCCAGAATGCCTGCGATATCGTGAGCGATCCGGCGCACGGGGCGATTGATGTTTTTATCGGTGCTGTACGTAATCATCACCAAGGGAACAATGTTATCGGCATTACTTATGACGTGCATAAAGATCTGGCTGAAAGGACGTTGCATAAAATCTGCGAAGAAGCGCAGGGGATGTGGCCGGAAACAAAATATTATGTTGCGCATTATAAGGGCACACTCGATATTGGTGGTATCAGCGTCCTGATTGCGGTCAGTTCTGCGCACCGTTCTGAAACATTCGAAGCCTGTCGTTACGTCATTGAGGAAATTAAAAAACGTGCCCCCGTATGGAAGCAGGAGCATTATCCGGATAGAAAAAGCACGTGGTTGCCGGGTCATTCGTTAACAATGGATACTGAAATCGGCGAAACATGCTGTGGAAAATGCAATGTCTGACCGGAAGAGTATAGCAGGCGTTGTACTGGCAGGCGGGCGATCATCACGCATGGGGCATGATAAGGCATATCTGGATTATCAGGGTCAACCTCTGGTCGAGTATATGGTGGGACTGTTAAAAGAAACAGGACTGGAAAATATTTATATCAGCGGTAGAACTAATGAGACTTATGCGAGTACAAACTGCCGTTGCCTTCCGGACAGTACGTCTTTCGCCGGGCCGGCAGCAGCGATCCGTGATATTCTGGACAGGCTATCTGACTATGACGGCATTTTATTCATCCCCGTCGATATGCCGTTTTTAACACAAGAAATCTTGCGGGAATTATTGCAACAGGAAAATGGCGGCCATTATGAAGGCTGGCCGCTGCCGCTTTATTTGCTAACGGGACAAAAATATGGCGCGGGGCAGTCCGTTCATCAGATGATTGTTGGTATGAATGTAAAAATACTTCCTCTGCCACAGGACTCCCAATTCTGTTTTGCCAATCTTAATACGCCGGAAGAATGGAAAAGGGCAGTGTGGCAATGAATGTAAAAATCAGTAGCGGCGAAATGCGTTTTAAAATTACAGCAGAAGAGCTGGAACATTTAAAGAAGGGGATTCCGTTAGTGGAAAGGCTGGTTGTCGGACGTCAAAAATTGACGCTTGCCATTGACCCTGTCGGGGTGAGTGATGATTTTATTGTTTCCTATGATGAAAATACGATCCGGTTGCTCGTATCGGCTCCAAAAATTCAGGCGCTTGCCGATCTGGGGCACTGCCGTGAAGGGCTGGAGCAAGTAACGGATCATTTAACCATATCATTGCAGGTTGATTTGAGAACGCAAAGGCGTCAATCGGCCTGATATTGACACCACGCCTCATACCCACCCCGAAGACTGTAAATCTCTGTAAATCCGGCCTGCGCCAGAATTTCGGCAGCTTTACGGCTACGCATGCCTTTTTGGCAGTATAGAATGCAGCATTGTTTATCCTGCGGCGGTTCATATATTTCCGGATTTATTTGTAATGCCGATAATGGCAAATGGTACGCGCCTTCAATATGGCCTTGCTCCCATTCGGCCAGCTCCCGAACATCAATAAGCGCCGCCTGTTTCAACAGCGGATCGCTGCAGATAATCTCTTTCGCTGTGGTCGTTGTGCATATCGGTGATGAATATTGCAGGATGATCTCTTCTGGAGCCTTGGCACAAGCGGGGCAGTCATGTTTTTTCGGTATGGTAATGATGCGGCTGTCCATTGTTCTGGTATCGCAAAGCCATAATCTGCCGGACAGCGGCTTAAAATCCTCATGGCCGACAATCAGCTTGATGGTTTCCAGCGCCTGTATCGTGCCGATTATACCTGCTACGGCGCCAATCACGCCAGCCTCGGCACAATTCATAATCACACTTTGTGGCTCCTGTGGATGCAGACAACGATAACAGGGAGCCTCTTTTTCGCCAAACACGGATACCTGCCCATCAAATCCCTGTATAGCCCCATAAACAACCAGTTTACCCAGTTTAAGAGCCGCATCGTTAATCAGGAATTTAGCAGCAAAATTATCCGTGCCATCAATAATCACATCATAACTGGAAAAGAGCGAGAGTACATTCTCAGCCGTTAGCTCCTCATCATAAGCCTTAATTTCAATGTCAGGGTTCAATGCATAAAGTCGTTCTCTGGCAGCAACGGCTTTCGATTTTCCCTCATCTTCTACAGAAAACAAAATCTGTCTCTGCAGATTGCTGATCTCAATCTTGTCAAAATCGACAATCCCTATCGTGCCAATACCGGCTCCTGCAAGATAAAGAAGCGCCGGACATCCTAACCCGCCAGCCCCGATACAAAGAATTTTCGCATTAACAAGCTTTTCCTGCCCCTCGGAACCAATTTCAGCCAATATTGTCTGACGGCTGTATTTTGTAGTTGTATCCATATCTCCAATATATATTTAAAATGT
>PFTR01000039.1:0-1514 GCA_002789675.1 Alphaproteobacteria bacterium CG_4_9_14_3_um_filter_47_13 | reverse complement strand
CTGCTTCAGAGGTGAACAACTCAAGACCATTCATTTGTCTCAGCTTATGGAGCCTTTGCGATTTGCCGGAATTCATATAACGCCCGTTCTTTGTACACACTAACAATAACAACAATAAGGAAAATAATAGCGAAGATTTTAAGTTATGTCAATTTTTATCAAAACACAGCAAGCGGTTGCGCCTGCGGTGTTTTTTGCGGCGGGTTTTGCCGTTCTCCCACAAGCTGCCGGACTTCCTGCCGAACCTGTTCTTTCATTTCCTCAAGGCTTGCAGAATAATCCTCTTTTCCATTCAATCGTGGTGCCGTACCGATCTTTCCGGATGCATTATATAAAGAATGCAGCGCCTGCGCTTCCTCTGGGAAGCTGCCGGCCTCCCCCTGCCGATGCCGAACAGAATTTAGACCGCGCAGGACGAGCGTGTCCGGATTATTCATTGCGGCGTGCGCTGTTGTGGAAAGGAGTTTATTATATGTGGCCCTTGCTGTTTCCGGAAAAATGCTGAGGATTTTTATGTTCTGCTCTTTGTTTTCCGCAGAATGCAATAGAGCGTGCAGAGAATTTTCGTATAGCTCTCCGTTTTTCTCGCGTCCACCTAAATGATCCAATCCTGTCTGCACCAAAAGCACGGCAGGTTCCTCTTTTTCTTTCAGGATTTCCTGCATCTGCGCCGCCATAAAAAGATTACGCAGATGCATGCCCTTCGGACGGGTTATAGAAATTGTTCCTATTTCTATAATATTCTCCAAAACAAGCGGGGTTTGCACCAAAAATGCTTTTGTTTCCGGTTCGCTGCTGTCTATATAATCATCATTTGTGCTTGTAATATCAATCAGCCGCATCGAAACGCCTTGCGCCCGCCAGGCCGTAACATTTTCATGTTTTGTCAAGGATGCCTGTGGCCAATCCCCGGCAGCATGGAAAAGCGCATTGATTTTATGGTAGTGTGCCGGGTCTTCTTTTTTTAAGGCGCGCAGGGCTTCTATCGCCTGTGTCTGGAACGCCTCCTTTTCCTGCCCTTTCATATCTGAAAAATATTCGGAAAAATAATGCGTCAGGAAATATTCGGAAAGATTATGTACTTGCTCCCTTGCAATGGCAATATCGGTAATTCCGACAGTTTCCAGCGCCCCGCGAGCCAGTTCCGCCAGACGAACATGGGAAACCATACTATGATTTTCGCCAAAGAGAAGAATGACCGTCTGGCTTGCTGCCAGCGCTTGCTTTGTCCTGACCGTGATCCAGTCCAGCGCCGGGGAAAGATCGTCCGGGTTTCCATGCAAATTCACAAAGCGGCATGTGTCCGGCACATCCATTGTCGCCGTTTCGGTATTCTGCCATTCCGTGCACGGAAAATCGTCATTTTCCACGTTCTGTGCAAAAAGAGAAGTAGCCAGAAACACTGCCGATAATGTCGCCGCAAGCGTTACGGCTGTTTTGGATATATTTAAAGACATACCGCCCCTTCTTTGTACACACGAACAATAACAACAATAGGGAAAATAATAGCGAAG
>PFTR01000142.1 GCA_002789675.1 Alphaproteobacteria bacterium CG_4_9_14_3_um_filter_47_13 | reverse complement strand
AAAATGGGCGCATACCAAATCCATAAGAAAACAGCTTATGTGCTCTATCCAAGACCTCTTCAAAATTGAATCATTTTATGTGACGTAGGCTATATTATCAACCGGAATCATGGCCAGTTCCGCCCTGTCATCCAGAACAGCCTGAAAAGCAGCCTCGAATGAAGGGCATGGAAGGGTTTCACGTTCCGGATAAACGGCGCGGCAGGCCATATCCGAATAAGCGCCGACATGCCCCTGAAAGGCGATTTTTGTTTTTTGTTCACTCATATTTTGCAGACTCCAAAACTATCTATTGTTCTTGTTTTTATTTCTATGTATATGCGATGTATAGTGTTCTGTCGACAAGCTGGAAAAGTTTGGTATATTAGGATCGTAAAATCTAACGGCGTAACAATAAACATAGAAAAATCTGCAAGTAGGGACAAAATCTGTGAGTGGTATGGAATTAAATAAATTAGTAGCGGCTGTTCTTGTTGCCGGAATTATTGCGGCATTGGCCGGATTTATCGCAAAGGAGGTTGTGCACCCGCATGCGCTTCAGGAAGATGCTGTTTCCATTGAAGCGGCTGAAGCCGGAGGCTCTTCAGGCGCAGCGAAGGAGGCTCTGCCGGAACCTATCCTTGCGATGATTGCAAATGCCGATATTGCGCGTGGTGAGAAAATCTCCAAAGCCTGCGCTGCTTGTCACTCTTTCGGCAAAGAGGGTGGTAATGGCACAGGGCCTAATTTATGGAATATTGTCAATCGCCCGAAAGGAGCAAAATCTGATTTCTCCTATTCCGATGCCATGCATGAAAAAGGCGGTAACTGGAATTATGCGGAATTAAACCATTATCTCTGGAAACCAAAGAAATTTGTTCCCGGTACTAAAATGAATTTTATCGGTTTGAAAAAACCCGAAGATCGTGCGGCTTTGCTTGCATGGCTCCGGACGTTATCTGATTCCATGCCAGCATTACCGGATGAAGCTTCGATAGTTCTGGAACAATCCACTTTAGGAATGGAAGAAGATGTTCTCTCTGAAGAGAAAGTGGACTCTCCTGCTTTGGAAAGCGATTCTACAGTAGAAGAGAATCGCCCTGAAGAAAGCGATAACGGGTCATATTAATAGAATTTGTTCTAAAATTATTTAAACAAATCAGGATTATTTGAGAGAGCGTCATTACACGTTTTTATGCGTGTGATGACGATGTCATAAACAATGAAATAAAATATTTCTAAACGCTCTGGCTAATAAGAATCGTTATGCTTGTCCAGATCGCTAAAGCGCGTGATATTGGGATCAAAGAAGAGACGTTCTGTTCCAATCGGCCCATGACGTTGCTTGGCGATAATGACTTCGGCAACATTATGGGCACGATCCATGCGTTCCTGCCATTTGGCAAATTTATCGCCTTCTTCCATATCCGGCTGGCTGCGCGAGAGGTAGTATTCCTCACGATAAATAAACATGACCACGTCGGAATCCTGCTCGATAGAGCCTGATTCGCGCAAATCAGACAACATCGGACGCTTGTCCTCACGCTGCTCTACCGCCCGCGAGAGCTGCGATAGCGCCATAACCGGAATATGAAGCTCCTTGGCAATGGCTTTCAAACCGCGTGTAATCTCGGAAATTTCAATAACGCGGTTTTCTATACCCTGCCGCGAGCCACTACCATGTAAAAGCTGCAAATAATCGACAATAATAAGTCCGAGTCCATGCTGGCGTTTCAAACGGCGGGCGCGGGTTCGTAGCGCGGCAATGGAAAGCGCGGGCGTATCATCAATATAAAGCGGCATTTGCGAAAGTTTCTGACTGGCCTCGACAAAACGGCGAAAATCATTTTCCTGAAGATTTCCCTTACGGATGGAGTCACCGGAAATACCGGATTGATCCGCAAGAATCCGTGTTGCAAGCTGATCTGATGACATCTCGAGCGAGAAAAATCCGACAATGGCGCCTTCCTTGCCACCGGACTCGGCATAAGCCTTGGCAGCGTTAAAAGCAATATTTACGGCAAGAGAGGTCTTCCCCATCGAAGGCCGTGCCGCCAGAATCAGGAGGTCAGAGGGATGCATTCCGCCCAGTTTGCTATCCATATCCCGTAAGCCCGTTGTAACGCCTGTGACATGACCATCGGTTTTATAAGCTTTTTCAGCGATATCAATGGCCGTTAGCACCGAATCCCGTAGCGTCACAAATCCACCACGCACCTCTCCGGTTTCGGCAAGACTGAAGAGGCGGGATTCAGCAACCTCGATTGTTGCCGTTGCATCCTTATCCAGAGAATAGGAAAAGGAGTCATTGACGATATCCTCGCCAAGAGAAATTAACTCACGACGCAAATGTAAATCATAAATTGTGCGAGCATAATCTTCGGTATTTACGATCGTAATAACACTGGAAGCCAGATCTGCCAGATATTCGGAACCGCCAACATGAGCAAGATCCTCGTCCTTTTCAAAATAGCTTTTCAGGGTCACCGGACTTGCCGTCTGGCCGCGATCCGCCAGCTTGGCAATTGCCTCGAAAATACGTTGATGGGCGGGCGCAAAAAAATGTTCCGGCCTGAGAAAGTCCCCGACTTTTTCAAGGGCGCGGTTATTGACCAGTAAAGCCCCCAATAGCCCCTGTTCGGCTTCGGTATTATGCGGCAATGTCCGGTAATGCGGAGAATTTTCCAGCGTTTTATTATCTGCCGTCGCCGGAGTGTTCTGTCTTATCTTTGTTTCTGTGACCATGTCCGCACGTTATAGTAATATTCGGCCTCGTCAAATAGTCTTTCCGGAAAAGACCTGTGAATAACGGGGAGAACGCATCAATACCTATGAATTCAGGAACGCTGGCGCCGCAGCAAGACATAAAACGCCCCTTCACCACCATGACGGGGTCTGGCAATATGATATTGTAAAACAATGCCGCACAAAGGAGGCTGATCCAGCCATTGCGGGACACGTTGCCTCAGAATGCCCTTTTTTACCTCCCACCAGTCTCCCTGATCCTGCTTCCCATTATTTTTCCCCTCTCCTTTTCCGGTAATTACAAGAAGGCACCGCTTTTGTTGTGCGTAGCTTCCGGAAATGAATTCGGTCAGAATGATTCTGGCTTTTTCCTGCGTCATACCATGTAAATCAATCCGGCCTTCAAGAGCAAGACGGCCTTCTTTGAGACGATTCATCAGGTTTTTGTCAATATCACGGCCTACCGCCAGGCCGGAAAGAGGGATTTTAGAAATATTTTCTTCCTTTTCCGGGGAAATCTGATCTTTATTTTTGAAAATTTTTTTTTGTTTTTTAACAGAAAAGCAAGGTTCACGATCTTTCAGGGGCGTAACATCCTGCGTCACTGAATTCCAGAGCATCCCGTCATCGTCATCTTCGCTATCGCCGTTATCTCCTGATGAGTGCATCATTATTTTACTGTTTACCCATTGGTTGTTTTTTCTATCCGGCTTATAGTTAATATTACAGGATTTTTATAGTGATACTCTATATTATTAAAGAAAGCAGAAAGAGCTGACTTGATTATGTCCGGAGCATTTTTGTATAGATTTATTCTCGCAAGTATTTTTTCCGGATTTTTTAATCTGGTGATTCTTGGGTCATGCTTAACTCAAGCACAGGACTTTGCTGTTTATACCCCTTTGGAAAAAGCAGGATTTGCTTTTTATAGGCTGGCCAATTTTCCGCCCGATTTCAAAACATGGATTATTCATTCACCGCGTTACCAGACGGCATCGCCTCTTGAGAGAGTCGAAATGATCCGCCATGATGTTTACAGGCTGCGAAACGGCTATAGTCTTTTCAGAACGGATGTTGATCTCATTCCCCTGAGCATACCCGCAAGAATTAACACTCCTGCGAATCAGGCCGCTACTCTTCAAAATGATCAACCTGTTCTGCTGACGCTGTCTATGGATAAAAATTTTGAAAACTATATCCCTCTTAAAGTCGGGGAGGTATGGATAGCGCTTGTCATTAAGGGTCATGATAAAATTACACATTTAAAAGTGACGCCGCGTGAATATCGCCGGATGAGAGCGCAGGGAGCCCTTGAAAATGATATAGAGATAAAGCTGCAACTGCGGGCGGTCTCTGTTGATACAACAAGGCCTCTGATTCTGAACGGTACGGAAATGTGGCTCATGTTTGTAGAGGTGGCTGGTATGAATTTAAGCCGCCTTGTTTCAGGGGAAACAGAAACTTTATGGACTTTACAAATACCATAATATTCAGGATATAAATTATGTACTCACGGCTTGATCCCATTTTCAAAACACAAATTCGTCCAGTGGAATCTTTGGATACAAGGCAGGCCATCCGCCAGCAGAACAGGACAGACGGGCAGGGAAAGCAGCACGAAGACAAAAAAAACAAAAATGATGAGGATTTATGGGAGGATCATACCACCCTCTCGACCAGAGCAATCAAAAGTTTTCTGGAACAGCTTGTCAAAGAAACAAAAATTCAGAATCGCCCTGTACAAAATGAAGAAAATATAGATTTTACCAATACACTCCGGCAGGGATTACCATTACAAACTGATAACAGCCGAGCCGCACAGGCCTATGAGCGAACATATCGCACTACGCATAAAGAAGAGGAGGTTTTGCCTGTTCCTGAAGATTCTTTATCTATAGAACTGGAACTGGAAGAAATCCGGGTTATTCATAAGTTAATCGAAGATCTTGAAAGAATTCTTGGCCAGCACATCGAAAGCATAACCCTTACAAAAAGAGACAGTTTTTTACAAAGTCTGGTCGAGGCCGTAGAGGCCATCAAAACCTGAGAGACAAAGCCGGATCAGCTTCGGCCTTCGTCACTCTGGATATCTTCGGGTAGAGCTTTTTCTTCGGATTCAACTTTTTTCTCGAGAGGTTTGCGGGCAATAATAACAGGCGACCCCTCACGCAGGTGGATAATTTTGCGTACAAGCGGCCAGTCTATAAGATCGGCATATATTCCGGCCTCTTCCATCAAACGTGCCAGATCCTTGTCCGTGAACTCATAACTTGTAACCACCCCACTCTGCTCCATATCGGCGGCCTGATCCAGGGAAGGATGAGCTTCCATATATAAATCATTACCAACCCACCCGACTTTAACAGGCTGATTAACAACAGTGACCTGCGTTCCGACAGGGACAATCTCGTACATACTGACGATATCTTCCGGATATAATCTGATACAACCACTGCTACTACGCCGGCCAATGCCGTAGGGCTTGTTCGTTCCGTGCATGGCATATTCCGGCCACCCCAGATACATGGCGTGTGTTCCCATCGGATTATCAGGGCCAGGGCCAATCTCCGCAGGCAGTTTTGGATCAGCTTCGCGCATACGCGGAGTCGGGCGCCATATCGGCCCTATTGCTTTACGCACAATTGTTGTTTTCCCTTCCGGTGTTGCCAGACCTTCGCGTCCGACACCGATAGGATGGGTTATGGGAGGAGCGCCCTGTTCAAAAAAATAATAAAATCTTTGTTCCGGCACATTAATGACAATACCTTCATGCGCGGCTTTTGGCAGGATATGCATCGTTGGCAAAACAACTTTTACACCGGCTCCCGGAATCCAGGGGTCTATCCCCTGATTGGCTGCCCGTAATTCATTGAAACCTATATTATGATTGCGGGCAATCTGGATCATCGTATCTTCATAAGATGTGATATAGGTTCCCATCTCGCCAACATAGGATTTATTATAGGCTCCGGCAGCAAAAGCAAATGGCATAAAAAAGAAAAGACCAGCCAGTTGTAACAAAAGAAAAGTGCATATTCTCTTCTGCCAGACATCAAAACCATCATCTTTTCTGTACCGGAGAGAAATCATGCCGCTTTTTTCATTTTCTGTTCGAGATTTTCAACGATTTTGTTCATAAATTCTTCAGTTGTCAGGGCTTTCTGGTTATTGCCGACCAGTAAGGCCAGATCTTTGGTCATGAAACCATCTTCAACCGTATTAACGCAGACTTTTTCCAGTCTATTGGCAAAATCTATGAGGGGCTGATTATTATCAAAAGTACCGCGATAATGCAAGCCTTGTGTCCATGCATAAATGGAAGCGATTGGATTGGTCGAGGTTTTCTCGCCTTTCTGGTGCTGGCGGTAATGGCGGGTCACCGTACCGTGTGCCGCCTCGGCTTCCACACATTTCCCGTCAGGAGTCAGTAAAACAGAGGTCATCAGACCAAGGGAGCCAAAACCCTGTGCTACAATATCGGATTGCACATCGCCATCATAATTTTTACAGGCCCAGACAAAGCCGCCTCTGGATTTAATCGCCTGCGCCACCATGTCATCAATCAGGCGGTGTTCATACCATAGTTCTTTTTTCTCGTATTCCGCCTTGAATTCTGCCTCATAGATACGCTGGAATATTTCGATAAACCGCCCGTCATAGGCTTTGAGAATGGTGTTTTTCGTTGACATATAAAGCGGGTAATTCCGTACCAGCGCATAATTAAAACAGGAGCGCGCAAATCCTTCAATCGAGGCGTCCAGATTATACATCCCCATGGCAACGCCGCTTGATGGAAAATCAAAAATTTCAAATTCAAGAACTTCGCCGCCATTTTCCGGTTCGAATTTCATGGTCAGCTTTCCGGCGCCGGGAACCTTGAAATCTGTTGCTCTGTATTGATCGCCGAACGCATGACGGCCAATAACAATCGGTTCCTCCCATCCCGGCACATAACGCGGCACATTGCCACAGATAATGGCTTCGCGGAACACAGTGCCGTCCAGAATATTACGGATTGTGCCATTGGGGGATTTCCACATTTTCTTTAGATTAAACTCCTTAACCCGTGCCTCATCCGGCGTAATGGTGGCACATTTTACGCCAACCCCATGTTTTTTAATGGCATTGGCGGCCTCGATTGTGACCTTATCATCTGTGGCATCCCGGTTTTCGATGGAAAGATCATAATATTCCAGCTTGATATCAAGGTAAGGCAGAATCAGACGTTCCCTGATCCACTGCCAGATCACGCGTGTCATTTCATCGCCATCAATTTCAACAACAGGATTTTGTACGTTGATTTTAGTCATGTGAAATACTCCCTTTCAGGGTTAAAATATTGTTCCGGATCTATCTTAAATAGAATTGCCCGCAAGTAAAAGCCATATTGTAAAGGAAAGGATCAGGCAGTGACCCGTTCGGCAGGCTGCTTTCCAATATAGCCTCCGATCACCATGCCGACAATCCCGACAAGAAGTCCCGCCAGATGCGCCGGAAGTGCACCTTCCGGCGCGAGATATTCAAGCATGAGCCATGTCGAAACACCAAAAATAATGGATAAAGTCGCGCCAGCTGTATTGGCGCGTTTCCAGTAAATCCCGAAGGCCAGCGGAACAAAGGCGCCAGCCAGCGTTACTTTATAACATTGCTCGACAATCTCGTAAATTGACAGATCCGAGCGAAAGGCAAAAAGCAGAATAATCCCTGCGAACCCCAGAACACAGGCACGGGTTAGCATCAAAAACTGCCTGTCTTTAAAATGCGGCAGCATCGGACGAAGAATATTCTCGGAAAACATGACGGACGGTGCAAGCAATGTCCCCGAGGCTGTCGACATAATGGCAGAGAGCAGCGCCCCGAAAAACATAACCTGAATAACCAGCGGCGTATGGTTCATAATCAGGGAGGGCAGGACAATCTGGCTGTCCTGCGCCATAATTCTTCCTGTTTCCGCCGGATCAATCACAAAGGCGGAATAAGCGATAAAAACCGGTAAAAAGGCGAAGATAAAATAAAGACAGCCGCCAATAACCGTTCCATGCATCGCCGTATTTTCATCTTTTGCCGACATGACGCGCTGGAACACATCCTGTTGCGGCACGGAGCCGAGCATCATCGTTACCAAAGCACCGATAAAACTGATGATCGCAACGAAATCAAGGCCGGGGATAAAATTGCTGAATTTTTCAGCCTCGATTGCATGGCCAATCACAATTCCGGCACCGCCAGCCTCATGACCAACATAGATACTAATAACAATAAGCCCTGCTACGATCACAATCATTTGCAGGAAATCCGTGATCGCAACAGACCACATGCCCCCGACAATCGTATAGAGAAGAACAGCAGACATACCGATAAGCATACCGGTTTCATTGCTGATCGCGCCATTACTCAAAACATTAAAAACAAGGCCGAGTGCCATAATCTGCGCTGAAACCCAGCCGATATAACTGGCGCAAATCGCCAGAGAGACAAAAACCTCGACGGTACGCCCGTATTTATGACGATAAAAATCACCGATCGTCAAAAGCTTCATCCGGTATAAAGGACGGGCAAAGAAAAGACCTACCACGATCAGACAAAGAGAGGCTCCGAAGGGATCGCCGATAATACCGCCTAGTCCTTCATCAACAAAGGTCGATGAAATTCCCAGCACGGTTTCCGAACCGAACCAGGTCGCAAAAACAGTGGCAATCGTGATATAAATGGGAAGAGATCGCCCGGCAATCACATAATCAGACGAAGATTTGACACGCCGTGCGGCATAAAG
Source organism: Alphaproteobacteria bacterium CG_4_9_14_3_um_filter_47_13 (assembly GCA_002789675.1). Taxonomy (GTDB): domain Bacteria; phylum Pseudomonadota; class Alphaproteobacteria; order Micavibrionales; family Micavibrionaceae; genus UM-FILTER-47-13. Next base: position 13,340 of record PFTR01000142.1, on the reverse strand, counting down.
ACCGATGCAAATCGAGATTACAAGATAGAGAATAACAAATCCCGTCAGAATTCTATCGCCGTAACCTCCCTAAGCCTATGACAGATAAAAAATATCATAACCGGTTGGTACGTCAATAAATTTTATTACCATTCAATTCCGTTATATTGTCAGTGCCTCATCTACCAGCTTTGCCTGTTGCTTGACATGATTTTTATGAAGTCCTGTTGCCGGTGAGGCACCTTCCGGACGACCCACATAAACAGGACGCAATGTTTTATGTTTACTATTGACCAGCAGGTCTTCGATTTTCTCATGGACAAAAAACCATGCTCCCATATTGCGCGGCTCTTCCTGACACCAGACAATATCGGCATTTTTATAATTTTTAAGCTCCTGCGCCAGCGCATTCGCAGGGAACGGATATAATTGTTCAAGCCGCAGGATCAGGATATTTTTAATCTTCCGCGCCCGCCGTTCTTCCAGAAGATCATAATAGACTTTTCCGGAACAGAGAATAACGCGCTTGATATCTTTTTCTCTAACAAGCTCTTTGTAATCATCATCCCACAGAAAACGGTGGAATGTCGATTTGCCCGTAAACATGTCTTTTGGCGATACGGCAAGTTTATGCCGCAAAAGGGATTTAGGCGTCATAATAATCAGGGGCTTGCGAAAATTCCTGTGCATCTGGCGGCGCAGGACATGAAAATAGCTGGCTGGTGTTGTACAGTTACAAACCTGCATATTATCCTCGCCACAAAGCTGTAGAAACCGCTCAAGCCGTGCGGAGCTGTGCTCGGGTCCCTGCCCCTCATAGCCGTGTGGGAGCAGCATGACAAGACCGGACATGCGCAGCCATTTGGCTTCGCCAGAGCTGATAAACTGGTCAATCAGAACCTGTGCCCCATTGACAAAGTCACCGAATTGCGCCTCCCACAAGACCAGCGCCTTGGGTTCAGCCAGAGAGTAACCATATTCGAAACCAAGAACGGCGGCTTCTGACAGGGGACTATCATGGACTTCAAATTTTGCCTGTTCGGGATCAATATTCTGGAGTGCAATATATTTTTTTTCATTTTCCTGATCATAGACAATGGCATGACGGTGCGAAAATGTGCCCCGTCCGGAATCCTGCCCCGACAGACGAACCGGATATCCTTCATCTACCAATGATCCAAAGGCCAGTGCTTCTGCCGCAGCCCAGTCCAGATCCTCTTTGCCGGCAAACATTTTTTTCTTGGATTCAAGCTGCCGCTCGATTTTGGAATTTAAATGAAATCCGTCAGGAATTGTCGTTAAAGCCTTACCAACTTTTTGCAGCAGCTTTTCGGATATAGCGGTTGTTCCTCTCCGCTCCTCCCCATGGGCAACGGTCATGCCCTGCCATGCCCCATCAAGAAAATCGGCTTTATTGGGTTTATAGCTTTTGGTGGCTTCAAAAGCCTCTTCCATAAAATTATTGAACTCGCTATTGATCTGCGCAACCTCGTCTTCGGTTAATGTGCCTTCTGCAATAAGCTGCGCGGCATATTGTGTCCGTGTTGATTCATGTTTCCTGATTTTCTGATACATCAGTGGCTGGGTAAAGGAAGGCTCATCCCCTTCATTATGACCATGACGGCGATAGCACACCATATCAATGACAACATCTTTTTTAAACTTATGGCGGTACTCGGTTGCAATGCGGGCAACATGCACCACCGCTTCCGGATCATCACCGTTGACATGGAAGATCGGCGCGGCCACCATTTTTGCCACATCCGTTGGATGAGGACCAGACCGCGAGAATTGCGGCGTTGTGGTAAAGCCGATCTGGTTGTTATGAACGATATGGATCGTGCCGCCAACGCGGTAACCCGGAAGATCTGAAATCATCAGGGTTTCGGCAACAAGCCCCTGTCCGGCAAAGGCCGCATCACCGTGAAGGAGGACAGGAAGAACTTTTTCTGAGTCATAATCCTGCCGCTGCACCTGTTTTGCCCGTACTTTACCAATGACAACCGGATTAACTGCTTCAAGATGGGAGGGATTTGCCGTTAAGGATAAATGAATGATATTGCCGTCAAAATCCCGGTCACTTGATGTTCCAAGATGATATTTAACATCGCCGGAACCCTGAACATCATCCGGATTGGAAGAATTACCCTGAAATTCTGAAAAAACCGCCGTAAAAGATTTGCCCATCACATTGGTCAGGATATTCAGACGCCCCCGATGCGCCATCCCCAGGACAATTTCCTCAAGTCCTAATTGCCCGCCACGCTTCATGATCTGCTCGATCGCCGGAACAATGGCCTCGCCGCCATCCAGTCCGAAGCGTTTTGTACCTGTATATTTGGTATTCAGGAATGTCTCGAATCCTTCTGCCGCCGTCAGACGCTGCAGAATGGCGCGTTTGCCGTTGACAGTAAAATCGGTCTGATTTCTCTCTTCTTCAATCCGCTCCTGAATCCAGGCTTTTTCATCAGGGTCGCTCATATGCAAAAATTCAACGCCTATTTTGTCGCAATAGGTTTTCTTCAGAATGGCGAGAATCTCGCGTAACGTGGCAAACTCCTTGCCCAGAACATGATTGAGAAAAATCGGACGGTCATAATCAGCTTCGGCAAAACCGTGATGCGCCGGATCAAGCTCGGGATGATAAGAAATTTCTTTTAAACCCAGCGGATCAAGATCGGCAATCATGTGACCACGGGCACGAAAGGCACGAATCAACATCAAGGCCTGAATTGAATCAAGTGTTTGCTGGCGAATATTGGCATTATCGGATCTCTCGGCCGGCACTATTTCCGGCGCTTCCATCTGTGGTGCCTGCGAAAAGCCGGAAAATCCGTTACGGTCTTTACGGTTTTCATCCGGTGTCCAGCTTGCACCATGCAGTTCCTTAAGCAAAACAACTTCATTATCATTCAGATCACCGAAAAAACCGCGCCAGCTATGGGAGACTTTTTCCGGATTGACCAGATAGCGGCTATAAAGATGGGAAATATATTCAGCGTTCACTCCCGTCAAAAAACTCTGATTCGCACTTTTCGCTGCTGCTTTCGTCATGGCCTGCCCTTCCCGTAAAATAAATGCCCGTTAATTTGATCATCTCCGCGCCGTTCGTCAAGTCTTTGGATGATGGAGGGAGCATAATTTTTCAAAGCGCCAAAGATAAGAAAGACCCGCTTTACAGTTTTTTACGGATGAAGCGCAAATAATAAATAACCGATAAAACCAGCGCCATCGTAAACCAGAAAATAGCGTAGCCGCGATGATTGTTGGGAAGCTCCCATTTTGTCGCGGCGCTTACAGGCATTCTGTAACCTTCCTCCGCATAGAGAACATAGGGCAGAACGACTTCCAGATTTTTTGCGGCAGCAATCTCTTCCGGATCCAGACGATACCACTGATTTTGTGCGGGATCATTTTCGGGCACAAAACGGTTGGGTTTTTCCGGTTTATATGCTGTTCCTGTCAGAATTAAAGGCTCTTCAGGCTTGATATAATCACTGTTCTGTCCGGCGGGAACCCAGCCACGATTGACAAGAAGAATGTGATTATCCAGCAACTCGAACGGCGTAATAATATGAGCCCCAATTTCTCCTTTATATGTCCGTGGCATGATCCGAATCTCATCCTGATGACGATAGAGGCCTTCGGCAAAACCCCGTATGAATATCTGGTCAGATGGGACGGCGGCAAGATGTTCGGCATTCAGTTCGAACATCATCGGATCTCTGGCATCCTCACGCGCAATGGCGGCAATTAATCCGGTTTTCCAGTGCAGGCGCTGGATCTGCCATGTGCCAAGACCACAAAGAATAAAAACGCCGGATAAGGTCAGAATTGTTGCCCAGAATGGAACCTTCATTCTTGATCTTCTTCCGGTGTCTGCGCCCAGTCACCCGGCCTGTGTTTGAATTGCAAGGCAATGATACAGGCTTTCAGATAACGCAGCGCCCCCAGCGTTATAATCAGCGCCATGCTCCCCCAAAGCACACCATGAACCCATAAAGGCGGCGCGAACAAATACTCGAATAATAAGGCTGACGGCACGAGCAAAAAGCCAAGAAAAAAGATTAAAAAAACCGCAGGGCCATCGCCGCTATCATGCTCGGAAAGCTTTAATCCGCACTGGCTGCATTGGGCGCAAACAGTCATGGAAAACCCGGGCATAAAAATATCACCCTTTCCGCATTTCGGGCATTTACAGGCCAGAGCGCGCTTTATCAATGCCGCATCAGGGCGTAAAGGGGCGGCATTATAATCCGCCATGCCCGATTCCAATTGTATTGCCCCACCAGTAAATGGAGATGAACAGGAATAGCCAGACCACATCAACAAAATGCCAGTACCAGGCCGCCGCTTCAAAACCGAAATGGCTCTCCGGTTTGAAATGCCCTTTCTTTGCACGCTTCCAGCAAACGAATAAAAAGACTGTTCCTACAAAAACATGAAAGCCGTGAAAACCCGTTGCCATAAAGAAAGTTGAAGCATAAAGCCCGTCTGTAAAGCCGAAAGCAGCATGGGCATATTCAAAAACCTGAAAGCACAAAAATGTAAAACCAAGAAGAACGGTAATGCCAAGTGCTTTGACGGATTCAGCCTGTTTTCCTTCCAGAATGGCGTGATGCGCCCATGTAACCGTGCAGCCGGAAAGAAGAAGTATCATTGTCATCAGAAACGGCAGTTCAAACGGTTTGATGATTTCTATCTGTGGCGGCGGCCACATGCCACCTGTATAAACGGTGCGCAGGAACTGATTGGCATCTCCCGCATAAAGACTGGCATCGTAAAAAGCCCAGAAAAACGCAACAAAGAACATTACTTCCGAAGCAATAAAGAGTGCCATACCATAGCGCAGACCAATCTGTGCAATCGGCGTATGTGCTTTTTCAAAGACAGCTTCGTGAAGAATATCTTTCCACCATACAAACATGATGGCGGCAACCGCCAGCAAGCCAATGACAACACCCTTCAGTCCAACATTAAAATCTCCAAAACTGATATCATGCATATACATGACCATACCGGCAGCCAGAATACCGCCCGCCAGCGCCCCCAGAAAAGGCCATGCACTCGGGCGTACGATATGAAAAGGATGGGGTTTCCCCGTGGTTGAATAGTTGATCTGGCCAGCCATCATATTACTCCGTCAAAACGCTGTTGATTTATTATCTTCCTGAGAAGAGGGTTGATTGTAAAAGTCCTCGAGCGCCTTATCAAGCTCTGGTGACTCGGTTTTAAAAAATGTATAGGACAGCGTGATCGTTGTCACGTCATTCATGCCGCGATCTTCTTCAATAGCAGGGTCTATAAAAAATAACACCGGCATGGCAACATCCTGATTGGCCTCCAAAATCTGTTCGCCAAAACAAAAGCACTCGATTTTATGAAAATATTTTCCGGCTTTAAGAGGGCTGACATTATAAAGCGCTGTTCCGGCAAGCGGCTGTGTCATCAGATTTCGAGCACGGTAGGAGACAAAGGCTTTCTGTCCCGGATGTACGCTGATCTCGTGTTGTTCCGGCTTGAAATACCAGCGTAAATTCGGCGCTGTATTGGCATTGAATTTGACAGTAATATTACGGTTTGTGATGTAATCGGGCGCGATCCCGGAAACCTGTGTTGTGCCGCCATACCCTGTGACACTGCAGAATAATTTATATAGCGGCACAGAAGCAAAAGCCATCCCGACCATCACAAGAGCAATGCCCAGTACGGCAAAACCCACAATACGGTTTTTTGTGTTAAGGCTTTTCACTTTTTTCCTGCTGATGCTGTGTCCAGATACTCCACCATTGTTGCGGATTTTCTGTTATATGATCAAGATGGCTTTGGCGCTGGTTGTCGCGGTTATTCTCGTTGTCAAGACGAACTGCGCTTTTATCACTCCAGATTTGATTCCAGATGCCATGGCTGTTGGTATTCTTGTCAAGCTGCCGATGACGCGCTTGTTCGCGTGCAGAGAAAACGATGTCTCGCATACCGGCCTTTTTTTGATAATCATCTTGCCATTGCTGTTGTGTATCCAACATTTTTATCTGGTGAGCCATACGGCTGCCCCCCTGATAATCATCGGCGCGGGCAATTTTGATCATGGTGACCGCCCAGATCAGGGCGCACCATAAAAAAATCATCAGAGCAATCGTCAGATTTTTCCTTAATTTCTTTTTATGGATATCGCTGTGAGGCATCCTATTACACCTTATCAATCATCAGTGCCAGAAACAGGGCAAACAGATAAAAAATCGAGTACCCGAACATCAGTTTAGCACTTTTATATGTTTTATCCAGATAAACCCGAATCGCCGTATAGACAAAAAATAGATTAAGCGCAAGCGCCGCTGCCCCATAGCCCCATCCGGCATAACCCAGAAATGTCGGGGACAAGGCCAGAGGCAATAGAAAAAGCGTATAAGCCAGCATCTGGATTTTGGTTGTACGTTCTCCGGCCACAACAGGAAGCATGGGAATATTCGCACGTTTGTAGTCCGCATTGGCAAAAAGCGAGAGCGCCCAGAAATGAGGGGGGGTCCAGAAGAAAATAAGCGCAAACATAATCACAGGAAATAATGTTACATCCCCTGTAACTGCTGCCCAGCCGATCATCGGCGGAAACGCTCCTGCCGCGCCGCCAATTACAATATTCTGCGGTGTTCTCCTTTTCAGCCAGATTGTATAGACAAAGACATAAAATAAATTGGCTACAGCCAGAAGCCCCGCAGCCAGCCAGTTCAGCGCTACCCCCATCGTTAAAACCGAAAGAATAGACAATGTTACGGCAAAACCCAGCGCTTCGCTGGCGACCATGCGACCCTGCGGGAGAGGACGGGCACTGGTGCGTTTCATAATCGCGTCAATATCACGCTCATACCACATATTGGCAGCACCTGCCGCGCCTGCACCGATAGCAAGCGCCAGAACCGCCACAGCAATCAGAAAGGGATGTGTTGCCGAAAACCCCGGGGCAACCCACATGCCGGCAAAGCCACTAAAAACAACGAGACTCATGACGCGTGGCTTTAACAGGGCAAAGAAATCCCTGACGCCTGATTCTTTAAATTCTTTATTTATGCAATCTATATCGCTCATGCCGTTTGTCTATCACGATGCGTACGCAGCGAAAAGATGTTTTTATAAGATAATGTTTTGAATCTAAACGGGCGCTGCGGGAGCCATTGTTAAGGCTGTCTTTGGCACGGAAGGCATCATAACAGCCAATGGCTGTGATATTAGATGAAGGGCGCTCCGCAAGAAAGGGTTGCTTATTGTTTCTTTATGATGGAGGGTATCAGCCAGTTTTTCGGACAAGTTTTCCAGAACTGGTACACGTGCATCCTCAAAATCAAGATCCTGCCGCGCCGTACGCACCATATCCAGTGCCTGACGGACATCTTCTTTTAATCCGGAACGGGATAAAACCTCTATCTTCTCAACCAATTTTTTAAAACCATCGGGCTGTCTTTCCAGAGTCAGGGACTCCATTCCCGATTGCGTCTCGTTTCCGCTCTCCTGTGTCAGGAAAGAAAAAAGTGATTTGCTATTAAATTCAGAACCAATCTTGAACATGAGTCCATTATTACCACATATTCAAACCCGAATGCAAATTTAGCGCCGGATACGATTCCTGCCTGCGCAGAAATGGCTGTAGAGCGTAAAAAATGATTTTTGCTATAGCAGGGTTAAAGGCCTATTGTGGACAGAAAAAACTTGCCCTTTGACGGGAGGAAGAAGGGTCGTCAACAATAAAAGCTGTTCACCGGTTTCTGCCTTGCAGAGCGGTTTCAAAAGAAAAGGAAATTTCAATCATGCGGATTGCGAGCTGGAATATAAACTCTATTAAAATGCGTCTTGAGCATGTCAGAAACTGGCTGCGCCAGCATCAGCCGGATGTTCTGCTGCTGCAGGAATTAAAAGGGCTGGAGTTTCCCGCTGCAGAGTTCAGGGCGCTTGGTTATCAGAGTGCCGTACTCCCGCAAAAGGCTTATAATGGCGTGGCAACGCTGGCGCGCCATGACATAAAAATAGAATATGAGAGGCTGCCCGGCGATCCGCTGGATGAACAGGCACGCTATCTGGAAACGACCATTAACGGTCTGCGCGTGATCGGTATTTATGCCCCGAACGGGAATCCGGTCGAAAGTGACAAATTTTCTTATAAACTCTCCTGGCTTGACCGCTTGCAAGAGCGGTTAAAATTATTGCGCGAGGATGAAATCCCTGTCGTCATTGGCGGTGATTTTAATATTATTCCCGAATCGGTTGATTGTTATGATCCGGTTGTCTGGAAAGAGGATGCCCTATTTCGTCTGGAAACCCGCAAAAAATGGCGCTCCATCCTCAATCTGGGCTATACGGATGCCTTCCGGATTTATAATAAACAGGCACAGCAATACAGCTTCTGGGATTATCAGGCAGGCGCATGGCCGCAAAACAGGGGAATCAGAATTGACCATTTTCTGCTATCTCCCGATGTCACAGATCGAATGGTTTCCTGTACGATTGATACAATTCCACGCGGCCTTGAAAAAGCCTCCGACCATACGCCGGTGATTGTGGAAATAAAATAGGGAGAGAGCGTAAATGAAGATGATTTACGCTCTAACTCATGTTAAGACTATAATAGAAAAGATTTTTAATTCACAATCAGGCGCATTCAATGACACATTTAAAATTAGCTTTCTCCCGTAAATTATTTCCTGTTTTTTTCTTGATCGCGGGTTTGGTAATGGCGGGCTGTTATTTCGATTTACAGGAATTACGGCTGGAAACAGCCAAACGCATTGCAACGCCCTCTTTTATGTTGCATCGGGAAATCAGGACAGAGCCTTTCCTGTTAACGGCCTATGAGCGTGTGCACCAGAAGGGCGCGCAGGCAACCGTTTATATTGAAGGGGATGGCGTGGCCTGGATTGGTAAAAGCAGGCCGTCGCTTGATCCGACACCGCGCAATCCTGTCGCGCTGCATCTGGCGTCCCGGGATAATAGTCCCAATGTTATTTATCTGGCGCGTCCCTGCCAGTATAGCGGTTTGACCGTCGAGTCGCCCTGCGATCTAAAATACTGGACTTCGGACAGATTTTCTCCTGAAGTGGTCAATGTCATGAGTGCCGCGCTCGATAATATCAAGCGTAAATATAGCATTACCCGATTTAACCTTGTCGGATTTTCAGGCGGCGGCGCGATTGCGGCGTTGCTGACAGCGCAGCGTGATGATGTGGCCACATTACGGACGGTTGCCGGAAATCTGGACCATGTTCTGCTGAACCGGATGCATGAAGTATCGCAAATGCCACACTCTCTCAATCCTGTTGATATTTCTGCAAAAATCGCTCATATCCCGCAACATCATTTTATCGGGGAATGGGACGAAGTCGTCACACCTGCCATTTTTGACAGCTATCGGGCAACGGCGGGCGCTTCAACCTGCATCCGTTCCAGTATGGTCAAACGGGTGGATCATGAAACAGGCTGGGTCAATGTCTGGCCGGAAATTATGAATGCCCCTCTTGATTGTGAAAAATTCTAACCATAAAACGTAAATTATAGCATGCTCTACCAGAGAATTCGGAGCGCTGTTTTTTCTTGATTTTATAAGGCGTTGCAGCAATAGTGCCTGTTATGACTGATTATAATAAAAAAGATGATCCCTATAAAGAAACTGTTTTCCTGCCGAAAACGGATTTTCCGATGCGCGGTGCGCTTCCTGTCAGGGAACCTGAAATCCTGAAGAAATGGCGGGATATGGGTCTGTATGATGCGCTGCGAACACAGAATAAAGACAGGCCGAAATGGATTTTGCATGATGGTCCGCCTTATGCGAATGGTCATATTCATATTGGTCATGCGCTGAATAAAATTCTTAAAGATGTGGTGGTTCGATCCTATTCCATGCTGGGCTACAACACACCCTATGTGCCGGGCTGGGATTGTCATGGTCTGCCGATTGAATGGAAGATCGAGGAAAAATACCGCGCCGAAGGCAAAAACAAGGATGAAATTGACAAACTGGATTTCCGTGCCGAATGCCGCGAGTTTGCGCAGGGCTGGGTCGATATCCAGTCACAGGAATTCCAGCGTCTGGGCGTGAATGGTGACTGGGACACGCCCTATCTGACCATGACCAAAGCTGCCGAGGGCAAAATTGCCCGCGAAATTCATAAATTCGCGCAAAACGGTCTTTTATATCGTGGCGCAAAGCCCGTGATGTGGTCAACGGTTGAAAAAACCGCGCTGGCGGAGGCTGAAGTCGAATATAAAGAACATAAATCCATTACAGTATGGGTTATGTTTCACGTGAAACAAACAGAGAACAAATTGCTGGAAGATGCCTCCATTGTGATCTGGACAACAACGCCATGGACACTGCCGAGTAACCGTGCTGTGGCCTATGGGGCGGATATTGCCTATGGTGTTTACGAGATTAAAGGAGAGAATAAAAAGCTTGTCCTTGCTTTATCGCTTGCCGGGAACGTGAAGGAAAAGGCCGGAATTGAGGAATGGACACAAATCGGAACTTTGACAGGGGCTGAACTGGAAGGCACCGTCTGTGCCCATCCGCTTGCCGGACAAGGCTATGATTTTGATGTTCCGGCACTGGCAGGTGATTTTGTTACCGAAGAGGCCGGAACAGGATTTGTCCATATCGCGCCGGGGCATGGGCTGGACGATTTTATGCTTGTTAATGAATACAATGAAACTTTGCTTCCAGAAGATCCTTTTGATGATAGCTATAAAGAACACTTGATTGAAATAACCGATAATGTCACCGATGATGGAAAATTCCGGGAACATGTACCGCTTTTTGCCGGGATGGAAGTTTATACGCAAAAAGGGGAAATGGGGGACGGCAATTTTGCCGTACTAAAAGAATTAAAAGAAGCAGGAGCATTGCTGGCAAAAGGATCGCTGCGTCATGAATATCCGCATTCATGGAGGTCGAAAGCGCCGGTGATTTTCCGCACGACCCCGCAATGGTTTATTGGTATGAATGTTGCCGAGGTTCTAAAACCGATTACAGATACTGAACCTGGGGTTTTAGAAAAAAACTTACGAAGAAAAGCACTAAACGCCATCAAGAAAACAGACTGGATTCCTGCCAAAGGACAGGCACGGATTTCGGCGATGATTGAAAATCGCCCCGACTGGTGTATTTCGCGCCAGAGGGCATGGGGCGTGCCGATTGCGCTTTTTGTGCATAAAGACAGTAAGGAAATTCTTAAAGATTCTGATGTTTTTGATCGGATTGGGACAATTTTCGAGGATGAAGGCAGCGATTCATGGTGGTCACGTCCGGCTTCGGATTTTCTGGGCGAAAAATATAATGCTGATGATTACGAGCAGATTTTTGACATTGTCGATGTCTGGTTTGAATCGGGGGCAACCCACGCCTTTGTGCTGGGCGATACGCAGCGCTGGCCGGTTTTTGACGGGGTCACGCAGGCCGATCTTTATCTGGAAGGTTCTGACCAGCATCGCGGCTGGTTCCATTCCTCGCTGCTGGAGAGCTGCGGAACAACGGGTCATGCCCCCTATAAAGCCGTGCTAACTCACGGTTTTATTCTTGATGACAAGGGTTATAAAATGTCCAAATCGGCGGGCAATGTTGTTGATCCGCTGAAACTGATGGAAGAATATGGCGCAGATATTTTGCGTCTATGGGTGATGACATCAGATTATTCGGAAGATTTGCGCATCGGCAAGGACTCGCTGAAGCAGACCTCCGATCTTTACCGCCGGATCCGGAATACACTGCGCTTTTTACTGGGCGCTTTGGAAGGCTTTACCGAAGCGGAAAAAATCAAACCGGAAGATTATAAGGAGATGCCGGAGCTGGAGCAGTTTACGTTGCACAGGCTTTATAAAATGGACCAGACAATCCGGACATGTATTGAAAATTACGAGTTTTCGAAACTGACCAAAATTCTTCATGATTTCTGCAATGATGATCTGTCGGCCTTTTATTTTGATATCCGCAAAGACCGTCTTTATTGCGACCGTCCGGACAGTTTCGAGCGCCGTGCCTGCCGTAGTGTTATGGCGGAAATATTCTGTTGTCTGAGTGCGTGGCTTGCGCCTCTTCTGGCCTTTACCACGGAAGAAGCGTGGGAGCATCGCCCCAAAAATGTTTTTGAAGATACGGAAAGCGTTCATCTACGGGAGTTTCCGACTGTGCCCGAAGTATGGCAGAATGAAGGGCTTGTTGAAAAATGGGAAAAAATTTCTTTTTTCCGTCGTCGGGTTTTTGAACAACTTGAAAATATGAGACAGAATAAACGTATCAGATCTTCCCTGGAGGCCAGAATTGTCGGAAATTTTAGTAAAGAATATGAATCCCGTTTTAAAAACGTAGATTGGGCAGAACTGTTTATCGTTTCGGATCAATCCATGGATTATAATAATCCTGAGGGAAGTCTTTCATGGACAACCGAAGAAGCGGAAGGTTCAAAATGTAGCCGTTGCTGGAAAATATTACCGGAAGTGGGGACGCAAAAGGAAAATCTCTGCAATCGTTGCGCGGAGGCTGTTGACTGGTATCAGAAAAATAGAAAAGCGGCATGAACAAATTTGCTCTCTTCACAGGATTGATAATTTTTATTCTCGATCAGATCACAAAAATGCTGGTTCTGGAGCTTGTTGCAGAAAAAAATATTGCTGTGCTGCCGTTTTTCAACCTTGTTCTGGTGTGGAATCGCGGGATCAGTTTTGGTCTTTTTAATGATGGCGGCGCTTCTGGCGCTCTGATTTTGAGCGTTATTTCCCTGTTGATTGTCGGCGGCCTTGTTATATGGCTGATGAAAATACAGGATAAATATCTGACTCTTGCGGCCTGCGCCATTATTGCGGGCGCGATGGGCAATATTATTGACCGTATCCGCTACGGCGCCGTCGTTGATTTTCTGGACTTCCATGCTTTTGGCTGGCATTACCCCGCTTTTAATATCGCGGATTCGGCAATTGTTTTGGGCATTGCTTTCATCCTTTTCGATAGTATATTCTTGGAAGCGAAACGGAAAGGTACGATTCCCCATGTATAAAAAAGTAGGATTTATTGCGATTCTGGCCTGTCTCTCCGGTCTTGCTGCTTGCAGCAATGCCAAGGAACAGCTTGGTCTGACACGCAGTGCGCCGGATGAATATGCGATTGTCAAACGCGCTCCGCTGGAAATGCCGCCCGATTATGCCCTTCGTCCGCCCCGTCCGGGTATGGCACGGCCTCAGGAAGCAGAACCGGGAAAACAGGCGCAAATGGCTCTATTCGGCAATGACTCACAACAATCTTCCCGCAAGACACCGGAAGATGGCGAATCAGCTTTACTGCAACAGGCCGGAGCCGATAATGCACAGCCCGGTATCCGTCAGCAGGTTGA
>PFTR01000159.1 GCA_002789675.1 Alphaproteobacteria bacterium CG_4_9_14_3_um_filter_47_13 | reverse complement strand
GGCGTCTTTCCAGATCTTTTAAAATATCTTCGCAGATATGCCTTGCCGTTGCCGAATCTGCTTCGGGGAGACGATCAGGGTATTTATAACGATCAAGAGCTTGTTTGAAAACACCGTCATTGCGCTGGATTAAAAAAGCAGATTCTACCGGATCGGCCTTTAACCAGCCGTCAGGGTCATGGCGGCTCAATGCCCAATTCATAATCTCAAGGCTTTCTTCAAGAACCGTCCCATCCGGCAATACCAGTACAGGAACCGTGCCTTTGGGGGAGGCTTCAAGCATTGCGGCGGGTTTGTTTTTAAGCGCAATCTCGCGCAACTCTACATTTTGTCTGGCTTGCACCAATGCCATTCGTGCCCGCATGGCGTAAGGACAGCGGCGAAAGGAATACAGAACAGGAAGCGGGGGAGGGGATGTCACTGGCTCTTTTGCTGCGCGATTTGTTTCTGTCGCATCCGTAGCCCTTCGGCGCGTTCAGGTGTCAGACGATCAATACAATGCGGGCAGGAAACGCCCGGTTCATAGGCCTGATGTTTGATATCTTCCGGCTCTAATGGCTCGCGGCAACCAAAACACATTTTATAGGCACTTTCTTGCAAGCCGTGATCAACACCAATGCGCTTGTCAAAGACAAAGCAGCTTCCTTCCCACTGGCTTTTATCTGCCGGAATGGTTTCCAGATATTTCAGGATACCGCCTTTCAGGTGATAGACGTCTTCAAAGCCGTGTGCCTTCATATAACTCGAAGCTTTTTCGCAGCGAATGCCGCCGGTACAATACATGGCAATCTTTTTGTTTTTGGCCGGATCAAGCGTTGTCTGGACGAAGTCCTTGAATTCGGTAAAATTTCTTGTTTTCGGATCAAGAGCCCCTTTGAACATTCCGATTTTTGTTTCGTAAATATTGCGGGTATCAATAACGATCATATCAGGATCAGTAAGTAACTCATTCCACCGGGAAGGCGTGACATAAGTTCCCACGCGCTTTGTCGGATCGGCTTCGGGAGCGCGGAGGGTGACAATTTCTTTTTTAAGGCGCACTTTCAGGCGAGAGAAAGGTTTCTCGCACGCCGTAGAAAACTTGACTTCGCCTTTCATAATACCAAAATGCGTATCAAGAAAAATCATGGTTTTATCAAGATTGTCTTCTGATCCGGCAATGGTGCCGTTAATGCCTTCCGGCGCAATCAGAATGGTGCCGCAAATATCATGCGCAAGACAAAATTCTTTGGTCTTGCGCTGCAGGGCAGGCAGATCGTCCAAAGCTGTAAAATAATATAAAGCGGCTACTTTCCAGTTCATAGGCTCTTTATAAGGGAAATTCCTATCCATTTGCAAGCGACACCTTCATAGAAGATAAAAAGCGACTATTCTTTGGTGCTTTCTGATGTGCCATCATTTGAATCGAGTTCATTCTTCAGAATTTTGGCTTGTCTTTTATCTTCGGACTCTGGCTTCCTTGGCGGTTTAGGAACAAGTCTTGTCCCTTCTTTGGGAGGCTGGTATTGCAAGGCGGAAATAATACGCAGATTCCGCTCGATTTCCATGCGGTTCGGCGCCGTATCCAGCGCTTTACGCAAGGTTTCTATCGCCTCGTCGAGAAAACCCTGCGCGGCAAGATTGAGCCCCATATTATTCAGAAGGGCACTGGGATCGCCTTCCCAGTGTTCAAGACCCTTTTCAAAAGCAGTCTGAGCCTGTTCGTGGTGTCCCTGCGCGTCAAGGGCAATACCGAGAAGATGATAGGCGCGACCGGATGTCGGATCAAGAAGCACAGCCTTACGTGCCGTTTGCTCGGCATCAACGTGGTTTCCCATGGATGTCTGAATAGAGGCGTATTCAATAAGAAGCCCTGCGTCCTTGACATTGTCCTGTGTCGCAAAGGGCTTGAGGATTAAAGAGGCGCGGCTGAAAAAACCTTCTTCGCGCAGGGCATGGGCATAATTTTGCGCGGCAGAAGGATCACTGCTGTTTCTTTTGTAAATTTGCTCCAGATAGCTGAGCGATTGACCGGCATTGCCTTTGCCTTTTGCGTCGGCTGCCGCCTTTGCCATGACAGAATCAATTTTATCCTCGCGGCTGCTTTGCCCTGTTGTGGTGCTGGCACAGCCCGCGAGGGATACCAGAAGTCCTCCGGCAAGAATAGCGGTTAAAAGTTTTTTCGTGTACCACATTATTACTGATCTCCTGCTGACTCATCGAAACCGTTGTCGGAACCGGATTCTGTACTATTATCATTTTCATTATTATTGCCACTTGTGATAATTCCTGTTGTTCCCGTGTTGCCGCTACTTCCGCTTCCGCTCATTGAAATTTCATGGCACATACCCGGGCAGTAAAACATTCTGACAGATTGGCAGCCATCACTTCCGGGCGGGCAGGGGCGGCGAATTCTTATATATTTCTCCTGTGGACTGGCAATAATAACATGACGCTGCATGATTATCTTTCCCTTGGTGCCGAGGAGGGTAAAATGTGTCGCGCCCGGGTTGCGGGGAACGATAATAAGTCTTGTTGCCGTATCCATCAGAATATTCATATGAGTGTCATTACCAATGATGACACGTTCTACAGGCTCGTCTATGGTCAGGATCCGGGAGATATCCGGAGTCAGACGTAAGGGGGGGTGCGTTTCTTCCTGCATTGACAGTGCGGCATCAACGGACAGGGTTGTGGCAGGAAGCAGGGAACTTTCCTGCGCTCGTGAGGCTAGAGAAAACATTCCTGTCGAAAAGACAAAAAGGCTGGCTATCGCCACATATTTAAGATTTTCAAGAGATATCATAATGGCCTGTCAGAGAGGATAAGAGAATACAATGCTGTGATTATAGCGTTATTAGCGCAAAAGATCATCTTTTTTTTTCAGAGCGTCAACCATTCCCGAGGTCTAGTCGTATTTATGATAGACAAAAGCAATGACAGGTGTCCCGATCATTAAACTCCAGCATAACCATGCAATAAAGAAATTGGTGTTGAGCGGGAAATGGTCAAGCGGAATATACATTGCTGCTGCGGCGCCGGCGCCATAAATAGCAACGGTGGCAAACGCAACCTGTTTGGGAATGTCCGAAACAGATTTATACATCCAGTACACCGCGCCAAAGCTGAAAAGCGCTAGAATAATAGGGCCGGGCGTGCCGCCTTCTTTGGTCATCGCAAGAAAGAGGATGCCCAGCATCAGGAACAATGTTGAAAAACACCATTTTATAACTTTAGGAAAAAGATTAAGCCACATGTGTCAGATCCTTGTTCGAAGTTATTTCGTAACTATAAAAGAGTCGCAGCGGACAAGGCAAGTATAATCAGACTTGGGTTTTCTGTAGCCGCGCCACATAAAAGCCGTCCATTCCGCCATGCACGGCCAGATGGAAGGGCAAAACACGGATATCGCCTTCGGCTGTTATGAGGGCTTCCATACCGCCGATTTCGGCAGTCGAAACAGGCAGGCGGCGCATGTCGGGGCGTGTGGCAAGAAAGCTTTCAATCTGCTGCTCTCCTTCGGCTTTTTGCAGGGAACATGTGCAATAAATCAGAATGCCGCCGGAAGCCAGAATATCTGCGGCATTTTCGAGCAGCCGCTTTTGCACTTCACACAGAGCCTGCATATCCTGCAGCGTTTTTAAATGCGGCACATCAGGATGGCGGCGTATTGTCCCTGTGGCGGTACAGGGCGCATCCAGAAGAATATAGTCAAATTTTTCTGCCGGATGATAGGAAGCCGCATCGGCAGCCTCGATCGAAATATGATCCTCCAGCCGGAGACGGCGCAGATTTTCCTGTAGACGGCGCAGCCTTTTTGTCGAGCGGTCAAGCGCTGTGACGTCCGCGCCAAGGGTTAAAAGCTGCGCGGTTTTTCCGCCGGGCGCCGCACACATGTCAAGCACCCTGCGTCCGGTGAGGTCGCCAAATAACTGCGCAGGAAGGGAGGCCGCAGCATCCTGCACCCACCACATGCCATCATCAAAACCGGGGAGTTTCTGCACCATGCCGCCACTTGCCAGTCGTAGCGACCCTGTGGGAAGAATGGCGGCCTGCAGCTCTTCTGCCCAATGCTTCATCATATGCGGGTCTTTCAGGGAGATATCAAGCGGCGCTTCGGATAAACTGGCCTGCGCAATTTCTGCCGCCGTGCGCAATCCGTAATCGGCAATCCAGAGTTTCATCAGCCATTCCGGCGTGTTCATCCGTGCGGCATCCTGTTTCCCGATCCAGTCCTGCCGGTTTTCACTGACACGGCGCAGAACCGCATTCACAAATCCTTTCTGACGGCTCAGGCCGCATTCTTCGGCAAGCTGCACAGCCGTATCAACAACGGCGTAATCAGGAACATTCATAAACGCAATCTGTGCGGCGGCCATGCGTAAAAGATTATAAAGGACGGGCGGCTTCGGGGTTTCTTCGTGGTTGGAAGCTTTGGCGATGACATGGTCAAGCTGCCCCAGACGGCGCAGTGTCGTGGCCATAATCATACGGGCAAAGGCCTTGTCACGACCTGATAAAGCCAGAAAATCCCTGTCGGTATCAAGCGCCAGATCAAAAGGCTGTTTACGATCCAGTACATCGCCAAGCATATGCAGGGCAATCCGCCGCGCCTCCAGCATTTCTCCCTGTGGCCCGGTTTCGCTGTGTTCCGGTGCTGCGGAGACGGGATCAGTCATGGACGGCCTGCGGCTTCTGTGTTCGATGCAAGAAGATGATCTCTGATCTCTTCTTCTATATCGCAGCTATATTTAATCAGGATATTGTAAAGCTGGCGGGTGATATCGGGGTTGAAATCCTGTGTTGCCGCCCGCCCGGCCGCCCGTTCCCGTACTTCCTCAATCCGATCCTGCAAAATTGCCGGAATGTCATGCTCGAATTTAAGATGCCCGACCTCGCGGACAATGTTCGTCCGCTTTGCAAGCAGATCAATAATTTGATCGTCAAGCGCATCAATGCGCCGCCGATAGGATTCCAGAATTTTCATGACAGGCCTTTCCTTTACCCCATACTAACGGCAACTACAAAGAAATGCCAAGAAGAGAAATGATTCAATATTTTTCTTGATAGTTAGTTAGAGTTATAGGAATATGATCCCAATCATATGCTTTACGAACCAAACTAGCAGATAAATAAAAAAGCCCTTATTTTTCGGTTTTTCCCTTTGGTTTCACGATGCTTTTCAGCTTTTATTCAAAAGCCTTTTCATCCGTTTCACAGTCTAGCTCTTTCGCTAGTTTTTTGAATTTATCAGTTTGCGCTTGTTTTTTATTCTGTTCCATTTAAATCTAAGGCTCCCTGATCGGCTTCTGGCGATTTAATCACAAGATCATAGCGTCCGCACAGCTTAGAATCTCCACTTTTCTCGTACAACCCAATAAGCGGCACTTTTGAACCCTTGCTTTTTGCGTCCCTAGTGTGGAATTCATCAGCGTTATGAATGGCCGCCGTTGCTAAATGGATAGCATAGAGGTGGTCCCAGAAAATCGGACATGTTGCTAAGGTGGAATTCTGACATTAAAA
>PFTR01000021.1:21787-21950 GCA_002789675.1 Alphaproteobacteria bacterium CG_4_9_14_3_um_filter_47_13 | reverse complement strand
CAAATCCATAAGAAAACAGCTTATGTGCTCTATCCAAGACCTCTTCAAAATTGAATCATTTTATGTGACGTAGGCTATATTGTCTCTGGTTATAGCAATAGACGTCTTAAACCTATTTCTATTGAAAACCCTAATATCAAGGCCGTTTTGCGCAAACCTTTAC
>PFTR01000021.1:0-21727 GCA_002789675.1 Alphaproteobacteria bacterium CG_4_9_14_3_um_filter_47_13 | reverse complement strand
AGATATTTTGTCTGCTGCGTCCTTCAAACCACCAGGCAGCGAGGAGCAGAGACAAAAGAGCCAGCGCATAAATCCAGGAGGGCAGGAACGGATTATCTTTGACGCCGGTAATGGTATAGCTGTTATTCTTGCGCAGACCCAGCCAGCCGATGCCTGAAGAGTCACGGCCAGAAGGAACCAGACGGATGTCCGGAGTTCCCTTGTCTTCTAGCCAGTAGATTCCGCCTTTTGTCGCTGTGGTGGCAGGCTTGAGAATATCGGCGGTGGTTATAACGCCGCGTAGTTCCGGTGGATTAAGCGCACCAATAATGGCAAAGCGTTTTTGTTGTCCATCATCAATGCTGTAAACACCCGGTGCTTCGCCCTGAATCTTTGCTTCGAGTGCGCCATGACCATTGGGAAAAAGCTCTATTGTTTTGTCACTACCGTCCGGTAATGTTAATATCGCCGTCAGGGGGATATCCTGTAACGAGCGCCGTGTGATGGTCAGGGTCTCGCCGTCTGTACGAATATCAAGGGCGTTTTCCTCAAGTTCAGGCTCCTTCATCAGCCAGTGTGCCAATCGGCGCAACAGTTCAGCCTGCGGGCCGCCGCCCTCAAAACCGCGTGACCAGAGCCAGATCTGGTCACTGGAAAGCTGGGCAACACGGCCTTCTCCGACATGGTCAAGAATGAGAAGCGGCTGTTTTTCTGCTCCTGTCATTAAAATATCGCCCCGAAGAGGACGTACGGCGATGTGGCGCAGCCATGAGCCCCAGCCTGCGGTGCCGTCTTCCTGCGGATTCCATGTCATGTCCTGTGTGACGGGATGACGTAAACCTGTTTCGGTTATTTCCGGTTTAAAGGATTGCGAGAAAATCTCCCCTGTGGGTGCAGCGGGTAAAATTTCCTGAAGCGCTGTTGTATAGATTGAATCTTCGGAGGCAAAGGAGGGGCCGCTGGCTTCGAGCAAGGCACCGCCTTCTTTTACATATTTTGCAATATTGGCGAAATAGTAATTGGGCAGAATCCGGTTGAGGCGATAGCGGTCAAAAATAATCAGGTCAAAGTCATAGAGTTTAACTTCAAATAACTCCCTGAACGGAAAAGCGATAAGAGCCAGCTCGTTTTGCGGCGTGGCATCAAGTTTGGACGGCTCTCGCAGAATTGTAAAATGAACAAGATCAACACCGGGGTCAGCCGTAAGGAGGTTTCGCCATGTCCGTCCGCCGGCATGGGGCTGTCCGGATACCAGAAGGACGCGCAGGCGG
Organism: Alphaproteobacteria bacterium CG_4_9_14_3_um_filter_47_13; assembly: GCA_002789675.1. Taxonomy (GTDB): domain Bacteria; phylum Pseudomonadota; class Alphaproteobacteria; order Micavibrionales; family Micavibrionaceae; genus UM-FILTER-47-13. Next base: position 20,477 of record PFTR01000021.1, on the reverse strand, counting down.
TCGCGGACACCATTAATGATAATCGGGACACGATTATTGGCAAGTGTAATTTCATCGTCAAGGGGAGAGGCTTCTATATCGACAATATTCTGTCCGGCATGGGATATTGTGACATTCAGGCTGCGTTCTTCACCAACAGGAACCAGATCCATTTGCGGCGCTTCATTGTTGACCCGCGTCAGAGCCGTTGCAAATTCTTCCCTGACATTCTCTGTATCCTCAATACGGTAACGGATGGTGACAGTCTGGCCGACAATGCCATAGGCGGGTGCTTCAAGGATGATAATCTGGCGGTCACGCTCGTTCCTGCTTCCGGTTAGAAGGGCATGAACAGAGCCATATTCCTTGAATTTTTCCGGGTTTACCGGAACGTCATGGACTTGTCCGTCGGTAATGAAAATCGCGCCTGCACGGCGATTGGGCGGGATATCGGCCAGATTTTGATCCAGCGCACTGAACAGACGGGTTTCATTGACAATGCCTTCCGAGGGGACAGGAGATTCAACTGTTCTGGCTTCCAGACCGGATATTTGCCCGATCTGCTGTGTAAGAGAGGCAAGAGCCTCCTCTGTACGTGCTGTACGTAATCCTTCTTTCTGGCTCGGGGAGCGATCAACGACAAGAGCAACAACATCATTCACGGGCTGACGGTTTTCTTCAATAAAAGACGGATTGAGAAGAACCAGCATAAATCCGGCAGCGCATAAAAAGCGCCAGAGTATACCGCGTTTAAAATAGAAAACGGATAAGAGTAGCGCCAGCGCAACCAGAGCCGCCATTATATAAAGCAGAAGGTCGGGCACAAGGGGCGCAAAATGGAGACTAAGGGCGGAATTCATTTGCCAAGCCTTTCCAGTATATGCGGCAGGTGTACCTGATCTGTTTTATAGTTTCCGGTCAGGGCATAAAGGACAAGATTAACCCCGAAGCGCAAGGATTCTTCTTCCTGCCGTGCGCCTGTACTGGAGGATGCGGCCCAGGCCGATGCCCAGTCATTGCTGCCGATAATCACGGAGGAAACACCATCGCGGCCAATCGCGCCCTGTTCTTCAACCCAGAGAGAGTCACCATTATAACGTCCGGGGAAACCGTTCAGGAGATAGAATGTTTTTGTCAGAACATGATCGTCACTGATTTTTGTGAGTGGCGGAATATTCAGGCTGCCAATCAGGGCGCGCAATTTTTCGGCATTGCGCCCGCCTTGACTATAGCCGCTATTGGCAGAGGAAATATAATCGCGGGTATCGAATAAAATCGTGCCGCCATGGTCAATATAATACTGGATATTTTGCAGCGCCTTTGTAGAGAGAGGTTTTTGTTCCTGTGCCACAGGCCAGTATATAAGAGGAAAAAATGACAGTTCCTGCTCGGGATCAAGAGCAATCACTTCCGAAGGCTCTACCGAGGTACGATTGGTGAGTGTCTGGCTTAAAGCTTTCAAACCTTCCTGCGCAGTCTGGTCAAGGGCAATATTGCCTGTTTTAATATAGGCCAGATGAATATTGTCGGCATATTCGATCATTTGCGCCTCTGTCTGTGCAGATGCCGTGCCAGAAAAGCTCAGGAAAATCAGATATAGGAGAACAGCCGGACGGAAAATACGCCAGTTGATCTGCATCAGCACCATAATCAGCCAGTCCAGCATAAAGAAAAAGAAGGCCAGCGCCAAAATCCACGGCATCAGATTATTTTCATTCTGGCCGCCATAATGTCCTGTGGCCACGCCGGCGGGGAGGGATGAAAACAGTTCCGGTACGCCAATACGGTCACCGATATTCAAGGACTTTTGATAGCCGCTTCTGCCATACAGCCCGGGAGGGCGGGAAGAGTCAGGAATGAGACTATCAAAGTCGCTGCTGGGGATAGGCTGGACAGAGCCTTTCGGTTGTCCGGCGGCTCCGAAGCCATCAAGAATAACAAGCGGTTGCAACGTTCCGCTGACGGAAGTGGCAGGCGCACTGCTTCCGGCGAGATTGATAATCCGGCGCAAAATCTGGATATAAAGACCGGAGAGTGATAAGTCAGACCAGGAGGGTGTAGCGGTTGTGTGAATGAGGACAATCAGCCCGTTTTCCAGATAGTCTGCTGTAATTAAGGGCGTGCCGTCTTCGAGAGAGGCCCATGTTTTTTCTACCAGACCTTGTACGGGTTCGGCCAGAAGCTGCTGTTTGACTGTAATATCTTCAGGAAGCGTAAGGCCGTAAAAGGGACTGCTTCCGGAGAAAGGGGCAAGCCTGACAGGTTTATCCCATGTCAGGGCACCGCCCAGAGCGCGGTCACCTTTGAGCAGCGGCACGGGGACAAGAAAGTTGTCTCCCTGAGTCATGTTGGGGCCGGCAAAACGTAAGAGTAACCCTCCTTTTTTAACCCATTTTTCCAGAATATTGAGTTCTTCTGGCGGCATCGCCCCAATATTGGGAAGAATAATAACCGCAGGCTTTTCATTTATAAGTTTCTGGATCGTGCCAAAAGAGAGGTTGGCATAAGGTTCCAGCGCCCGTTTGAGATAATATTCTTCTTCAATCAATGGCGCGACCTCCGAGTTTCCATTTGCTGTGGCAATTCCGACATCGCGTCTTTTAAACTGGTCATCAAGTAGTAAAACGGCGCCTGCGCCTTTGCGTCCGGATAGCTGGATCTGCTGCACCTGATTGCGGACGGAATCGGGAATATCAATAGTGATTTCTGCTGATTTTTCGCGGGGGTTAAGGGTGGCGCTTTGTGATCCAAGAATACGGCCATCCATTCCGAGCGCGTTGACTGTGACAGGTGTTCCAGAAGGTAATTCCTTGGGAGCACTAACCAGCACGGAAAGTTTTTGTGTTATTTTTGTTGCAGGACGCAGCAGCAGGGGAAGCTGGCTGTACCCGGGTCGGAAATAATCAAGACTTCCCTGAGCCTGCAGAGTTTCAAACAATTCATTGCTGCCTTCTTTAAGACCGTGTGACAGCCAGTAGCTCTGAAGTTTTTTATCGGGGGTCTGTTCCTGCGCCAGTTTCAGGGTCGCTTTATAATCTGCTGGCCATGGATGGGGGGTAAGGCCGCGCAGAATGGAGTCGGCCTGCGCCTGTGTCAGGGGGCCGTGGGAAGCAGGGTTTTCAGAGCCGGGCTCCGGCGCGGTCGTCAGGATATAAATATCTCTTTTATCGTGTCCGGCACTGCTGAGCAGACGTTTAGCCTCTTCCATCTGTAAATTCCATGATTGCGCCGAAGCCCAGCCATTATCCATGATAATGCGGATAGGGTTTCCTCCCGGCAGGGTTGCCACCGGATTGAGAACAGGGCGGGCAAGGGCGAGAATGACAAGCGCCAGTATGATAAGTCGCAGAAGCAGAATCCACCACGGGGTACGGCTGGTCGTACTTTCTTCAGGAATGAGTCCGGCTACAAATCTTGCTGCCGGAAAGACGACCAGATGGGGCGCAGGCGGTGTGACCCGTAGCAGAAACCAGAGGGCAGGCAAAAAGACTAGACCGGCAAGAACCCACGGATTGAGAAAGGCAATAATGCCAAAGGCGGTTGTGAATGTCATAGGATTTCCCCTCTGCCATGGATCGAATCGGGGGTCATCATCATCCATGCATCAAAAAGGGTTTTGCGGCTGTCTTCATCCGTTGTATGCAGCAGCCAGTTCCAGCGATATTTGTGGCATAGATCTTTGATAGCATCTAAATGCCGCCTTAATTTTTCCTGATAAGCAGTTCTGATTGTTTCTGCATTTTCAACAGGATATTTAGCTTTATTGTCACTTTGCTCGAAGATAATACGTCCTGAAAAAGGAAGCGTTAGTTCGGCAGGGTCAAGGATTTGTACAACCATTGCATTTTCTGATGCGGCGGCAAGTCGGGCGAAGCAGGCTTCAATGTCTTCAAGTGGCGCGAGGAAATCTCCTATCAGGAACAGGCTGCTGCGTTTAGGGATTTTGCGCAAGTGGCCTGTGGGGAGGGAATCAGTGGGATCTTCCAGAATATGTTCTCCCAGTTTCTGAAGAGACAGCTCACTGCGCCCTGCCAGTGCCGCGCCATCCAGCGGGGCAATCTGTTCTCCGGCGCGGGTTAGTAAAATTCCGAGTGCCAGCGTAAGAATAATGGCAGTTTCCTGTTTTTTCGGGAGTTTATCCTGTGAATGGTAATTCATATTTTCATTATGCTGACACCAGAGCAGGGCGGTCTGGGTTGTTTGCCATTCTTTTTCGCGTACAAACAAACGGTCGCCTTTGGCAGATTGCCGCCAGTCGATATCCTGCGGTCTGTCGGAAATATCATAATCCCGATATTGCCAGAATTTTTCTCCCATACCGGGTTTGTGCTGGTGATGTTCGCCGGAAAGAATATTTGTCGCCGCCTTTTCTGCAACAGAAATCAGTCCCGGTAACCCGGCAGATGATTCTTCTGCTTTATGCCGGACATTCAGGAATGAAAGGGGTTTTATATTTTTCATAGATTACAGATCGCTTGTTAACTCATGAATAATGTCACGAAGCGTCACACCATTGGCACGTGCCTGATAATTGAGCGCCATCCGGTGTTTGAGCACGGGCTCGGCCAGCGCCAGAACATCCTCCACAGAAGGGGCATTCCGGCCTTCGAGCAGAGCTTTTGCCCGTGTGGCCAGCATCAGTGCCTGAGACGCACGGGGGCCGGGCGGCCATGAGACATATTTATTAACGCTCTCCGTGGCTTCTGCGCCGGGGCGGGCGCGGCGTACCAGTTTCAGAATGGCATCGACAACGCTTTCTCCGATGGGCATATCGCGGACAAGGGATTGTACATCCAGTAAATCATTCGTTTTCATCACGGCAGCCACTTTTTCTCTCTGGCTGGAAGTCGTGGCAAGGATGATCTGCCGTTCCGCTTTTTCATCGGGGTAATCGACATCAATCTGCATCAGAAACCGGTCAAGCTGCGCCTCGGGCAGGGCATATGTTCCTTCCTGCTCTATCGGATTCTGGGTTGCCAGAACATGGAAAGGCTTGGGAAGGTCATGAGGTTGGCCGCTGACGCTGACATGATGTTCCTGCATGGCCTGCAGCAGGGCGGACTGTGTGCGCGGACTGGCGCGGTTGATTTCGTCGGCCATAAGAAACTGGCTGAAGATAGGCCCTTTAATAAAGCGGAAGGAGCGTCTGCCCTTGTCGTCTTCTTCCAGAACTTCGGAGCCGAGAATATCGGCAGGCATAAGATCTGGCGTACATTGAATTCGCGCTGTGCTCAGCCCCATGACTTTTGAAATTGTTTCCACCATCAGGGTTTTGGCAATCCCCGGAACACCGATCAACAGGACATGTCCGCCGGAAAGCAGGGTCATGAAAATCCGGTCTACCACGTCATCCTGTCCGAAAATAATCTTGCCGACTTCGGCGCGTGCCCTGGCGAGTTTGATCGCTGTTTTTGCCAGTCTGTCTTCGATATCGTCCGGTTTTATTGCCCCGTTCACGCTGCTGCTCCTTGTTGCTGTTTTATGCCCTCATTAGAAAATAGCACGAACAGACGCAGAGTGAAGGAAAAGCTTGAGGATACCCCCGAATAAAATCAGGGGCGCAGGCGGTAAGGCATGGTTAAAGCCCTGATAATTTCCGGTGCTTCAATTTTATTGCCCTGAGCCATGATTGATGGCTTAATCCTGTGCCGTAATACAGGGTCAGCCAGCGCCAGAACATCATCTATTGTTGGTGTAATGCGGTTATTGATCAGTGCGCGTGCTCTTGTTGCCAGCATGAGAGCCTGTATCGCTCTGGTTCCCGCCCCTTCCTGTATGTATGAATGTGCGTTTTTAAAACCGAGATCCGCAACATTGAATGTATGTGCGAGAGCATTATTTTTATCGTTATTTTCAAAGTCTGGTCGTGCATTTCTGACAATATCGAGAATGGCATCATAAACTTTCTGTCCAATAGGAAGTTTTCGTACCAGATGTTGAATTCTTATGATTTTATCTTCATTCAGGACAGACTTTAAATCCTTGGGTTTGATAATCATGTTTTCCGGCGGTTCCAGTTTTTGATTCTCATCCCGGATGGCGGCGAGATTATATTGTGTTGTCGTGGTTTTAAGGCCAATAACCCCTTCTGTTTCTCTATCAGGGAAGGTGAGATCATATTGCATGATGAAACGGTCTTTTTGTGCTTCGGGAAGGGGGTTTGTTCCTTCATGATCAAGCGGGTTCTGTGTCAGAATCATAAAAAAGACTTCAGGAAGAGGGTAGCCTTTCCCCCCGATTGTGACTTTCTTCTCCTGCATGCTCTGGAGCGTTGCGGACTGAACCCGTGATGAGGCTCTATTTCCTTCGTCGAAGAGAAGAACATTTGTGAAGATAGGTCCTTTTTCAAAACGGTATGTATAAGGAGAGTCCGGGCTGGATTTTTCCATGATTTCCGTCCCGATAATATCGGACGGCATCAGATCAGGCGTTCCCTGAACACGATTTTCCGACAGTCCCAGAACTTTCGCAACAGAACTGGCAAGAACAGTTTTTGCTGTTCCCGGCGGCCCTTCAAGAAGAATATGTCCTGCACATAAAAGGGCAATAAGGGTATTTTCGATAAGGTCGTCCTGTCCAAGGACGGCACGTCCGATTTCTTTTTTTGCTTCCTGAAGTGTTGCAGCAGTGTCACTGATATACTGTTCGTCTTCTTCGGATAAGGCTAGCTTTTCCGAAAGAATTTCATTGGAATTTCCCATGATTTCGTGACTCCCTATTCTTTTTTATTGATTACCTCATGTTTATTGGAAAATAAAGGGCCTGGCAAGGTGAAATCCAATTTTTTATGTTTTTTGCTTTCCTGACCTGTGCGAATATGGGGCATGGTCATGAAAGCAGTTCATAAAATCCCCCCCCCGCCCTGGATGGTTGCGCCGGAAAGTGTGGCGGTGATGGATATTCTGAACGAGGAGAGCGCGAACGCGCTGCCGCAGGCGCTTTTTGTCGGGGGTTGCGTCCGGAATACGCTTATGAACAGGATTGTAGATGATATTGACATTGCCACGCCGCTATTGCCGCAGGAGGTCATGACCCGGTTTGAAAAGCGGGGTTTTAAGGTCATTCCAACCGGAATTGATCATGGAACCGTGACCGCCATAATTAATAAAAAAACATTTGAAATCACAACATTACGCCGTGATCTTAAGACAGATGGCCGTCATGCCACGGTTATTTTTACCGATGGCTGGAAAGAAGATGCGGCACGGCGGGATTTTACAATGAATACGCTGCTTGCCAATCGTGACGGACATATTTTTGATCCTACGGGGCGAGGGCTGGAGGATCTGAAAGCAGGGCATGTTATGTTTGTCGGCGATCCGGCGCAGCGTATTGCCGAGGATTATCTGCGTATTTTGCGGTTTTTCCGGTTTCATGCCTTCTATGGAACAGGAACGCCTGACCCGCAGGCACTGGAAGCCTGTAAGAGTGCGGCACAATATATCGGATCGTTGTCGCGGGAACGGGTGACGCAGGAGTTTTTTAAAATCATGAGGGCGGATAATGCTGCTGATGTTTTAAAAATAATGTTTAAAAACAATATATTAAATAAACTTTCTAATGTAAATTATAAACCTTTGATCCTGGCACGGCTTGTTGAGGCGCAAAAAAAATACGGGATGTATGATCTTGTTGCACGGCTTGTTGTTCTTACCAGAGACTGTGAACGTCTCGAACAATATTTAATTTTTTCAAACAAACAGAAGAAGGATTTCCGGTTAATTATCAAAGCATTAGATTCTATGTCTGGTCTATCAGATAAAGATATCAAGCGTCTCGTTTATCACTATGGAGCCGAGACTATAAAACAAACCCTATTATATTATAGTGCGTTACACAATGTTACTGTCGATATAGGGCTTGTACAAAACTGGCAGCCGCCTGTTTTCCCTGTAAAGGGTGATGATATCATGGCCGCCGGAATTCCTGCGGGACCCATGATTGGCGCAGCATTGGCACGGCTTGAGCAATGGTGGATCGAGAATGATATGAAACCCGATAAAGCGGCTTGCCTGAGGCAGTTATAAAGTGGCGGTTTCTATAAGGTCACGCCGCCATCACATCACTTTTTTTTAGTGCCAGAGATTTTCCTGCCGATTTCAGGTCGGCAAAGGCTTCATCCAGACGGGCGATCATGGCGGTTTCGCCTTCGCGGAGCCATTTGCGCGGGTCATAGAATTTTTTGTAGGGCGTGCCATTTTCGGGATCAATCTGGTATTTGAAGGCTTTTTCATTGGCCAGAACAAATTTACCAACGCCCTGGGCAAAAGCGAATTGCGTATCCGTGTCGATATTCATTTTAAAAACGCCACACCCCAAAGCCTGTTCGATCTGCGCTTTTTCCGAGCCGGAACCACCATGAAACACCAGATCAAGCGGATTTTCCCCTGTATTTTTTGTTTTTTGCACGAGTTCCTGCGCATTTTTCAGAATTTCAGGGCGTAATTTGACATTACCGGGCTTATAAACGCCGTGGACATTACCAAAAGAAGCCGCTAGCGAGAAATGGCCGATCGGCGCCAGAATTTCATAGGCTTTCAGGCAGTCTTCCGGTTGGGTATAAAGCTTGTCATTGTCGATTTCATCAGAGCCAACACCGTCTTCTTCGCCGCCTGTGACGCCAAGCTCGATCTCGATACTCATATCAATCTTAACCATGCGTTTGAGCAAACGGGCGCATTCGGACAGGTTAAAGTCAATGTCTTCTTCGGACAGATCCAGCATGTGCGAGGTAAATAGAGGTTTTCCGGTTTCTTTATAAAAGACTTCGCCATGATCCAGCAAAGCCTCGACCCACGGAACAAGCTTTTTATTGGCATGGTCGGTGTGCAGAACAACGCAGATCCCGTAATGGGCGGCCAGTAAATGCACATGCTTTGCCGCAGAAACCGCGCCAAGGACTTTGGCCTGAAACCCGTCTTTCATCCCTTTTCCGGCATAGAATTCCGCGCCGCCATTGGAGAGCTGGAGAATAACATCGGCATTATTTTTCGCCGCCGCTTCCATCACCGCATTGATTGAATCCGTTCCCACCACATTCACGGCGGGCAGGGCATAGCCGCCTTCTTTGCAGGATTTGAGAAGTGTTAGATAGTCTTTGCCGCTGACAACGCCGGGGGGCAGGGAATGTTTGCTCATGGTATTACCTTTCTTTAAAAAGATGTTTATTCTTCATAGCAAAATGTACCTTCCCGATAAAGAAGGAAAATCCTTTTCTGTAACAACTCTTGTCACTGCTTTTTCTGTGTACGTCTAAAAAATGAGATTTTCTCCATTTTATGGATAAAAATAGGGAAAGTATATAGTTCGATTGTCGTTTTTAAGAGAAAAAAATGTCAGCACGTACGAAATACGGAAAATAATATTCCTGATTTTAGTGTGAATATTTTCCTATTATGGAAGAATATTGCTGGATTGTCAAGAGAAGATAACGACAGGGTGTCCCTAACAAGCGAAATCCAGCCGCACAAAGACAGTCCTGCAAGCAGCCAGTGAAATGAGCAATCTCCGTGCAGAGCCAGCAGGGCAGAAAAATGTACAGGCATTTCGCGTGAGCGCAGCGAAATTCTGGCTCGTATAGCCTCGCATCTCTCCAGCTTGGGGGATGACACATGAAATCCCTTGCCTGAACTCTTTTCCGATGCCGGAAACTGGCAAAAGGCCTTGAAATGTCTGGCTTTGACAGGCAGAGCTGTTCGAGCCTTGGGCTGGAAGCGTAGTGTGAAGCTGTCATCCGCTACATTGCGGAGTGTGGCTCAATGCTGGCCGAGCATGAATGCGAAGCAATATCCGCCAACGCGGATATTGTCTTACTTTTAATATGAGTGACTATTTCTTTTAAGGTAAAAGTTGACAGATAAAATGCATTTTTCTATGCAAAATAAATAAAAGGAGCGGATTTAAATGATTGAGGATTTATTGGCTTGAATCTCTTGGAATATTGATTATAAAGCGCTAAGCTATGATGACTGGAATGAATGCAATTGATAGAGTCTTCCCAAGATGCCGAAACTGACAATCAATGGAATGGAAATTGACGTAGAGCAGGGGACTTCGATCCTTCAGGCGGCGGAGCAGCTCGGGATCGAGATACCGCGCTTTTGCTACCATGACCGTTTATCGGTTCCGGCCAATTGCCGGATGTGTCTTGTCGAGGTTGAAGGGGGGCCGCCGAAGCCGCAGGCTTCCTGCGCTCTGGCCTGTGCAGAAGGCATGGTGGTGCATACCGAATCGCCGATGGCGAAAAAAGCCCGCAAGGGTGTCATGGAAATGCTTCTGATTAATCATCCGCTTGATTGCCCGATCTGCGATCAGGGCGGGGAGTGCGATTTGCAGGATCAGGCGCTGGGCTATGGCTATGATCGTTCCCGTTATCATGAAAATAAACGGGCTGTGCCGAATAAGAATATAGGGCCTTTGATCAAGACCAACATGACGCGCTGTATCCAGTGTACGCGCTGTGTCCGTTTCGGGGATGAAATTGCCGGCATGACAGAGCTTGGTCTGTTGCATCGTGGTGAAGAGGTCGAGATTGATACGTTTGTTGAAAAGAATATCGGCTCTGAACTGTCCGGTAATATGATTGATGTCTGCCCTGTCGGGGCGCTGACTTCCAAGCCTTATGCCTTTAAAGCGCGTCCCTGGGAATTAACCAAGACAGAAACAGTTGATGTCCATGATGCCGTGGGCAGTAATATCCGTGTCGACTCTCGCGGTGGAGAGGTAATGCGGGTTCTCCCGCGTCTGCACGAGGGTATTAACGAGGAATGGATTAACGATAAAACGCGCTTTGCCTATGACGGATTAAAACGCAATCGTCTGGATCGTCCGTGGTTGCGGGGGGATGACGGCAAATTACGGGAAGCCGGCTGGGAAGAGGCGCTCGGCGCTGTTGCCGGGAAGCTTAAAAATGCCAAAATTGAAAAGGTTGCGGCGCTGGCGGGGGATCTGGTGGATCTTGAGTCAATCGTGGCGCTTAAAGATCTGCTTAAAACAGAAAATCTCGAGTGCAGGATTGATGGTGCGCAGTTCGATGCTGCAGAGCGCTGCGGCTATATTTTCAACTCTACGATTGCCGGAATCGAGCAAGCGGATGCGATTTTACTGGTTGGTACGAATCCGCGCCGTGAAGGCACAATGGTCAATGCCCGTATCCGCAAGCAATGGCTGCGTCATAGAATTCCGGTGGGTGTCATTGGCGAGGCCTGTGATCTGACCTATCCTTACAACCATCTGGGAACGAACCCTGCCGATCTTCAAAAGCTTCTTTCAGCGAAGAAAGGGTTTGCAGAGACACTTAAAAGTGCGAAAAACCCCATGATAATCCTTGGTATGGGAGCATTCCAGCGTCAGGATGGCACTGCAATTCAGGCGCTGGCACGGGAGATTGCCGAAACATCCGGTATGGTAAGGGAAGACTGGAACGGCTTTAATGTCCTGCATAATGCCGCTGCGCGGGTGGGGGCGCTTGATGTCGGGTTTTATAGCAGGGATGGCTTTGATCTATCAGAAGTGGACTTTGTCTATTTGCTGGGTGCGGATGATTTTGCTGTCAATATGATTGATAAAAGAGCGTTTGTTGTCTATCAGGGGCACCATGGGGATGTCGGGGCGCACCGTGCTGATGTCATCCTGCCGGGGGCGGCCTATACCGAGAAGAATGCTCTCTATGTCAATACAGAAGGGCGTGTCCAGCAGGCACGCCGCGCCGTCTTTCCGCCAGGCGAAGCGCGGGAGGACTGGAAAATTCTGCGCGCCTTGTCTGGTTATACAGAAAAGCCGCTCGCCTATGATACGCACTTGCAGCTTCGGGAGCGGATGGCTAAAGAATGGCCGCATCTGGGCGAGATTGACGTTCTTCTCTCCGCACCATGGAAAAATTTTGGGACAGAAGGTAAGATTTCAGGGCATGATTTTAAAGTATCGGTTGAAAACTTCTATTTAACCAATTGTATTGCAAGGTCTTCTTTGACAATGAAGAAATGCGCGGAAGTGCTTCCCGGAGCAGGATCTGTCTGCGAAAGCCAGATGGAAGCGGCAGAATAAAAAGGAACAGCGTCCATGACCCATACATTAAAATCAGTACAGGCATTTCATGAGGCTTTTGACCTGCCCGTAAAAACACGTCCTGATATCAGTGACCCGAAAACAAACCGGTTGCGGATCAATCTTCTGGCCGAGGAGCTGGATGAACTTAAGGATGCCCTGGCGCAGGGGGATATAACTGAAGTTCTGGATGCGTTGACGGATTTGCAATATGTTCTGGATGGCGCTTATCTGTCGTTCGGGTTGCAGGCGGTCAAGCATGCGGCTTTTGATGAAGTGCATCGCTCGAACATGAGCAAACTCGGCGTGGATGGCAAGCCGATCCGGCGCGAGAGTGACGGTAAGGTTTTAAAAGGCCCCGATTATTTCAAGCCTGATCTGGCACAGTTTGTCAGTAAAACATCTGCAAAAAAAAGTTGCGTAAAGTAAATCATTCCTTCCGTTCTTAAAAATCCGCAAGTTGATGGTTGAATATTCCTTTCTTTCACGTGATAATCTTTTGTTGATACTTTTCGCCTAGACTTTTCTGTAGGGCATCTCAACGCAAAGGATTCGAGTTACGATGAGCAAGACAAAATTCTGTCAGGGAATCTCTGATATTTCAGATAGTTACAATGCTTTTATCATTGACCAGTGGGGTGTGCTCCATAATGGTGAAAAAGCGTATGATGGTATCATTGACTGTTTGAAGGAGCTCCGGAACCGGAAAAAATATATTATTATCCTGTCAAACTCCGGCAAGCGGGCTGAGGAAAACAAGGAGAGGTTGAAAAAGCTCGGTATCGGGCCAACGCTTTATGATGTGATTGTCACCTCCGGGGAAACCACATGGCAAGGACTTGCCAAACAGGATGACGGGGTTTTCAGGAATATCGGCGAGAAATGTTTTCTGATGAGTCGCGGAGGAGACACGTCCATTATTAAAGGACTGGAGAATATCAGTGTGACCGACAATATGGAGGAAGCCAATTTTCTGCTGATTGCCGGTTCCGATGCGCCGCACAAAACTCTCCTTGACTATTATGAGCCGTTATTGCGTGTGGCGGTGCGTCGTCGTTTGAAAGCCATTTGTGCTAATCCCGACAGCCGGATACTGTTTGGAAACAACCAGTCCTTTGGCCCCGGTATGATTGCACGGCGTTATGAGGATTTTGGCGGTGTTGTCTATTATCTCGGCAAACCGCATAAACCGATTTACCACCATTGCATCAGGCTGCTTCAGGAAAAGGAAATCTATCCCGGGCAGACCGTGATGATCGGTGACACCATGGCGCATGATATTATGGGTGCAGCGGGAGTCAATATTGATACCTGTCTTGTTAAAAACGGGCTTCATGCGGGATCATTCAAGGGATGTTCATCGCTTTATGAGGTGGATATGGCGCTGAATACTCTTGTGTTACAGCATCATAATGTCAGACCGACCTATCTTGTTGATCGAATGAAATGGGGGCGCGCCCTGCCGGATCGCAAGCATAAAAAGCGTAAACTGGCTTAAGTTTTTTTGCCTTTGTCGTTTCCGTCCTCTTCCCGCATGACACGGGGGAGCAGGATGTCCATGGCGGCTTTGATACGGGGCATGGCGCGTTCAACGGCTTCTTCGCCTTCTCTGATCAATTCCGCCGCTTTTTCAAACTCCAGCAAGCCAATATGACCGATACGCGGCTTGATGTGGACGTCGGGAGGGTCACCGGCTAGGCGGGAGCGGGTCAGGCGATCCTGAACAATATTGAGTGATGAAACCATAACACCGAACAAACTTGGAGAATCCGGATCACGCCGGAAAATCTTTTGCACAAAAGATCCTTTAAACATTTTCTGATCTTCTATGGAAACGTCATTTTCATTAAAAACGTCGAAACCTGCAACGGTCTGGTAACCCTGTCCCGGTTTGGTAGCTTTACCGATCATATCGGCATTCAGGTCAACGGCAATCGTCAGACGTGACCCCATGGCAAGACAGGCCGAAACAGGAACCGGATTCACAAGGGCGCCGTCAATTAAAGTACGATGATTGATCATAACCGGAGGGAAAATTCCGGGGAGGGCAAACGAAGCGCGAAGCGCGCTGGTAAAGTCTCCTTTTCGTAACCATACCTCGTGTCCCGTCACAATATCAGTGGCAATGGCAATAAAAGGGTGTGGCAGCTCTTCCATAGTCAGATCGCCAAAATTTTCATACATCAGGCTTTCCAGACGCTTTCCGCCGATCAGGCTTGCGCTGCGGGAACGGAAATCCATATATTTGAAAATGTTACGACGGGTGAGGGAAAGCGCCCATTCTTCTATTTGGTCAAGCCTTCCGGCCAGATAGCTGCCCCCAATGACAGCGCCTATAGACGTTCCAGAAATGATTGTGGGCGTGATATTATGTTTTAGCAGTCCTTTCAGAACACCAATATGCGCAAAGCCCCGTGCCATTCCACTTCCCAGTGCCAAACCGATAGGAGGATGGGGATGCGGTGACGGAATATCGGAGTTTTTTCTTTTTTCTTTTGTCATTTTACGCAGAACCCTTTATTTAAAGATAACATAAATTATGAATGAAAACATCCTAAAGCCTCAGCAAGGCATTGATTCGTCTACATGGCCTTTGGTAAAGCGTCTGGCTGGCCTCTATTTGCGTCCTTATGGGAGGGATGTGGCAAAAGCCATGGGTTTTATGGTTGTTGCTTCTTTAATGACGGCTCTTTTTGCATGGCTGATGGAGCCTGTCTTTGATCATGTTCTGGTCGGGAGGCGCCAAAATCTTATCCTTCCGATGGCGCTGGCCATTTTTTTCTGTTTTCTCGTCAGGGGTGGTGCCTCTTATGTTCATACATTGATGATGAATAAAATTGGCCAGAATATTGTGGCCGATATCCAGCGTGATTTATTTTCAAATCTTCTGGCGCTGGATCTTGCATTTTTTCATACCAATCCGAGTGGTCATCTTGTCTCCCGTGTCATTAGCGATGTGCAGGCCGTGCGGGGGGCTGTCTCCGATACGTTAATTGGCATGGGGCGCAATCTTCTAACTCTGGTCTTTCTGGTCTTTCTGATGTTTCATCAGGACTGGAAGCTGGCGGTGATTTCATTTACCGTTTTTCCCTTTGCGGTTTTTATTGTGGCACGGATAGGGCGCCGTTTACGCAAAATTTCAAAAAGCATACAGGCGGAAACCGGGACGTTAATGGCATTATTGATCCAGATTTTTCAGGGCATACGACAGGTCAAGGCTTATGATACGGCAAATTTTGAACAGGAGCGCTCCAGTCAGGCGATAAACCGTGTAAGAAATCTGAACATCAAAGCCATTCGCGTCGCAACTATTTCTGCTCCCTTGAATGAAACATTGCTGGGGCTGGCGATTATGGCCGTTATTCTTTATGGGGGTGGACAGGTCGCGAACGGGTTTTTGAGTGTGGGAGAGTTAACCTCGTTTATTGCGGCTTTCGCGCTTGCTTACGAACCAATCCGCAAACTGGCAAAACTTAATAATACATTGCAGATCGGGCTGGGGGCGGGGGAGCGTATTTTTGAAATGATGGCGTTAAAACCTTCTATTATGAACAAGCCAGAGGCCGTTATACTGGATGTAAAAAAACCGGAAATTCTGTTTGAAAATGTGTCTTTCGGGTATGGTCTTGATAATCACTATGCACTGGAAAATGTCTCCTTAAATCTTCCCGCAGGAAAAGTGACGGCGCTTGTCGGCCCTTCGGGAAGCGGAAAGACAACGGCTATGAATTTGGTTGCACGGTTCTATGATGTTCTGGAAGGGCGTATCCTGATTGATAAAAGAGATGTCAGGGATGTGACGATCGAGAGTCTGCGGCAGCATATCGCCCTTGTTTCACAGGATATTACAATTTTTGACGATAGTGTGGCGGCCAATATTGCTTATGGCCGGTCAGATATAACGGAAGAAGACATAAGAAAGGCGGCTCAGGCCGCCGCAGCAGACGAGTTTATTCAGGATATGCCGGAGGGGTATCAGACAAAACTGGGCGAACAGGGGGTGACTCTCTCCGGCGGCCAGCGCCAGCGTATTGCTATTGCCCGTGCCATTCTTCGTGATGCCCCGATTCTGTTACTGGATGAGGCGACTTCGGCACTTGACAATGAATCAGAGCGCGTAATTCAGCAGTCGCTCGAAAGCCTGCAAAAAGGCCGTACGGTTCTGGTTATTGCCCATCGTTTATCAACGGTGCAGAAGGCGGATAATATCATTGTGCTGGAGAATGGAAAAGTCGTAGAGCAGGGACGCCATGAAGATCTTATCAAAGCACAGGGGCTTTATGCCCGGATGTATATGGCCGGACTCGATCAATAAAAGGGGACATTGCTTTTATTCATAATATACTTCCGTTTAATATCAGGGCATAAAAAAACATGATACCTGTATTACAAGGTATCATGCTTAAAAGAATTGAGGCGAAGAGGGTTCCCCCGTCTGTTTAGCCGTTGGCTTCTTTTTTATCTTCGCGTGGAATGACTTCTCCGGTTTCCTGATTAACGCGTTTCATGGATAATTTAATCTTGCCACGATCATCAAACCCGATAACCTGGACTTTGACTTCGTCACCTTCATTAACAACATCTGTTGTTTTGGCAGTGCGACCCTCGGCCAGTTCGGAAATGTGTACCAGTCCGTCTTTCGAGCCCATGAAGTTTACGAAAGCGCCGAAATCAACAACTTTGACAACTTTGCCATTATAAACTTTGTTCATCTCCGGCTCTTCGGTAAGACCTTTGATCCAGTTGACAGCTTTGTCAATTGATTCCTGATTGAGGGCGGATACTTTAACCGTGCCATCGTCATCAATATCAATCTTCGCGCCTGTGGTTTCTGTAATCTCGCGGATGACTTTACCGCCAGTGCCGATGATATCACGGATTTTATCCGTCGGGACTTTCAGTGTGACAATCTGCGGGGCATATTCGCTAAGGCCATCACGGGATTCTGTAAGGGCTTTGGCCATTTCACCAAGAATGTGGATCCGGCCTTCCTTTGCCTGCGCCAGTGCGATTTTCATGATTTCTTCGGTAATGGATGTGATTTTGATATCCATCTGAAGGGAGGTGATGCCTTCTTTTGTTCCGGCAACCTTGAAGTCCATATCGCCCAGATGATCCTCGTCACCAAGAATATCGGAAAGAACGGCAAAATCCTTACCTTCCTTGATAAGACCCATCGCAATACCGGCAACAGGCTTTGTCAAAGGAACACCGGCATCCATAAGCGCAAGTGATGTACCACACACTGTGGCCATGGAACTGGAACCGTTTGATTCGGTAATTTCCGAGACAACGCGCATTGTATAAGGAAATGCATCGGCTTCCGGCAGAAGAGGATGAATGGCGCGCCATGCCAGTTTTCCATGACCAATTTCACGGCGACCGGGAGGTCCCATGCGTCCGGCTTCCCCAACCGAGTAAGGCGGAAAGTTGTAATGAAGCATAAAGCGCTCTCTATATTCGCCAGCCAGCGCATCCATAATCTGTTCGTCCTGTCCTGTGCCAAGGGTTGTGACAACAAGCGCCTGTGTTTCACCGCGTGTGAACAGGGCACTGCCGTGAGCGCGGGGCAGAATGCCGACTTCGGCAATGATCGGACGGACTGTTTTTGTATCGCGCCCGTCAATCCGGCTGCCTGTTTTCAGGATATCACCACGGACAACATCGGATTCAAGACTTTTGAATTTTGCCGTAATCGTCTGGGCGTCCAGACCGTTTGCGTCATCAAGAAATTCTTCAATGGCTTTTTTGCGCGCTTCCCCGACAGCATTCTGGCGCTCCATTTTTTCTTTAATGCTATAGGCTTTAGAAACTTCAGCAGAATATTTTTTCTTGAGGCTGTCAGACATTTTTTGAATGTTGTCTGGAATCTCTGGAATATCCCAGGGCTCTTTCGCGCACATTTCCGCAAGATCAATGATGCCGTTAATAACAGGCTGAAACCCTTTCCACCCTTCCATAACAGCCGTGAGCATAATGTCTTCCGGAAGTTCTTTGGCTTCTGATTCAACCATCAGCACGCCTTCCTGTGTTCCGGCAACAACCAGATCAAGAATGCTTTCTTCCATCTGCTGTACAGTCGGGTTGATAACGTATTCATCGTTAATATAGCCAACACGAACTCCGGCAATAGGTCCCATAAAAGGCAAACCGGAAATGGTCAGCGCCGCCGAGCAACCGATCATGGCAATCATGTCCGGATCATTTTCAAGATCGTGGGCAATAACAGTCGCAATAATCTGGACTTCATTCATAAAGCCTTTCGGAAAAAGAGGGCGAATCGGGCGGTCAATAAGGCGGGAGGTCAGAACCTCCTTTTCGCTTGGGCGTGCCTCACGTTTGAAAAAACCACCCGGGATTTTTCCTGCGGCATAGGCTTTTTCCTGATAGTGAACGGAAAGAGGAAAGAAATCCTGGCCTTCGCGCAGGCTTTTTGCGCCTGTGACAGCGCATAATACACTTGTTCCCCCCATTGTCGCGATAACGGCGCCATCAGCTTGACGGGCAATTTTTCCTGTTTCAAGAATCAGTTTTTTTCCTGCAAAATCAATTTCTTTGCGGTAAATATTAAACATATTTTGTAGTCCTTTCATGTGTGGCTTCTCTTTCATAAAAAATAGAAGCCATGTTTTATAAATTTCGCCGGAGAAGGACAGCGGAGGACTTTCGGTGGACAGTAGACAACAGAACCGCCTCATCTATTCGGAGAACTGGTGTCGACAGTCAACCGTAGACCATCCACTATCCTTGGACAGCATAGGTTTAATGCCATTATTTCATGAAAATGTCAAAGCTTCTCTCATTTTTAAGCACAATTCATGCTGAAAGAGTTGTTTTTCTTTCCCGGGAGTTGCCCTTGACAGCAGCCTATTTCATGGCATGATAGAAAGGCAGCCGCAACTTTTCCTATAAATTGGCTGGCACTTCCGTTTTTTTCAATAATTATATATGGAGCGATCAACATGAAACCTGTCCATTTTGCAACGAATTTTGCAGCCCCTGTATTCTTTTTTCTGGGAATTGTGCTTTATGCTTTTGCTGCCGTCAGTATCTTTACGGCCGTTATGAATGATATTAATTATCTAACTGTTGGTTTTATTACTTTTGTCCTGGCCTATAATTGCTGGAGCTTTGGGAAGTCAGCTAAAAACGCAACATCATGACGAATTATTTTGTTTTATTGCGTCACGGCGAAAGCCAGTGGAATCTCGAGAATAGATTTACGGGCTTTACCGATGTTGATATTAGCGATAATGGCAAGAAAGAAGCTGTAAAAGCCGGTGAAAACCTGAAGGCGGCAAATATAGATTTTGATCAGGTTTTTACCAGCACCCTGAAAAGAGCCTATCATACGGCTGAAATTGTTTTGAAAGAAGCCGGACAGGGGACTTTGCTGGAAAGTATCATAAAACACGCTGATTTGCGTGAGCGTGATTACGGGGATTTGACTGGCCAGAATAAAGATGAAGCGCGTGCCGAATTTGGCGAGGAGCAGGTTCATATCTGGCGTAGATCATATGATGTGCCGCCGCCGGGTGGCGAGTGTTTGCAGGATGTCGTTGAAAAACGTGTCCGGCCTTATTATGAGACACAGATTAAACCGCTTTTGGCGGAAGGCAAAAATATTCTTGTTGCCGCCCATGGTAACTCTCTCCGCGCCCTGCTGATTATTCTCGGTGCCGAAACACCGGAGAGCATTAATAAAGCCGAGATGCCAACGGGTGTTCCGCTTGTTTTTGAAATGGAGAACGGCAGGATCAAGGATCGATATTTTTTATCCTAGTGGTATAATTCAAACAAAAGATTCCTATAGGAAGCTCTGCAAAAGTCCCCGATAGCAGCTTTTTGTACAAATATTGCTATTTCCGTCATTCCGGCGATATGTGGCGGTCATTATAACTATTTGAAATTAAATAGATAAAATGCACCGCTTCCGGATGTGCGGCCTGTGCTGACGGGGGTACAGCAGGACGTGATCTTCCGCGATTTTTGCTGTGGAAAATAAAGAAGACATAATTTTATTGACAGGGCTTTTATTTTCATATACAAAAACCATATCATCAAAGAACAAGGAGATATTTATTATGAAACAGAGCATGGCATCACAAAAAGAGCCGGGCACCGGAGAAAAAATGCTGGGGATTTTGCACCATATAGGGTGCGGCATGAGGGATAGTGATTTGGCGGATGATGCTCTTGCTGGTGGTGTTGCTCTTGCTGTTGCTGCTGTTGCTGTTGGTGTTGGTGCTGTTGGTGCTGTTGGTGCGTTTATTGCTGTTGTTGTTGGTGCTGCTGTTGGTAAGGAACTTCAACATATTACAAAACAACATAAAAATGCGGTAACGCAGGAAACGGAAAACAGAGGTGGTCCTACTTTGTTGGACAGGTTGGCGGCGTTTTTAAGGTGGAATCCCGTTTCAACAATTATGCCGCCATTGCGTAAATTTCTTCTA
>PFTR01000138.1 GCA_002789675.1 Alphaproteobacteria bacterium CG_4_9_14_3_um_filter_47_13 | reverse complement strand
CAACGTGACCAATTGTCCCGATATTACAATGCGGCTTGTTACGTTCGAATTTCTCTTTTGCCATCTTTTTTTGCTCCTTCATTCATGAAAAACTGTGTGCCGTAAAATCAAAGACAGCATTATACTGTTTTAACTCTCGATTTCCAGTGATTTAAGAAAAGTTAAAGGCTTGTGTCAATGGAAATTTTAGGCCAGCACTTATATATATGCAACATTGCCGTTTTTATAATTCCCTGTTAATATTTAAAGAGATTATTCAAAGAAACAGGACAATATGATTCAAAAAATATTTTTATTCCTATCCCTCGTCAGTATCATGATTTTTCTTGATCCTCGTCTGTCCGAAGCAGCACTACAGAAAGAAAATCAGGCGCTGGAAAGCGCCAGACTTTGTAACATTAACCATGGCGAAAGCATCGCGCCACGTACAGCTTCCGGAAACTGTCCGGCGCCATATTATGAGAATGAAGGGGGGTTATGCGTCACTGCCACAGAAGCCCATAATGTGTTTAGCTATATTATTCAGGAAGATAAAAGTCTGGACTTCGGGCTGTCCTACTGGTTTGGTTCCGGCGCCCATTGCGGTATTATCGGGAATGCAAAGGCAACAGAAACAGGCTGGCGCTATGAATCCGCAGACCCGCAGGAACGCTGTGTTATCAATATCAGTATAGAGCAGGACATGGTTCTGTTTGACACACAGAGAGATGCCAGTTGCCGACAGGAATGTGGCGCGCAGGCTTATTTGGGCGGTGTTTTTCTTCCTCTTTCCGCGATTGAAAGCAATAATGTCACCGAAGAGTCACTGATCCCTGAAATATTTTTCAACACCCCCTGTAAACCGGACTCTTGAGAGAATATGAGAGCCTTGAAATGACCGATAATAAAGATATCTCTTTAAAGAAACCGCATAAAGCGCAGGATGGCGATGATTCTGGCAATGATTTTGAACGGGAAAACCGCAAACAGGCGGGTATTCTGTTAAAACCACGCCCCAAGACCAAAAAGCCGTCAATGTATAAAGTTTTACTTTTAAATGACGATTATACGCCGATGGAGTTTGTTGTTCATATTTTAGAAAGGTTTTTCAATAAGAATAGGCAGGAAGCTACGGATGTTATGTTGCATGTCCATCGGCGCGGTGTCGGACTTTGCGGGATATTTACGTATGAAGTGGCAGAAAGCAAAGTCCAGCAGGTTATGGATTTTGCCCGTATGAACGAACAACCGCTACAATGCACGATGGAGAAAGAATAATGCTTTCGCGAAACCTTGAACAGACCCTGCATAAAGCGCTGGCTATCGCCGGCAGCAAGCATCATGAATATGCCACACTGGAGCATTTGCTTCTGGCGCTGACAGATGATCAGGATGCTATGGCGGTTCTCCGTTCCTGTGGCATTTCTTTACCGGATTTACGTGATCAGCTAGAGCAGTATCTGGAAAATGAATTAACTTATCTGATTGATCGTAAAATAGAAGAGTCAAAACCAACAACGGCTTTCCAGCGTGTTCTGCAACGTGCGGCCATTCATGTCCAGTCCAGCGGACGCGAAGAAGTGACGGGCGCAAATGTTCTTGTTGCTTTGTTCTCCGAACGGGAGAGCCATGCCGTTTATTTTCTGGTTGAACAGGATATGACACGCTTTGATGCGGTTAATTATATTTCTCATGGTATTGCCAAAGTACCGGGTCATAGCGAACCGAAAAACCCGTCCGGGGCAACGGGGGCTTCCGAGCATGAAGAAAAAACTGTCAAATCAGGCCACGAGGCGCTTGATACCTATTGTATCAACTTAAATGAAAAAGCCAAAATCGGAAAAATTGATCCTCTGATTGGCCGTCAGGAAGAAGTTGACCGCACCATCCAGATTTTATGCCGCCGTTCCAAGAATAATCCGCTTTATGTTGGCGATCCTGGTGTCGGGAAGACTGCTATTGCCGAAGGACTGGCCAAACGTATCGTTGAAGGTGATGTGCCGGAAGTGTTACTTGATGCAACGATTTTTTCACTGGATATGGGAACACTGCTCGCCGGAACGCGCTATCGCGGCGATTTTGAAGAGCGTCTGAAAGCGGTTATTTCCGAACTGGAAAAAACGGACGGCGCGGTTCTTTTTATTGATGAAATTCACACCATTATTGGCGCTGGTGCTACCAGTGGCGGGGCGATGGATGGCTCCAATCTTCTCAAGCCTTCTTTGTCAAGTGGTTCTTTGCGGTGTATCGGTTCAACCACTTATAAGGAATACCGCAATTATTTTGAAAAAGACCGCGCTCTGGTCAGACGTTTCCAGAAAATTGATATCCACGAACCCAGTATCGAGGACACAATCAGAATTCTCAAAGGACTGAAGCCCTATTATGAAGAACATCACGGCGTCAAATACAGTAATGAGGCCATTCGTGTTGCTGTAGAGCTTTCCGCTAAATATATCGGTGATCGCAAATTGCCGGATAAGGCCATTGATATTATTGACGAGGTTGGCGCGGCACAGATGCTTGTTCCTGCTGCCCGCCGCAAAAAAATAATCGGGGTCAAGGATATTGAAGGCGTTGTGGCCGCTATTGCCCGTATCCCGGCTAAAACCGTCACAAAGAATGACCGTACGGCTTTGCAGAATATGGAGCGTGATCTGAAAACAATGGTGTTTGATCAGGACGAGGCAATTAAAGTTCTCTCGGATTCCATTAAACTGGCACGTGCCGGATTGCGCGAACCGGAAAAGCCGATTGGATGCTATCTGTTTTCAGGCCCTACAGGGGTAGGAAAAACAGAAGTTGCCAAACAGCTTGCCAAAACAATGGGTATTGAATTACAGCGTTTTGATATGTCCGAATATATGGAACGGCATTCAGTTTCACGTTTGATCGGTTCTCCGCCCGGTTATGTCGGATTTGATCAGGGGGGGTTGCTGACGGATGCTGTTGACAAGCACCCGCATTGTGTCTTGCTGCTGGATGAAATTGAAAAAGCTCATTCGGATATTTTCAACATTCTCCTGCAGGTTATGGATTACGGTAAGCTAACCGATAATAACGGTAAAACTATTGATTTTCGTAATGTGATTCTGATCATGACCACCAATGCCGGCGCAGCACAGCTTGCAAAAGCCCCGATGGGCTTTGAGCGCGATGTCCGTATGGATGATGATCAGGAAGAAATCACACGTATGTTTACACCGGAATTCCGCAATCGTCTGGATACAATTGTTCCCTTTAAAGCGCTGCGGCAGGAAACAGTTGGCAAGGTTGTTGATAAATTTGTGATCCAGCTTGAAGGCCAGCTGGCAGATCGTAACGTCACAATCCAGCTTTCTGATGAAGCGCGGCAGTTTCTGGCGCGGGAAGGTTATGATCCGGCGATGGGTGCAAGACCGCTGGCTCGTGTGATACAGACTCATATTAAAAGGCCGCTCGCCGAGGAGCTTTTATTTGGCAAGCTTGTCAATGGTGGCCTTGTAATGATTGATTATCGCGAAGGCAATATCACGTTTGATTTCGAGGAAGACAGACCCCGGACGCCAAAAGAGCCTAAAGATCAGGAAATTGCCTGATCTTATCAAATTTCTGGAACATAATCTTTCCTGTGCTATAGTCTCCGGTAAAATTATCTATTTTGCCAAAGGAAAAATGTAGAGGATAAGAAGATGAAAAAATCATATCTGATTGCATTTCTTGTCGCTGTTATTTCCGTCGGCTGGATTGTCTCCGGACACCTGATGCCGCCGAAACCGGAACAGGAGATAGAAACGGCAACGCCCGGAATATCAATAACAAACGGAGCTGCCGGAAAAAAAATCATAGATGTACGCGTACGGACGGTCAAAACCGAAACTGTCACAGATGAAATTGTTGTCACCGGAAGAACGCAGGCCTCGCGGCATGTCGAATTAAAAGCCGAAATTCCGGGGCTGGTCACAGAAATGACAGCAAAAAAAGGAGACAATGTCACTGAAGGGCAGGTAATTACCAGACTGGAGGAGCGCGACCGTCAGGCGCGTGTCAACGAAGCTGAAGAAAGGCTGGCGCAGCGCCAGATCGAATATAATGCCTCTAAAGAACTTGAAGTCAAAGGCTTCAATTCCAAAGTTCGGCTGGCGCAGGCCGGCGCCGATCTGGAAGCCGCACGCGCCGCTTTGAAAGATGCGCAGATATCGCTAGGTAATATCCAGATCAAAGCACCGTTTGACGGGATTATTTCCGGTCAACAAATTGAAATCGGTGATTATGTTGCTATTGGTGATCCCTTATTTTCGATCGTTGATCTTGATCCTGTTGAAATTCGCGGTTTTGTAACCGAAAGACAGGTACAGGAACTCACGGCAGGCGGGAAAGCGCGGGCGCGTTTTATCAATGGCATGGAACGGGAAGGAACACTTTCTTATATCGCTTCCTCTTCGAATCCCCAGACCCGTACGTTTGAAATTGAGGTTTCTTTCCCGAATGAAGATCATGCCATTATTGATGGTATGACGGCCGAAATTTTTATTCCAACAAAAAATAAAAAAGCCCATAGAATTTCCCCCTCTGTCCTGTCTCTGGATGATGACGGGCGTATTGGCGTTAAAGTTGTCAATGCAGATAATAAAGTTGAATTTCTGCCCATAACAATTTTATCCGATAAAACAGATTCCATGCTTATTGGTGGCCTGCCGGAAACGATCCGGATCATCACCGTTGGACAGGATTTTGTCATACAGGGACAGACTGTCCGGGCTGTTGACTCAAAAGGGGATGGCCTGCTGTGATGGCACCGCTTATAGATGCTGCGCTTGACCGTAGCAGGACAGTGCTGAGTGTTCTGCTTCTGCTGCTTCTGGCGGGAACTTACGCTTATCTGAATATCCCCAGAGAATCAGAACCCGATATTGATATTCCGCAAATCTATATTTCAATGGCTCTTGAAGGTGTGTCCCCGGAGGATTCCGAGCGGCTGCTGCTCCGGCCTATGGAACAGGAACTGGGAACCATTGAGGGAGTCAAGGAAATGAAAGCGTCGGCCTATCAGGGCGGCGGCTATATTCTTCTTGAGTTTCAGGCAGGTTTTGACAAGGGTAAGGCGCTTGATGATGTGCAAAAGGGCGTTGATAGAGTCAGACCCGAGTTACCGGATTCACTGGAAAGCGAACCCAGTGTCACAGAAGTTAATTTCAGCCTGTTCCCTGTTCTGGTTGTGACACTGGCAGGTGATGTGCCGGAACGCACCCTGCTAAAACTTGCAAGGGATTTACAGGATAAAATAGAATCCATTCCCTCTGTTCTGGAAGCCGGCATTGCCGGTGACCGTGATGAACAGGTCGAAATTATTATCAGCCCTTCTTTGATTGAAAGCTACGGGCTGGATGGTATTGATATTATCCAGTTTTTTGACCGCTCGAACAGACTCGTTGCCGCCGGAAGCCTTGATACGGGTGCTGGAAATTTTGCGATTGAAGTCCCCGGTCTATTTGAAAATGTCGGCGATATTATGGGGATGCCTGTTAAAACAGATCAGGATTCAGTCATTACTGTCAGCGATGTTGCCGAACTGCGCCGGAATTTCAAAGATCCTCAGAATTTCGCCCGTTTTAATGGCAAGCGCGCCATTGCGCTTGAGGTCGTCAAACGCTCTGGCGAGAATATTATTGATACCATCGAAAAAGTCCGGATGATTGTCACAGAAGAACAGAAACTCTGGCCGGAAAGCGTCGAGGTTGCTTTTACGCAGGATCGCTCCAGCGATATCAGGCGCATGCTCTCCGATCTCCAGAATAATGTGATCAGCGCCATTTTACTTGTGATGATTGTTGTGATTGCCGCATTGGGGATCCGTACAGCAGGACTTGTCGGCATTGCCATACCCGGCTCGTTTTTAACAGGTATTCTTGTTCTTTATATTATGGGTTTGTCCGTGAATATTGTTGTGCTGTTTTCGCTTATTCTCTCGGTCGGGATGCTAGTTGATGGCGCCATTGTTGTAACCGAATTTGCCGACCGGAAAATGTCTGAAGGTATGCCCCGTAAAGAGGCCTATGGTGCTGCGGCAAAACGTATGGCCTGGCCGATTACCGCCTCGACGGCCACAACACTGGCGGCCTTTGCGCCTTTGATGTTCTGGCCGGGGATTGTGGGAGAATTTATGAAATATCTCCCTTTGACACTGATTTGCGTTCTTTCTGCCTCGCTTTTGATGGCCATGATTTTTGTGCCAACTCTCGGATCTGTTTTCGGCAAAGCCGGATCGGCTGATCCAAAAATGCTCAAAGCGCTGGCCGCAGCAGAAAATGGTGATTTGAACGAAGTCGGTGGTCTGGCAGGTTTTTATCTTAAAATACTCGAGAAAGCCCTGCATCGCCCGGGCTGGATTCTGCTCGGTGCTTTGATATTGCTGATCGGTGTTCAGATTGCCTATGGCAAATTTGGCAAAGGGGTTGAATTCTTTCCGAATATAGAGCCGGAAGTTGCCAATATCCTGATTCACGCCCGGGGAAACCTGTCTATTTATGAAAAGGATGCGCTGGTACGGGAAGTAGAAGAAAAAATTCTGGATATGGATGGTATTGAAACTTTTTATACACGCGCCGGAAAATCAGCGCAGCAGGGCTCGGAATTATCCGAAGATGTAATTGGCCAAATCCAGATAGAGTTTATGGACTGGGACAAACGCCGTCCGGCAGATGACATTTTACAGGAGATTGAAAACCGCGTTGCCGGTCTTGCCGGTATTTATATCGAACCACAAAAGCAGGAAGGGGGTCCTTCGACAGGAAAAGATGTCCAGATTCAGATCGGCTCCCGTTTTCCGGAGCGTCTTCCCGCCGCTGTTGAAAAAATGCGGAGTGCTTTTGACGAGTTGGGAGGCTTTGTCGATATCGAGGATACACGTCCTCTCCCCGGCATTCAGTGGGAATTAAAAGTAGACAGGGCGCAGGCTTCAAAATTCGGTCTTGATATCAGCATTATCGGTCAATATGTACGCATGGTGACAAATGGCTTGAAGGCTGCAGAGTTCCGCCCCAATGACAGCGATGATGAAATTGATGTGGTCATTCGTCATCCTCTAGAGGAAAGAACGCTCGATCAGCTTGACCGCGTCCGTATTGAAACAGCCGAGGGATCTATTCCGGTAAGCAATTTTATTAATCGTATTCCCCAGCCCGCAACGGGAGTCATCAGTCGCAGTGACCAGCGCCGTATTATGACGGTCAAAGCCAATGTCGCGCAGGGGGAAAATATTACGGCGCGTGTTGATGAAATTAAAAACTGGATTGAAAAACACCGAAGTGAATTTGAAAAAGATGTTGAAATCACCTTCAAAGGCGAAGATGAAGACCAGAGAGAAGCCCAGAGTTTTCTAATGAAAGCGTTTGTCGTTGCCCTTTTCATCATGGCTATTATTCTGGTGACACAATTTAACAGTTTTTACAGCGCCCTTCTCATTCTTTCGGCAGTCATCATGTCAACGATTGGTGTATTTATCGGTTTAATGCTCACAGGGCAACCGTTCGGAATTGTCATGAGCGGAATCGGTGTGATTGCCCTTGCAGGGATTATTGTGAATAATAATATTGTCCTGATTGATACATTCGATCATATGCACCGTGATTACGTTGGTAAAATGAGTGTACGGGAAATGATCCTGCGCACGGGAGCACAACGCTTGCGCCCTGTATTATTAACAACAATTACAACAGTTCTCGGACTCCTGCCGATGGTTCTGCAAATGAATGTCGATTTTATCGGACGCAATGTTTCGATCGGAGCGCCCTCTACACAATGGTGGGTACAGCTTTCTACAGCCGTTGCTTTCGGGCTTTCTTTTTCAACTGTTCTGACCCTGATTGTCACGCCGGCGGCGCTGATGTTTCGTGAAAATTTTAAAAACAAATCCGGATCATTACTGGCAAGCATTCAAAAACGCCTATATAGTTTAAAGCACAGGAAAGAACAGCTATAAAACCGGAGTTTTGTCATGATCCGTACTTTTGTTTCCGCAATCCAAATAGGACTTCTTGTCGTTGCCGCAATCTGGATCGCGCAACGTCCCGGCACAATTGAAATCCACTGGCTTGGTTATGATGTTACGGCTCATGTGGGTCTTGTCTTTCTTGGCCTGATTTTCGTGGTGGCTGTTATTCTGTTTTTACACAGAATATTACTGGCTGCGGGGGCACTCCCGGGGCGTTTTAGAAAGCGAAAAGAAAACAAACAATACGAAAAAGGCTATAAAGAATTAACACAGGGGCTCAGCGCTGTTGCTGCAGGGGATGCGGCAGAGGCGAGCGCTCATGCTAAAAAAAATCGTGCTTTATGGCCTGAAGATCAGGGGCTCTCTCTCCTGCTGGAAGCGCAAGCGGCGCGGTTGCGTGGAGAAGAGGAGGTAGCACGACTTTCTTTTGATAAATTACTGGCCAATAAGGATACGGCCTTTCTAGGGTTGCGCGGTCTTCTCGTGCATGCCATGGAGACGGGGGATACAAATCGTGCTCTGGATCTGGCACAAAAAGCATGGAAAATGCATCCGGAACAACCATGGATCATTCGTATGGTGTATGATCTGGGTTTACAGCAACATCAATGGCAGTTGGCAGAGAACACTCTGAAAAATGCCGTCCGCTATCAGGTCGTGACCCCCCAAAAGGCACAAAGCGACAGGATTGCCATGCTTCTGGCGCGTGCTGATGAGGCATTTGTAAAAGGAGAAGATTCCAGCGCGTTAAAATTATTTAAAGAGGCCTACAGGCTTGATCAAAGTTTCGTTCCGTCTGCCCAGCGTCTTGCCGAATTTTATCGGGCACGTGGAAAAAACAGGGCGGCACAAACAGTCATAGAAAAAACATGGGCTCTCAATCCTCATCCTGATCTTATAAAATTATGGGATACATTGATACCCCGTACAAAAAAAGACAGCAGCACAGAACGCTTACGCTGGTTTGAAAAACTGGCATCCTCAAGACCGGATAGTGAAGAAAGTCATTTGACTATGGCGCAAGTGGCACTGGATGCGCAATTATGGGGACAGGCGCGTGAATATTTACAAAAAGCGGAAGATATTGCATTGTCCGCACGGCTCTACAAATTATATGCCACTCTCGAAGATCAGTCAGGCCATAGCGCCGATGCTTATGAATGGCAGGAAAAAGCCGCCACCGCGCCCCCTGAAAAAAAATGGGTCTGTAAGCAGACAGGTATGACCTACGAAAAATGGTCTCCGGTGGCCCACCCTCATGGCACTTTTAACAGCATCATTTGGGATTACCCCAATTCCTATGCCATTTTGCCCTTGCAAAATAATTTGCCACAGAACGAACTTCTGATTACAGCAAAATAGTTATTCCAGAATTTCTCCGATAATACGCCGATACTGAAAACCGTCTTCAGAGGGAAAACGTTCAAGACCTTCCTGACGCAAGCGGGGGGCATAAATTTCCAGATAACTTTTAAAAATATCCCGGTTATCAAATTCATAACGAACTTCATATGTAACACCGGAAGAGGTCTCATTTTCAGGATCACGTTTTATAATAGTCGCGCTGGTCGCGCCTCCCTCAAGGACATCATTGATATGGTCATTTTTTAACCAGGTGAGCCACTCTAAAGCCTTGACTTCATAGAGGATTGTCACAATCACGCTATAAGAAATCCGGTTCATGGCATTCTCAACACAGGTTTTATCAAAATCAATCCGGCAATAAAACCGCCGATATGAGCCGCCCATGCAATCGCGCTACCGCCAGGCCCGCCAAGCAACCCGAAAATAAAGGAGATACCTATCCAGAAAGCTGCCAGTGGCCATATACCATAGCGGCCATGACCAAGCCTGCCCTGCATTTGCATCATAACAAGTACCGCTGCAAACAGACCACTAATTCCGCCCGAGGCTCCTACCATTGTGTGAGCTGAAAAAGGTGATAAAATGAAATGACACAAAGCGGCACCAAGACTGCAAAGCACAAAGAGAACCAGCATTCGCCGTCCTCCCATCCATTTTTCCACGCCTGCGCCAAAAGCTGCCATCATCACGACATTCATACTGATATGAATCCATCCATCATGCAGCAGGGCATAAGTAAAAGACCCCGCAATAGCAGGCCAGAAAGAAAAGGCGCGTGTATAATATTCAGGAGTGAAACCAAAGTGATCAAGAACCCATTGCCGCGCCGGATCATCAAGAATAAAATTCAGCGCTAAATGGATGATAACAAGAACAGCCATCATAATTTTTGTGACAGGCGGTAGATTTAAAAACGGCGCATCTGGATTGTTTTTGCGATAAGAGTCACGCCATTTTTTTTCTTCATCGCGGCGCGCTTTATCCCGTTCTGCCAGTGTGGGCATCCTGATGACATTGTTATCACCGTCGTTTGATTTTTTATTGTCTCCGTTATATTTTCCGTTCTCTGCCGTCATCACCAATATCTCATCCTGAAATTACGTTACTGTTATTCAGACATATTACGAGACATTTTTTATTTTTACGCAACGGCGGATTCTTTTACATCTTCATCGTCATTCTGTTTTTCTTCGAAATCCTTGACCTGAAAAACACGACTTCTTGAAGCGGCCTGATAGGCAACCCGGGCATGGCCATCACAATAAGGGAGTCCGGAAATGGATTCCAGACCACAAAAACAGAAGCCCTCATCTTTGGGATCACCGATAGGCCAGCGGCACATTTTATCTTTTAGTTCCGCAAGAGATAATCTTTTAACAACCAGATCCATAGACCGGGGATCATTGGCAACTTTACGCGGCGGCTTTTTCTCCTCAACAGATTTAAGAGTGACCTTTTTATTGTTTTGCTGGATTGGTGACAAACGATTGGAAAGTTTCAACCGGTGTGCCTTGCCAATAACAGCATTTCTTGTGACGCCGCCCAGTTCTTTTGCAATCTCCGCAGCAGTTTTTCCCTCACCCCACATTTTTTTCAAAACGGCAATACGTTCATCGGTCCAGCTCATCGCTTTTTTACCTCATAAAGATTACATCACATACAAAAAATCAGAATTAAAAATAGTCAAAACCAAAGCCGGATTTTCTAATAAATTTCCAAGTTTTTGAATAAAATTATTCTAGCAGAGCATGTTTTTAATACCAGAGTCAGCGGCATAAAAAATCTGATTATCCACAAATACATTTTTTATGCGGAATAATCCAATCCCCAAAGAAGATATTTTTCAGGATCGTCGCGCCAGTTTTCCTGCACTTTTACAAAGAGCTTCAAATGAACACGTGTTTGAAGAATTTCCTCAAGTTCACGACGCGCCATCTCCCCTATTTCCTTGACCTGTGAGCCGCCTTTGCCAAGGACAATTCCTTTATGGCTGTCTCTGGCCACGTAAATAAGCTGGCTGATTTTGACGCTGCCATTATCGAACTCTTCCCACTGCTCTGTTTCAACCATCAAACCATAGGGAAGTTCCTGATATAATTTATGAAACAGTTTTTCGCGCGTAATTTCTGCCGCCAGCAACCGCATTGGCATATCACTGATCTGGTCTTCGGAAAAATGCCATACACTTTCCGGGATCTGTTTCCCGATATAATCCAGCACAGTTTCAAGTCCCTTGCCTTTTAAAGCCGACACCATAAAAGTCGAAAGAAACGAGACTTTTTCATTCAGATTTTTTGCCAGCAGTAAAAGATGTTCCTTGGCAACCTTGTCAATTTTATTAAGAACCAGAATACAGGGTCTGTCCTGATGATGCGCGGCCAGCTTCTCGAGAATATCCAGCGTATCACGATCTGTTTTTCTCTTGGAAGCATCGACAACCAGCATCACCAGATCGGCTTCAGCCTCCCCCTGCCATGCGGCGGCAACCATGGCTTTTTCCAGCCGCTCTTTAGGGCGAAAAATTCCGGGCGTATCAATAAAAATAATCTGGCTTTCTTCGTGCAGAACAATTCCGCGCACAAGAGATCTTGTTGTTTGCGCCTTGGGAGAAACAATTGTTATTTTGCTGCCAACCCAATGGTTAATCAATGTAGATTTTCCGGCATTCGGTGCGCCAATCACCGCCACAAAACCACACCGTTTTTTATGATCGTTTTGTGTCATGAGTGTTCCGTTTCTATTAAATAGGCAAGCATTAGAGAGGCGGCTTCTTTTTCAGCCTTACGGCGCGATGTTCCCTTCATACTTTTAGACGGGTATCCTTCAATTGTGACACTGATCTCGAAAACAGGAGCATGATCCGGCCCTTCTTTGCTAACCACTTTATAATCCGGCAATCCCAGACCTCTAGCCTGCGCCCACTCTTGCAGGGCAGTTTTAGAATCCTGCGGTGGCGATTTCATGATATGGAGAATGTCTGCCCATAATTTTTTGATGACGCGTTCACAGTTTTCAAGGCCTCCGTCAATAAACATTGCGCCCAGCACACTTTCAAGGCCGTCTGCAAGAATGTTGTCATTTTCTGCGCCGCCCGAGAGTCGTTCCGCGCCGGAAATCTGCATTGCATCTCCCAATTCTACTAACCGTGCCAGTTGTGCCAGTGTTTCACCCTGTACCAGTGCGGCATGTCTTTTAGCAAGATCGCCTTCAGCCTCATCGGGAAATGTTTCCCAAAGAATATGCGCAATAACAAGGCCAATCACGCGATCGCCTAAAAATTCAAGCCGTTCGTAATTTTTTTCAGCGCCAGTACTGGAATGAGTCAGGGCACGTTCAAGAAGCAGGGTATTTTTAAAATGATAACCAAGACACGTCTGCAGGTTCTGTAACGGATCATGAACCATCATTCTTCCTGCGCTACAGGACGGGGAGGCCCAATAATTTGAAATAAACGGTCGTAACGGATACTCCACGGCCATTTCCAGACCTCGGCAAGACTGGCATAACCGTTGGTCGAGAAAAAGATGAAAGAAGCCCGTCCCACGATATTTTCCAGAGGAATGTAACCGACAAGACCAGTTACACGGCTGTCCTGAGAATTATCACGGTTATCGCCCATGGCAAAATAATGGCCTTCGGGTACAATATATTCTTCTGTATTATCCAGCGGACGATTATCCCCTTCTTCATAAATAGTGTGCATAACACCGTTTGGCAGTGTCTCGATATACTCAATAACGGTTGCCTGCATGCCGCCTTCTTCTAATTGTGTCAGGCCGACTGTCTCGCGGTGTACTTTTTCTCCATTAATATAAAGCTGGCCTTTTGTCACCTGAATATGATCCCCCGGTAGACCAATCACACGCTTGATATAATCAATTGAAGGGTTTGTCGGCAATTTAAAAACGATCACATCACCACGCTGCGGCAGCTTCTCACCCGCCCAGATACGTCCCTTAATTGGCGCCAGTCCCAACGGAAACGAATAACGTGAAAATCCGTAAGCCGGCTTTGATACAAACAGATAATCCCCGACCTGCAGGGTTGGTTTCATCGAGCCGGAAGGAATATTAAAAGGCTCGAGAAAAAATGTACGGATCAAAAGCGCCAGCACAATCGCAATCATGGCTGTTTTGAAAAACTCTGCCCATTCCTCGCGCGCGCTCATAGGCGGTTCGTGCTTTTTTACATCCTGAACGATTTCTTCTGAAATTTTGTCAAACCTTTTTTCTATGTTGGTATTATCTTCCCTGTTTATTGATTTTTAATCAATCCGGCGCTGATTTACCAGCATTGATTTGATAATTTTACAGGCTCCCTTATCATAAACGATTTTGCACAGAACAAAAAGTTATATGAAAAAATATTATTGATCCGGATTCTTTTTGGGTTTGAGCGTTGGAAAGCAGATAACATCGCGAATATTTGAAGAGTTGGTGACAAGCATTACCAGACGGTCAATACCCATGCCCCAGCCCCCTGTCGGCGGTAAGCCGTATTCCAGAGCGACAACATAATCTTCATCCAGCATCTGTGCTTCTTCATCGCCGGCGTTCCGTGCGGCGACCTGCGCGTTAAAGCGTTCTCGCTGCACAGCCGGATCATTCAACTCGGAAAAGGCATTGGCAATTTCCCAGCAATTGATAAAAGTTTCAAAACGTTCAACAAGACGCGGATTTTCACGATGAACCTTGGCAAGAGGAGAAATATCCAGCGGATGGTCCATGACATGTGTTGGCTGAATTAATTTTGGTTCTACCAGAGCATCAAAAACAGTTTCAACAACCTGTCCCCAACTCGCTTTCGGATCAACAAAGATACCAAGATCCCTGGCGGCAGTACGGGCTTCATCGGCTGTTTTCAATGTCATAAAATCAATTTTTGATTCTTCTTCTACCAGTGACAGCATGGATTGACGTTTCCAGGGGCTTGAATAATCAATTTCGTAGTCGCCATAGGGTATTTTCAGACTGCCATGAATATCCAGTACAATCGTCTGCACCAGATTTTCTACAAGATCCATCATGTCGTGATAGTCTTTATAAACATGGTAGCCTTCAATCGCCGTGAATTCGGGATTGTGTTTGGGAGAAATCCCCTCATTGCGGAACAGACGGCCAATCTCGTAGACATCATCGGCCAGACCCCCGACAATCAGGCGCTTTAAATAAAGCTCCGGCGAGACACGCAGATAAAAATCTGTATCCAGTGCATTATGATGGGTGACAAAAGGTTTGGCAGAAGCGCCGCCCATAATTGAATTCAGGATTGGTGTTTCGACTTCCAGAGCGCCCATATCATTCATATAGTTCCGGATAAGCGCAATGATGCGGGAGCGAGTCCGTAATGTATTGCGGCTCTCCTCATTCATAATAAGATCGACATAACGCTGGCGGTAGCGCGCTTCGATATCACTCAGCCCGTGATATTTTTCAGGCAAAGGACGCATGGATTTGGAAAGCATCTGGATTTTAACAGCGCGAATGGATAATTCACCGCGTGGTGTGCGCCGTATCGTGCCTTCGCCGCCAATAATATCGCCAATATCCAGATAATCAAGTTTGGCAAGTTCTCCCGCAGGTGTTGAATCCTTGTGACAGAAAAGCTGGATCTTGCCGCTGGAATCCTGCAAATCAAGAAACATACCGTTATTGCGCATCGCCATGATCCGTCCGGCAACACAGACCTGATCTGTTGTTTCCGTTCCGTTTTCAAGATCTTTATATTTTTCATGTAAAGCGGTCGCTTTATGATCCGGCGCATATTTATAAGGGTAAGGATCAGCACCGGACTGCCGCAGGGAATCACATTTTCCCTGACGTACTTTGAGCAACTCGGCCTGTCCGGTTGCAGGCATTTGTTTCTGTTTTTCCTGCTGCGTCATTCTTTTTATCCTTTGCGGCATTCATGTATTGGTGTGATTTTAGCTTCTGTTTTTTGCGCTTCAAAATCGGTTCTTTCAATAGCATAATCACCGGTAAAGCAGGCATCACAATATTGCGGGAGAGCGGCATTGCGCTTTGCAGCACCAACAGCGCGATATAGACCGTCAACGCTTAAATAGGCAAGAGAATCAGCACCAATAAATTCTTTTATTTCTTCAATGGTTTTTCTATGCGCCAGCAAATCCTCGGCATCCGGTGTGTCAATGCCGTAGAAACAGCTATGGGTCGAGGGTGGAGAGGAAATCCGCATATGGACTTCGGCAGCGCCCGCCTGTTTTATCATTTCGACAATTTTTCTGGAGGTTGTTCCCCGTACAATAGAATCATCAATCAGGACAACTTTTTTTCCGGCAATCAGGGCGCGGTTGGCATTATGTTTCATCTTGACACCCAGATGACGGGTTGAATCTGTGGGCTGGATAAAGGTCCGG
Organism: Alphaproteobacteria bacterium CG_4_9_14_3_um_filter_47_13; assembly: GCA_002789675.1. Taxonomy (GTDB): domain Bacteria; phylum Pseudomonadota; class Alphaproteobacteria; order Micavibrionales; family Micavibrionaceae; genus UM-FILTER-47-13. The sequence continues at coordinate 6,312 of PFTR01000138.1, read as the reverse complement.
CCAATATAATGGCTGCGGATAATGCCAAGATCAAAAGGAATGCCGCAGGCCTGTGCATAACCAATGGCTGCCGGTACGCCAGAATCCGGAACAGGAACAACAATATCGGCCTGAGGGCAGGGCGCTTCCTGCGCAAGTTCGGCGCCAATATTTTTCCGGATTTCATATACGGATTTATCCTCCATGACACTGTCAGGCCGTGCGAAATAGATATATTCAAAAATGCAGAAACGCGGCGCAACCTTGTCAAAAGGCCGTTTGCTATGGAGACCTTTTTCATCCAGAACAACCAGCTCACCCGGTTCAATATCACGGATAAATTCAGCGCCGATAATATCAAACGCGCAACTCTCCGATGCCAGAATATGGGAATCCCGCCCCTGTTTATTGGTCAAACGACCCAGAACGAGGGGGCGAACACCATGCGGATCACGGACGCCGATGATTTTATCACCTGTACTGGCAACAAGGGAATAGGCACCTTTTACCTGTTTAAGAGCATCAATCATCCTGTCGACCGGATTTTTTTCAGAGGATGTTGCCATTAAATGGACAATAACTTCGGTATCGGAAGTTGACTGGAACAAAGCGCCGCGCTGTACAAGCCCCTTACGCAGTGTCATGGCATTTGTCAGGTTGCCGTTATGCGCAATCGCAAAACCGCCAAAGGCCAGATCGGCATAAAGGGGCTGGATATTACGCATGGAGGTCTCTCCCGTTGTCGAGTAACGGTTATGGCCGATGGCCACACGTCCTTTAAGCTGCGCCATGACAGCAGGATCTCCATAGGCTTTACCGACCATTTCAGCCGCACGGTGAGATTGAAAATTACCCCCGTCAAAACTGACAATTCCTGTGGCTTCCTGCCCCCGGTGCTGGAGAGCATGGAGACCCAGAACTGTCATGGTTACGGCATCATCATGGCCATAAATTCCAAAGACAGCACATTCATCATGGAAACCATCAGTCATTATATTGACCCTCGAAAAGTTCGTTCATATCCTGCCGCTGGTTTTTTTGATAACCATCTTCGGGCATCTCGCCGGAATTTTTATTATCAGGACCTGCCCGTTCATCAGAAGGGGGTGTTGCTTTCTTCCTGTCTCCGAGCATGTCCAGTTCCTGAAGTTTCTCGCGGGTAGACTGCGTGAGAGACTCCGTCGTTTCTGCTGTCTTTTTTGTCATGTCTTCCTTAAAGGATTCAGGAAGCATCGCCATCATCGCTTCGGCTGTTCCCACCACATAAAAGCGGGTCTTACTGCCTTTAAACCATTCATCCTGTGTTTTTATGTCTATCATAACATGAACAGGAAGGTAAAGAAAACCAAGGATAAGAATCCCGCGCAAAAATCCGAAAATAACGCCCATCGTCCTGTCAACGGCTCCAAGCCCGATGGATTTTACCCAGCCCGCCAGAAAGTGACTGGCAATAGAAAGAACAATGACCACAATAATAAAAATCGAACCATAGGCAATAATTGTCGCGGCAATATCATAGGAAATAATCCCAAAAATTTTGCCCGGATCATCGGCTTCTTCCGAGCCGAACCAGCCACGGACAATCGGAAATAAAAGCGCGCCGCCTGACCATGCCGCTGCAAGCCCGCCCGCAACACCAAAAATAGTGAGAATCTCGCGGATAAAACCACGTAAAAAGGCAATAATAGCCGAGATGAGAAGAGTGGCAAGAACGACAATATCAAAAATCATAGACTATACGATCTATTTAAGGGCTGATAATTTGTGATATTGGCGAATTATAACGACAATATCAATAGAAAACCCCTGAAAATCAAACTTGTCTTTTCTGTATATTTTACCACATCGTACAACGCATTGTCATGTCATAGGGTATTCATACAAAGGCTGTCTGATTTCGGCTGAGTTTTGCACGCGACCATAAACAAAAAAAGCTTTCATATTAACATATACAGTCATGCCATATTAACGGTTTATAGTCCAGAGCTTCTTGCACCCATCATTTTAAAATCATCATACGGTCATAATAAAACTTTGATTCATTGATCGGGAACGCAGTATAGTTTCTATGCAGGTTACAGTATCTTTTCAATAAATCTGGATATAATGAAACATATAGAAAAACAAGCAGTTACAAGTGAAAAAGAAACACAGGACTACGCGGCGGAGTGGGCAAGGAGGCTGCGTCCGGGTGATATGCTATGTCTGCAGGGCGATCTTGGTACGGGAAAAACAGTATTTGCACGGGCACTCATCCAGACTTTATGCGGTGATTCGACCCTGATTGTGCCAAGCCCGACATTTACTCTTGTCCAGATCTATGAAGCATCAATTGCGCCGCTCTGGCATTTTGATCTGTACCGCCTTGAGGATAGTGCTGAAATCTACGAGCTGGGCTGGGAGGAGGCGCTCGCAGGCGGTATTACAATAATAGAATGGCCGCAGCGTCTGGGATTGTTAGCGCCGGAAGACAGGGTTATCCTCGATTTCAGGGCACAAGAAGGGCATGAAACACAGCGCGAAATTACAGTCCTTGCGCAGGGAGACTGGAAAGAGCGCTTTCTGAATCAAAAATGATGGAAAAACAAGGGTTTTTTGTAGCATTTTATTGCAATTCAGCGTGCCAAAAGATACGCTTCCTTTGATATATGGTAGTAAAAAGACGGGAAGAGACAATCATGACACAATGGGTATATAGTTTCGGGACAAATCTTACGGAAGGCCGTGCGGATATGCGCGAACTTCTGGGCGGTAAAGGCGCAAATCTTGCAGAAATGTGTTCTATCGGTCTTCCGGTTCCTCCGGGTTTTACGATCAGTACCGCTCTTTGCACTTACTATTATAGCAATGATAAAAATTACCCTGATTCTCTAGAAAAAGAAGTGACTGCCGCCATTTCCCGTCTGGAACAGGAAATGGGTATGGCCTTTGGGGATGCCCAAAATCCGTTATTGGTGTCTGTCCGTTCCGGAGCACGCGTTTCGATGCCTGGGATGATGGATACGGTTCTTAATCTTGGCCTGAACGATGAAACCGTAGAGGGTCTGGCAAAAAAATCTGGTGATCCACGCTTTGCATGGGATAGCTATCGCCGTTTTATCATGATGTACGGGGATGTAGTACTGGGTGTGGCGCATCATGATTTTGAAGATATTCTAGACACACATAAACGTGACGAGGGATTCACGCAGGATACTGAAGTCAGCGACTCCGGCTGGAAACAGATCGTCGCCGATTTCAAGGCGCTGGCGCTTCGCGAAACAGGAAAACCTTTTCCATCAGACCCGCAGGAACAGCTCTGGGGCGCGATTAGCGCCGTTTTTAACTCCTGGATGGTGCCGCGTGCGATAACCTACCGCAAAATCCATGATATCCCTGCAGATTGGGGAACAGCCGTTAATGTACAGGCGATGGTCTTCGGGAATATGGGACAGGATTGCGCCACCGGCGTTGCTTTTACCCGCGACCCTTCCACGGGCGAGAATTATTTTTATGGCGAGTATCTGGTGAATGCACAGGGCGAAGATGTTGTCGCCGGAATCCGTACACCGCAATCGCTGACAATCAAAGGGCGCAAGAAAGAAGGTAGTGTTTTACCATCCATGGAAGAAATCATGCCGGAAGTTTTTGCGCAGCTTGATGATGTCCGTCTGAAGCTGGAGCGCCATTACCGCGAGATGCAGGATATCGAGTTTACGGTACAGCAGGGGAAACTTTATATGCTCCAGACCCGTAACGGGAAGCGGACAACAGCGGCAGCGTTGAAAATTGCGGTTGATATGGTGGAAGAAAAGCTGGTAACGCAGGAAGAAGCGCTGTTGCGTCTTGATCCACAGGCGCTTGACCAGCTTTTACACCCCACTCTTGATCCGATGGCGCATAAGACGATTTTGGCAAAAGGATTACCTGCATCGCCCGGCGCGGCCTACGGAGCAGTCTGCTTTACCGCCGATGCTGCTGAAGCCAGAGCATCGGCCGGAGAAACCATTATTCTGGTAAGACGCGAAACAAGCCCCGAGGATATTCACGGCATGTATGCGGCAGCGGGAATCCTGACCTCACGCGGTGGTATGACCTCTCACGCGGCGGTAGTCGCACGGGGCATGGGGCGTCCCTGTGTCGCGGGAGCCGGAAGCATCCGGATTGATCCGGAAGCAAAAACAATGATTATTGCCGATAATCAAATTATCGAGGGAGATATGATCACCATAGATGGTGCAACAGGTGAAGTTATGCTCGGGACTGTTCCGACAATCCAGCCGCAGCTTTCGGAGGATTTTGTCTCCATTATGAAATGGGCGGATACGCATCGCCGTATGCGTGTACGTGCCAATGCCGAAACGCCGCTTGATGCACAGACAGCCGTGAAGTTTGGCGCAGAAGGTATAGGCCTGTGCCGGACTGAACATATGTTCTTTGATCCGGCGCGAATCCAGAACGTACGCGAGATGATTTTTGCCAGTACACGGGAGGATCGTCAGAAGGCTCTTGAAAAACTTCTTCCTGCACAACGGGATGATTTTTTAGCCTTGTTCCGTATTATGCAGAATCTTCCGGTCACAATTCGTCTGCTTGATCCGCCTTTGCATGAATTTTTACCGCAATCGGAAGAAGATATTCACGATTTCGCACATAGTGCCGGACTGGATCAGGACAATGTCCGCCGCCGTCTTGCCGATCTCCATGAAGCCAATCCGATGCTCGGTCATCGTGGTTGCCGTCTAGGGCTGACCTATCCCGAAATCTATGCCATGCAGGTGCGCGCAATACTTGAAGCGGCACTGGAAATGAAAATGCAGGACGGGGTTACAGTGATACCGGAAATTATGATCCCTCTGGTCGGGATGCAGCAGGAACTGGCAATCCTGAAAAAGCTGGCCGAAGAGACGGCACAGACTGTTTTTGCAGAAAAAGGCGTAGAAATTGATTATTTGATCGGAACAATGATCGAACTCCCCCGCGCTGCCCTGACCGCAGATATGATTGCGCAGGATGCCGCATTTTTCAGCTTTGGCACTAATGACCTGACCCAGACAACACTTGGACTGAGCCGCGATGATTCAGCAAGCTTTATGGATGACTATATAAAACAGGGCATTTTTGCCCGGGATCCGTTTGCAACACTGGATCGGGACGGAGTAGGACAACTTATTCAAATCGCTGCTCAAAAAGGCCGCGCCACAAAACAGGATCTTAAACTTGGTATTTGCGGTGAGCATGGAGGTGATCCGTCATCCATTGCGTTTTGTGAGGAAACCGGACTTGATTACGTGTCCTGCTCTCCCTACCGCGTTCCTATTGCAAGACTGGCCGCCGCACAAGCCAGTATCCGCCTTAAAAAGGCATCCTCTTTGGGAAAGTCCCTGCAACACGCTAAAAAGAAAGCCGCCTGATATGAATGAGAAAGAACAAAAACCGAAAAAAAGTGACGAAAATGTTCATTTTGATATGTACCATTTTTTCAGTCGCAAAGATGTTATTCTGGCTGGAATCGTAATCTTTGCGCTTCTGGTTTATTCCCTGTTCAAAATATTCGGCAAGACATCCATTATATAGAAAGCTCCATTACGAGGAAAAACGAAGCGGGTGTGCCGGATAGGTTCCCAGCATTGTGATGTCATCGGCATAGAATTTCAGCTCGTCAAAAGCCTGCTGCATAGAAGGATTGTCAGGGTGTGCTTCAGGTTCAGCATAAAATCTGGCAACGCTAAAGCCCTCCCCGACATAACTCTCCAGTTTTGCAATCGAAACACCATTTGTGGCAAAGCCGCCCAGAGATTTATAAAGCGCCGCCGGAATATTGCGGACAGTATAAACAAGACTGGTCAGCACTTTATCTTCCTTACGATAAAGCGGAATTTGGTGTTCTTTTGATAAAACCAGAAAACGCGTCATATTATGGGCAGAATCCTGTATATTATCAATCAGGATATCCAGCCCGTAAATCTGTGCCGCAAGAGAGGAAGCAATCGCGCCATGTGCCGGATCGTTCTTTTGTGCGACAATCGCGGCGGCACCGGCCGTATCCGTTTGCACACAGGCAGATAATCTCATTTCCTTGATGATATTCCGGCATTGCGGAATGGCATGGACATGGCTATGGACATATTTCAAAGTCTCTGGCCGACTTCCCTTGATCCCCAACAAAGCATGACGAATTGGCTCGAAATGTTCGCCAATGATATAAAGACCACTCCTGGGTAAAAAATGATGGACATCTGCCACACGCCCCGCAATGGTATAGCCAAGATCATATAAATTGATTATATTATAAAGATGACTTATTCATCCGATTTTCGCCGTAAAGTCTTATCTGTCCGCGAGAAGGAAGAC
>PFTR01000129.1 GCA_002789675.1 Alphaproteobacteria bacterium CG_4_9_14_3_um_filter_47_13 | reverse complement strand
TTTCTTCTTTTTGTCATATCGGTAGATCCCTTTCGTTTTAATGTCAGAATTCCACCTTAGCAACATGTCCGATTTTCTGGGACCACCTCTCATGGCGATGACACTGAGTGCCATACCACCAAGCGCACTTTGCAAAACGATACGGCGCATATCAGTAGAAATGTGGATCAGCTCATCCACCTTCACCAATGAATTTTCCATGATGACCGCGCCTGCGGCTTCGGCGGTGACGCTGCTATGCTGGCCGAACGCGATACCGACCGTAGCACTGGCCAGTGCGGGCGCATCATTAATGCCATCGCCCATATACAGCGTGGGGGCAAGTGCGGTTTGCGCGCGCGCAATCTCCACCTTTTGCTCGGGGCTTTGCGAGGCGTAGGTTTCCTTGATGCCTAGAAGATCGGCGAGATATGTGACCTCGGAAGCGCGGTCGCCCGATACGATCATGACATTGGCAAATTGATGGTTGGGGCCAAGGTGCTCAATAAACGGTTTACCGTCCGCGCGCGGTGCATCGCGCAGACGAATAGTCGCGGCATATTGCCCATCCATCAAAATCAAGCATTCCAACCCCGCTGCCGTTTCAGGGAGCAGGGTGCTCTTATCAGGGTTCGCGGCGAGGAATTTTTTGCGGCTGGTGACCGAAATCTCGTGCCCGTCCACTGTGCCCGTTAAGCCTTGCCCAGGTTTTTCGGAAACTTCGTTCGCATCCATTAGCGGCAAGCCTTTCTTCTCCGCCGCCGCCAATATCGCCCCGGCCAGCGGATGTTTGGAATAGCGCTCAAGGCTGGCGGCGCGGCGCAGGATGTCATCACTGTTTACGCCATCCGCGGCGAGCACTTCCGTCACCTCCGGCTTGCCGTAGGTGAGCGTGCCGGTCTTGTCGAAAATTGCGGTGCGGCATGTCGGCAGGCGCTCTAGCACCGTCGGGTCTTTGATGATAATTTCGCGTTTGGCCGCCATCGAAATCGCACTGATGAGGGTAATGGGAATGGCGATTAGCAGCGGACACGGCGTTGCCACCACCAGCACGGCGAGAAAGCGCATGGAATCGCCTGTGAAATACCATGCCGCCAGCGCAACGATCAGCGCGATGGGGACAAAAATAGCGCCGATCTGGTCACCGATACGCCGCATGGTTGGGCGTTTTTGTTCCGCATCCTGCATGACGGTCATGATCTGAGAATAGCGGGAATCTACGGCTAGTTTTTCAGCGCGGATCGTAAGGACATCATTACCGTTAATTGCGCCGGATAGAACGCTCGCGCCAACGGCTTTGGTGATATTGTAAGGCTCGCCCGTCAGATAGGATTCATCCATGCTGCCGTGGCCTTCGATGACGGTGCCGTCAACGGGCGCAGTTTCATGCGGGTAGATAACAATTTCATTGCCGATTTTGATTTGGTCGAGCGCAATGTCTTTGACGCCTTTTTCTGCTTTGCGGTGCGCGGTTGATGGCATGCGATCCGCCAGCGCCCGCAGAACCGAAGACGCCTTGCGCATCGCATAAAATTCCAGCGCCTGCCCACCGGACAGCATAATGATGATGAGAATGCCCGCCAGATATTCGCCAAGAATTGCTGCGGTAATCAGCGCAATAATTGCCATCAGGTCAGCGCCGAAATCACCCTTCAGCAATTTAGACACGACCTGCGCCAGCAGCGGTAGACCGCCAACGACGAGCATCGCCAGAAGGGGGATGTCGCTATAGGGTGTGTTTGTAAGGGCAAAGTGAAGCGCGATGGAAACCAGCGCCGCAAGCGCAACCCACACTTCCCACTTATTTAGGCCTTGCGAAATATCGTTCATAGCTCTTTATACCATCAAAACATACTTCCCGGGCGCATCTCTTATCGGGGTGTAATCTTTGGTGTCACCCATACTCGGCGGCACGGTTTTTTCATCGCCATGTTCCACAAGCCAAGGCTCCCATGCATCCCACCATGAGCCTTCTGTTATGGGCGTAGTCGTTTTCCACTGTCCCGGAGGTTTGTAATGCGCGGTGTTGGGAACGGTGGCCATCTGGTATGTCCGGCCTTTGTGACCCGGTTCGCTGACGATCCCTGCATTATGCCCGCCGCTGGTCAGGACAAATGTAATTTGGCTTTCCGTGAGCAGCAGGATTTTATAAACCGATTTCCACGGGGCAATGTGGTCTCTCGACGTGCCGACGGAAAACAGCGGCGTGCGGATATCCTGTAGCGCGACTGGCGCGTCATTAACAATAAAACGTCCTTCGGCCAGATCGTTTTGCAGGAATAACGAACGCAGATATTCGCTATGCATCCGATACGGCATGCGCGTGGCATCTGCGTTCCAGGCCAACATGTCATAGACCGGCGCGCGCTTGCCTTGCATATATTCGGTAATCATGCGTGACCAGATCAGATCATTAGGGCGCAACATTTCAAACGCACCCGCCATTTGGCCTTTATCAAGATACCCCTGATTCCACATCACGTCCTCAAGAAAGGCAACCTGACTGTCATCAACGAAGAGCATAATCTCTCCGGCTTCCTCAAAATCAACCTGGCTGGCCAGCAATGAGATTGTTTTGAACGAGTCATCCCCGTCTCTTGCATGTGCCGCCGCCATAATAGAGAGCAGCGTTCCGCCCAGACAATAGCCTACACCATGAATTTGCGGCGCTTTCGTGATGGACTTAACAGCCTTCAACGCCTCGCCAATGCCAAGATGCAGATAATCTTCCAGCCCTATATCACGGTCGCACGTATCCGGGTTTTTCCATGAAATCATGAAAACGGTGTGTCCTTTATCAACTAGATATTTAACCAGAGAGTTTTCGGGCGAGAGATCAAGAATATAGTATTTCATGATCCATGCTGGTGTTATCAGGATCGGCTCTGCATAAACCTCAGCCGTTGTCGGCTCATATTGGATAAGTTCTATCAATTTGTTGCGGTAGACGACTTTGCCCTTTGTGGCCGCTATGTTTTTTCCAACTTCGAAGACTTCTGCGCCTGCTGGCGGTTTGTCATCTTTTGCACGCTCGGTATCATCTAAAAAATTCAGCATACCTTGCATGAAATTTCTTCCACCTTGTTCCTTTGTGGTTTGTATAATATCGGGGTTGGTTAAGGGGCTATTTGATGGAGAGATAATATCAAGAACCTGGCGCGCCATATAGGATGCCACATTTAAATGATGTTCGGACACGCCGCGTACACCGGTTGTTGCCTCGTTCCACCATTCTTGACGTAGCAGAAATCCTTGCGCCATGATATTAAACGGCCAGTTTTTCCAGTTTTCACTGCTAAAACGCTGATCGGCAGGCTGTGCTTCTATAACGGGTTCAACCTCTGCGCCTAAAGCCGCCTTTGCCGCATATTGGTTTATGAGCGTTTTTTTACCCCAATAACTTTGCCATAACGCCTGTTGTTTGGCAGGTGAAAACATCAAATGCGCCCACCAGTCAAATCCTGCCAGCCCCAAAGCTATCGGTGATATCCCGCCGGTAAATTTTGCTAGTTCCCCATGCCATATATGATCCAGATGATACTCATCCGATGGCTGTTGATAGGCTGGGCATTCATGTGCGGAACGCAGGCGCTCGGGAAGCGCAGCGGCGCTTTTCTTACCTACGGCTCCATGGGGTGGTTTTAGAGTAACGACTTTTGTCATGATTTTTCTCTTTCTTGCGAGGGCATTACATGTAATGGCCGCCATTGATGGACAGCGTCTGGCCGGTGATGAAACCCGATTCATCTGACGCTAAAAATACAACGGCGCGGGCAATCTCTTCCGGCTGTGCCAGCCTGCCCATGGGAACCTGTGCAATCATGGCTTTCAGAACATCAGCCGGCATTGTTTGCACCATGCTTGTATCCGTATATCCGGGAGCAACGGCATTGACGGTGATATTTTTCGATGCGCTTTCACGGGCTAGAGATTTTGTAAATCCTATAACGCCTGCCTTGGCAGCACTGTAATTAGCCTGACCAATTTGCCCGAGCTGCGCGTTGATCGAACTGATACTGATAATTCGCCCAAACTCTTTATCGCGCATTTCTCCCACCACGGCATGCGACATATTAAAACACGCACCAAGATCAACCGAGATCACAGCATCCCAATCTTTCCTCGTCATTTTATGCATCATGTGATCGCGCGTGATGCCAGCGTTGTTCACCAGAATTTCGATATTGGTACCGAAATCAGCACAGACTTTTTTCACGCCACTTTCACATTGATCAAAATCGCTGACATCCCATTGATAGACGGACACGCCTGTTTCCTTGGCAAAAGCATTCGCTTGATCTTCATCGGCGATAAAATTGGCAACAACATCATATCCCGATATCTTCAGCGCCATGCAAATCGCCGCACCGATACCTGTTGTTCCGCCGGTAACAAGTGCAAGTCTTTTTGTCATGTTCATGATCAATCCTTTGCCATACAGCAACCTAATTGTTCGCCAGTCGTTAACTTGCACTTAGGATTTGAGGTGGGCTTCTGTGTTTCAAGGCACCGCGAGTTTAGGTGGAGCGTACCTGATGTTAGCGGTCTCTTCGGACTATAATTTTCCGCGCTTAAATTTATTTCAGAGGCATGTGCTGTATTCGTTTGCATGGCAATTTCCTTTTCAATTGATGAGTGGGAACGAACGATAGGCGAATTTTTTGTAAAAGAGTTTGATCGCAGTCAAAGCCGATAAAATTAATCGGAAAATTTTTCCGCTGTAGAAAATTTTTATACCAACGCATAGCTTTCCATCAGGTCTTTATCCTCTTGCAATGTCAAAGCGGATAACGCCCGCTTGAGGATCAGGGCAGAATGAAGTTTTGCGATTGCCTTGCAGTTTTTATCGCCGATTGTTGCAAGAGACGCATAGGCCTTTTGCAGCCGAATTCCGACTTCCATAATGTGGGCACCGTCACGTGAAATCGGCATAAAAATATCTTTAAATAAATCCTGCGTATCGATAGCGGGTACATAAACTCTGGGGAATAAAATCTCTGTTTTCTTCTCTCCCGGCGTCACCCAGGGGGCCAATAAACGTACTGCCGTGCTAATGACATCAATGGCCGTGCCGGGATCATTCATCGCTGGTGAAAGGGCGCGCGATGCAATTTCACTTAAGACAATCAATCCATAGCGCGGATCCTGATCGAAGGATCGGTCATCGCTGATGCTAAAGGCGCTGCGGATAATCTGTTCTTCATCTGAAGAGACAGGCAGGGAGCTGTAGACGATCGGCAAATGTGAATCATTAAAGCACCCCGGCGGGGTTTGAATAAACAGGTCGAGGTTATGTTTTTCTGACAAGGCGGATAATTTCACCATATCAATATGCTGGATAAACCCAATACGCGGATGGGTGACTGCATGGTGCGCCGCTTCCGGTTTATAGTGCTCAAGGCGCATTCCGCCTAGGCAAGGCTCTTCTATTCGCTGCTCAATGGCATTTTTTGCGGCTTTTTCCACCATATGGATCGTTTCCCCTACACGCCCCAGTCGTGCAAGATGATCAACCCATCGCAGCAATACGGCGATAATAACGAAGATCACGCCAAGCGTAACAACAAACAGGACGAGGCGGCCACTTTCCCCATAAACGCCGATACGGAGCGCTACGATCCCCACCAGACTATAGAACCCTCTGCAAAAGTTTGAAGTAACGGTGGTGGAGCGCCATTTTGGACAATTTGAGGAGAGGATTTTTGAGTTTTATATCCTGAAG
>PFTR01000002.1:5614-11304 GCA_002789675.1 Alphaproteobacteria bacterium CG_4_9_14_3_um_filter_47_13 | reverse complement strand
GTGAAAGCGTTTTATGATATGCTTTTTAAAAAAGGCAAAGTAATAATTAAGGAAAATAAAAAACTTTTTATAGTTAATTTTTTATCATCAAGCCTTTGTTCCCTCTCTATCCTCCATCCCCTGTATATTAGAAAAAGTTAATGTAGTTGGCTTTTAATAAAAATACAGGCAACATAAGTTCAGGCTTTTTCAAAAATGTATTTTCACCATACAACCCTCATCGAAAACACTTATTTATATTTTGTTTTAATTAACAAAAAGGACAGCAAGCATGAATAGAATGCTCGCACAAGCGTTTAAAAGCTCTATTTTTTCAATTGCTTTTATAGGATTAATCTGTCCTGCAATGGCACAATTAACACCCGCACAACAACAAGCCATTGATGTCCAGACCGGTACGGCCAGCCCCGGCAGGGATGTTCGATCACAGCAGGATAAATTTTTACCACGGGTTGAGCCACGGGTTGAAGTACAAAAACTTCAGATCCAGAGCGCCCCTCTCGGTGCCGAAGGCATTATATTTGAATTAAAAAATATTGTCCTTTCCGGTGTGAGCGTCTATCCCGAATCTATTCTTGGTGCTGTTTATGCGGATAAAGTAGAAACAATCATAAGCCTTGCCGATCTTTATGATATTGCGTCAACACTAAGCCGGAAGTATCGTAATGACGGTTATATCCTGACGCAGGTTGTTGTTCCGCCACAAACTATTGAAGATGGCGTTGCCCGTCTACAGGTCATTGAAGGCACAATTGATACCATTGAAATCCGTGGCTCTCATGAACCTTCCATGGATCTCGTGCGCAATTACGCAACCCGAATCAAAATAAAGAATGCTCTCAATACAAATGATCTGGAGCGTGCTTTATTGTTGATCAATGATTTACCGGGAATTAGTGCCAGAGGCATCCTGAACCCCTCACCAACAAAAGCAGGCGCAGCAGATCTTATCATCATTATCGAGCGCAAGGCCTATGACGCGCAAATCGGTATTGATAACCATGGAACGCGCTATCTCGGACCTGTTCAGCTTTCTGCCTATGGTTCTACAAATTCCGCTCTAGGTCAGAATGAAAGAATTACGGCACAATTTGTTAATGCAGGTATTGAAGAACGCTTTCACGAACTTTTATATGGCGCACTCACTTACGAGCAACCCGTCTGGACATATGGCTCAACAGTGACTCTCGGTTTCCGTCATACAAACACCAACCCCGGATTCAATTTGAAGCAGTTTGATGTAGAAGGCTGGTCAACGAATATGAGTGCCGAGTTCATGCATCCTTTTATTCGCTCCCGTGCCAGGAATTTAAATGGCCGCATCAGATTTGACCATAATAATATCACCACCAAAAACAACATTCCTGTCGATCCCACACGCAAAGATAGGGTCAGAGCCTTACGTCTCGGAGGAACGCTGGAAACAATCGATCATTTTCTCGGCGTCGGTTATAATATCCTTGATGCCGAATTTTCCAAAGGTCTCGGCATTCTTGGTGCCAATAATGAAGGCGATCTCGATATGAGCCGTCCGGCAGCGGATCCTTCCTTTGAAAAAATGACGGCTGAAATTCAGAGGCTCCAGCGTGTCACAAGCGAAGTTAATCTTCTTCTTGCTACAAAAGGGCAAATTTCGAACAAAGCCTTGCTCAGTTCCGAGGAGTTTGGTGTTGGAGGCCTTGAATATGGCCGTGGATACGATTCTTCTGAAATTATCGGTGAAAGAGGCCTTTCTGGAAAAGTAGAATTACAATGGAATGAACCTCATAAATTCTCCATTCTTGATGATTACCAGCTTTACAGTTTCTATGATGCCGGAACCGTCTGGAACGAAGATGCCACAACAAGCGCCGAAAAAAGAGATACCATTACATCTGCCGGTCTGGGAATTCGTGCAGATTTCAGCAAAACGACAACAGCCGGATTTATGCTGGCCTTTCCCCTGAACCGCGAGCCACAGACAGACAACAACAAAAGCCCGCGTGTCTATATAAATCTGTATCACCGTTTTTGATTGATAAAAGCAGCACATCGACTCAAGACGCAGTGGGCAACATCATAAATTCCAAAGACGTTCTTGCATCATTACAGGCACTTGGGCAGACTGGTGTTTATGCAGATTTATCTTCCGATTGCTGAAATGGCTGTACCCGCAGAATCTATTTTTCTGCTGGGGACTCTGGTTGGGTTTCTTTCCGGTGTTTTTGGTGTCGGCGGCGGTTTTTTAACCACACCGTTTCTGATTTTCATGGGAATCCCTCCGGCAATTGCCGTAGGGACGCAGGCAAACCAGCTTGTTGCGGCGAGTCTTTCCGGCGTTCTCGGATACTGGAAACGTGGCAATGTCGATGTCAAACTTGGTCTGGTCATGATGGGGGGCAGTATGGCCGGCTCCGTCATGGGTGTGATCATTTTCCGTCTTCTTCAATATATCGGCCAGATTGATACTGCCATTCCGATCTTATATGTCGTGCTGCTCGGAACTATGGGGCTTTTAATGCTGGGAGAAAGCATCACGGCAATGATTAAAAAAGCACCGGAAACAAAAGACAGATCACGATTTTATCATCACCCTTTTTTTCTGGCTCTTCCTTTTAAAATACGCTTTCCGCGCTCCAGAATTTATGTCAGCGCTCTTATCCCTGCCGGCATTGGTTTTATAGGTGGCCTGCTTGTTTCTATTATGGGTATAGGAGGCGGCTTTATTCTTATTCCGGCAATGATCTATATTCTCGGAATGCCGACATTACTTGTCGCAGGAACATCCTTATTCCAGATTATGTTTACAACAATATTTGCAACAATCCTGCATGCCGTTACGAATCATACCGTTGATCTTGTACTGGCGGCGTTACTCATTGCAGGGGGCGTCATCGGGGCGCAGACAGGAGTCCGCGTTGCCCGTAAAATCAGGGGCGTATATGCCCGTATTATTTTGTCTTTATTACTTCTATTTGTCAGTTTCCAGCTTATGGGCGCTTTATTTATCAGACCGCCGGATCTTTATTCAACGGTGCTGCAATGATAATACGGATATTAACTCTTATTTTTTTATTATGCTGGCCTGCATCCTATAGTATGGCGCAAACACAAAATAAAATCATGACCATTGACCTTGAAAATAACAAGATCAACATCACCACAGGATTTAACGGCGCTCATCTGACATTATTTGGTGTCAAAAAACAACCTGGCGACCTTGCCATTGTCATACAGGGTCCCGCACGGCAGATGGTTGTTCGCCGCAAGGATCAGATTATGGGAGTCTGGGTAAACCATGATTCACTCGGGTTTCGAAATGTTCCGGCCTATTACGATCTGGCTCTGAGCAAAGCCGAACGGAAAATTGCACCTGCCGCTCTGATGCAGAGCTACGGGATTGGTCTGGACGCCCTGAATTTTGATCCGGTTGCCAATCGTAGTGATCCTGAAAATATTGAACGGTTCAAAGAAGCACTGGTCAGGAACAAACAGCGGCAAGGGCATTTTCCGCTGGAACCCAAAAATATAATCTTTCTGAATGATGATTTTTTTCGTGCTGATTTTTATGTTCCTTCAAATGTTCCAACAGGAGACTACTCTATAAAAACATATCTTTTTCAGCAGGGAAAATTACGGGAGATAAACGAGAAAAAACTGCGCGTGGCACAGGTAGGTTTTAGCGCAAAACTATATAAATTCGCACATTTGCAAGGACTGGCCTATGGGCTTGTTGCTGTGTTGATGGGCTTGCTTGCGGGCGCTGGTGGATGGCTGTTCCTGCGTCAGGAATAAAGGAGATATAAATATGGTCGGAAGTAATACAAAAAAAGGAAGACGTGGTGATGGCGGCATCTATCTGGTCGTAGCCGAAGAATCGGATGAGTTCAAAGCAGCTTTACACTACGCTGCCCGGTGTGCTGAAACCGCACGCGCTCATATCGGAATTCTTCATATTATCAATATTGATGATTTCCAGCATTGGGGAAATGTCGAAGCTATAATGCGCAAAGAATTGCGTGCCGGAGCCGAAAAAAATCTTTGGCATCACGCCAAAACAATCAATGATCTCAACGGCCTGATCCCGGTACTCTATATACAGGAAGGCAGCCGAACAGACTCCATTATCCAGGTCATAAACGAAGATAATAATATTCGCGCCCTTATTCTCGGCGGGGCAGAGCATAGTTCCGGTCCGGGACCTTTAGTCTCGCATTTCACAGGAAAAGGTCTGGTCAAACTACGGGTTCCAGTTATCGTTGTTCCCGGACATCTGGAAAAGCAAAAGATTGACAATATCTCCTTATGAGCCTATCTCTCTGTCATGTTTATAGAATTCGAAGAAACGCCGAACCCCGATACCCTTAAATTCCTGCCCGGGCGGGAAGTTCTTAAACGTGGCACACGAGAATTTAAAAGCCCCGATGAGGCTACGGCAGCACCTCTGGCACAACGTCTTTTTGATATTGAGGGTGTAAAGGCTGTCTTTTTTGCCACAGATTTTATTTCAGTCAGCAAGACAGATCGCCAGAGCTGGGAAACACTGAAACCTCTTATTCTAACAGCCCTGATGGAGCATTTTACAGCCGGGCTTCCCGTCATTGAAGAAGAAAAAGCAGCGTCTACAACGACAACCGGAGAAGGCAGCGAGATCGAGCGTCAAATCAGAGAATTACTCGAAACCCGTGTAAAACCTGCTGTTGCTATGGATGGTGGTAATATCGAATTTGTTGATTTTGACAACGGCACCGTTTTTCTGCGTATGGAAGGGGCTTGTGCAGGCTGCCCCAGTTCGAGCATGACCTTAAAGCACGGAATAGAAACCATGCTCAAACATTACATTCCGGAAGTTACCGCTGTCGAAGCGATCTAGGTACAAAAACAGAGTAAAAACCATCTGAATCTATTCTAACGTTAACGATTTCTTTGCTTTTTGCTGACATGATGGCACAATGATATATGTGGAAACTTTCCCAATTGGTGATTCGCCATGAGACCATTTTTTTTAAGCGTTGTAATGATAATTACACTGGGTTTTTCTTTCCCGGCAAAAGCAGACTATATTGTCTGGCAGGATCCGGCTACAGGGCTGTCTTTATCATGGCCGGACACATGGAAACAGGTCAGCAACGCCGACCCGGATGACATCATCACACTTATGGCACCCTCGGGACGCGCCCATGCAACATGTCGTGCACGCGCCCGCAAAGATTCACGCACTCTGATTTATCCACCGGAATATTCAGCCGATATCCAGAAAATTAATTATAGCACCTCCTACTGGGAACAGTATCTTGGCGAATATAGTGATTACAAAATTTATAATATCAGTGATGGTGCCGGCCTCGGTCGCGGTTTTTCCGGGCATACCATTGCCGGTTTCCAAAGCGCTGTTCAGGGACCCGAAATGTCACGGAAAGCGCTGATCTTCGCCTCTCTTTATAATGGCACAGCCTATATTATTGAATGTTCTTCACATAAAGATGCTTTTGCAAACTGGCAAAACGCATTTTTAAGTATTGCCAAATCCGTTGATTTCAAGAAAGCCCATCACGAATTGCGCGCCGGTCATTACCGTAACTTTATGGCCGATCCCCGCATCGAATTTGAAAGCGAGCATGGCGAAAGCAGAACTCTCTACTAAATCTCCATTAACAATGCAGAATGAAACACTTAATTATATTGTGGTCGGCTTTCCTGCGGTATATCTT
>PFTR01000002.1:0-5554 GCA_002789675.1 Alphaproteobacteria bacterium CG_4_9_14_3_um_filter_47_13 | reverse complement strand
TCCACTGACAAGGCTCCTGTCTTTTCCGGGCACTTTGACAAGATCAAGCATCACCGGCCTTGTAATACCACGCAACGTAAGATAACCCGTGATCTGTCCGGTATTATCCGGGGCTATCTCTATCATATTACTGTGAAATAGCATTATCGGATAGCGACTGGTATTGAACAGGCTCCGTATCTCGGCATCCCTTGTCTCAAATCCCGTATTCACGCTAGTGGTTTGTATGGAGATGTCAGCATAATTTTTTTCAGGATACTGGCGATCCATAATAAAAGACCCTTTAAAATCATCAAAACGGCCACCAACACGTGCAAAAATAAGATAACTCACATTAAAGAGAACAAGCGTATTCTCTCTATCCAAAATACGCTTTTCAGCAGCGCCGGAGACACGGACACCGCTTGCAAGAATAAGAACCATCATTAATAATATGCCAAAATATTTCAATACATATTCCTCTTTCCGAGGCACAGATATATGCTTTTAAGCCATGAAAACAATATCTGTGCTGTCAGAACTTCTTTGAAAAAAGAAAAAAATCCTTTGTTTGCAGGTTCGTGCAAACTCTTCGACAGTTGTCTGAATCGGCATGCCTTTCCTGCGTTTTTTCATGCTGCCAAAGGATTGTTCAATCGGGTTAAAATCGGGGCTGTAAGGTGGCAATGGTAACATGACGTGACCCTGTTTTTTCAGCATCGAGCGTATTGCTTTATGATACTCCTGTTTATGTCTATCGCTTTTAAAGAAGAGGCTGACACACGTGTCATCCTCATTGATGCTCGCAATAGTATCATTACAACAGAATAAGGCATCCTTATCATCTACATTGAATAATCCGTCTCCGGGTTTTCTATCCTGCTCTTACAAAACCCTTGAAAAACAGAATCTGTGGACGATTTAGTAATATGAAGGAAAAAAATGCAGTGCTGGCGTACGACGCGTTACACTTAGAATCTAGAATCAAGGAAAATATCAAAAATAACGATAAAGAAAATGGGGAAATGATGAATATCGCAAAAAAAGAAAATAATCTGGTTAAAAATGATCTGGCAGATGCCAATGGTATCAAATCACCACTTTTGCAGGAACGTCATGTTTACAAGCCCTTCTTATATAATTGGTGTTATGAAGCCTGGTTGACGCAGCAGCGCATCCACTGGCTTCCTGAAGAAGTACCACTTGCCGAGGATGTCCGTGATTGGAAAAAAACATTAACACCTGCAGAAAAAAATTTGCTGATCCAGATCTTCCGTTTCTTTACGCAGGCCGATGTCGAGGTGAATAATTGCTATATGAAACATTATAGCCGCGTTTTCGGCCCCGTAGAGGTGCAAATGATGCTTTCTGCTTTCTCCAATATTGAAACTGTTCATATTGCTGCTTATTCCCATCTTCTGGATACAGTCGGGATGCCGGAAATCGAGTATCAGGCCTTCATGAAGTATAAGGAAATGAAAGATAAATACGATTATATGCAAAATGCTTCCATGTCATCACGCCGTGATATTGCCAAAACTATGGCTCTTTTTGGCGCTTTCACCGAAGGGCTGCAGCTTTTTGCCAGTTTTGCTATTATGATGAATTTTCCACGCTTTAATAAAATGAAGGGTATGGGGCAAATTATTACATGGTCGGTACGGGATGAAACATTGCATTGCCTGTCCATGATTCGACTTTTTAATACATTTATTCAGGAAAATCCCGATATCTGGGATGATAAACTCAAAGCCGAGATTACAGAGAGTTGTAGAACCATTATCGGCCATGAGGATGCTTTTATTGATCTGGCCTTTGAAATGGGCGGTATTGAAGGGCTGACGGCAGAAGAGGTAAAACAATATATCCGCTATATCGGTGACCGTCGACTGACACAATTAACGCTGGAGCCAATTTTCGGGATAGAAAAAAATCCTTTACCATGGATGGATCAGATGCTAAACGGCGCCGAACATGCGAATTTCTTTGAAAACCGTGCCACAGAATATTCCCGTGCCTCAACACAGGGCAATTGGGAAGATGTCTTCAGCGATGAGGTTTTCACCGGAAGCTATACCAGAAAAAATGGAAATGAACCCCTTGCCGATGCAGCAGAATAGCATTTATCCGGGCTTGTTTTGGCGATATTTTACGCCATATTTTATTGGTAAATTAAAGGAAAGAGATACGATATCAATGACCAAGAACGTAAATGATAATAACTTTGAAGGAGAAGTTCTAAAAGCAGAAGGCCCCGTAATGGTTGATTTCTGGGCAGAATGGTGCGGGCCGTGCAAGGCTATGTCACCTCTGGTTGATGAACTCACCGGCGAAATGGGTGACAGACTTAAAATCGTTAAAGTCAATATTGATGAGAGCCCTGAAGCTCCGGCGAAATTTGGTGTTCGCGGGATTCCAACTTTTATGATTTTTAAAGGCGGACAAGTCATTGATACCCGCGTGGGTGGTATGTCAAAAACCCAACTGACCGAGTGGGTTGAATCCTCTCTTTAGACTTTCCTTCACGCGGTTTATAGTCCACCTGCATCTCGCAAAACAGACTTGTTGCTGAATATTCATCTGTGCGGATAGAATGGGTATATAATTTTTATTCGGTATCTCCTATAGAAGCCTCTGCAAAAGGATATGAAATCCGATGATTGCATTTTTTAATCATTTTTAGCCATTCTAAAAACTCTTTTTAGAAAAACTATTAACCTATTGATACAAAAAATAAAAAACTTAAATCAGCATGACGCTATTGCCCCGCTCAATGACTCGCAGGATGGCTCTGGACATGCCTTGTCCGCTCGACCCAGCAATGGGTACAATGGTGACCGAGATTTTGCGGCACGGGCGGGAAAGGCGTATATTCTCGCCAAGTATTTTTAGAATATCCTCCAGCGCCAGAGATAAAGGGGCAGTTTTTCCAGCCATGGGGCTTAATTCTCCTAATGGTAGTTATTATGCCCCAAAAAAATTGTTAAAATGGCAATAATTTCTACCATTACACCGTAAAAACCCATGTTTTTAAAACTCATGCCAAATAATATCAAACCCGCTTAAGGCCTCCAGATATTCATCAAGTGTTATCAGGCCGACGCAGGGTTGCGCGCCGGTTACTGTTACCTCACCAGCGGCAAGCTTCTTTGCCATCAGGATCGACGGGATGCAGGGAATATAGGGGCCATCGCCGGAACGGGCGGTCAGTTCGAAGGTAACGGTTTTGTCATCGCCATTCTTGTCTTTGCCGGAAAGCTCCATATGGAAGGCACTATTGGCGCTGCCGAGCCAGTCGAACAGGAACGAGGTTTTAAGAAGCAGCGGGGCAGCCTTTTCCAGCCTGCTGATCAGGCCGAGGCGCACCAGCCAGGATAGCGCCCAAAGGCTCAAATGGATGAACGGGATTTCTAGCCCGGCATAAAAGCGAACAGTTTTTTAAATCCGGATAACATTTGGGAAACAGGGCCAGATCCGGCACCTCGCAATTGCCGAGGAGATGCCCTTTCTGACGGAACGCAGCTTTTCTGCGTCGGCCTTTAGCGATCAACCTTCCGGCACCGTAACCGTACCGGAAGACTACCAAAGGAATTACGCGCCGGATGAAAGGCTGGATAAGATAATCAAATTGTCGATGACAAAAAAAGAGCGGATCGTTGACGACTATCTTTCTGAAATAAGCAGCCTGCTTAAGAAAAAGCAATATCTAGAAGCATCGTTGGCATTCCATGAATACGCGACCCATACAGGCGGAAAAGACATTGAGCGGTTCAAAAACACAATCCAACGTGTTTTTTCTGAAGCGCCGCCGGAAAGCGGTGTGCATGAACTTACAAATGCTATCAGGCAACAACCTTCCTCAAAAGAGCAACTTCAAAAGGCTATAAAGATATTGGAAGCTGCGCGCAGCCAAAAGCCATCTCATGGTTATATACTGAATGTCTATTTAGCCAATTACCTCGATATGGCAGGCCAAACCGAAACGGCACGTGATCTTATCCTTGAAGCGCTGGAGAGTAATCCTTTTCTGGCTGGGGCTTATAAAGATCTTGGCGATAAATATCTAAGGGAATTCGATATGGCCAATGCTTGGGCAAGCTGGGATCATATGCGCAGGCTTAACCCGGAGCATCAGCTTGCTCCCGTCATAGATGGTTTGGAGCAACAGATCAGACAAAAGCATCCTGTGTATTTTCAATAGAGCAGAAATGCTAAAAAAATGATTAATCGGCCAAAGCCATCGTCTGGGCATGGTTCTTATTTCTTCTTTTGTGCGGCCTCTATAAGTTCGGATATTTTTGCATCGAACGTACGGGATTTACTTTTTCTTGGTTTATCCCAAGCCCCTGACTTAATAAGTTCTGGTATAGTTTTTTCGTCACGGTATGTCTGATTGGGATTTGCTCCCTGTTCCAGCAATAAATTCACCACATCTGTACAGTTATATTTTGCCGCAAAATACAGCGGTTGCCCACTTAGCATGTTGGGATCAGCGCCTTTTTGGAGGTAATATTCAATCTTCTTGAGGCTGTCTTCCGTGCATCCGTATCTGATACGGTATGTGAACAAGTGGTAACTTCCATATTTTTCATTCTTCATTGAAATTCCCATTCTTCAAAAAACTCACAATCTGCTTATGCACATCAGGCTTCCATGAAATAAAGCTGTGCGTAGCGGGCAAGGCAATGTGATCTTTCATACCTACCATCTTTGTCCGCTCAACGCCGACGCGGCCATCATGTTTTCCGGCGATGGTTATATTACCGAGAATATAAGGCCAGCCGGTGGTTCCGGCGATAATGCCGAGATCGTAATAGGGATCGGGTGCGTTTTGGCTTTGCGCCGTTGTCGTCAGTTCCTGTCCGGCGGGGCCGAAGATCCATTGATAGGGCGGAAAATCTTTCAGAAGATCGGCAACCTCGCTGCCGCTGTGCGGTGGAGCCATCATAACGACGCGGCCCAGCCTGTCCGCCAGTATATCGGTCCTGTAATCGTGCAGGTAATGGCGTGCAACCAGACCGCCCATGGAATGAGTGACGAAATGCACCTGCCCCGGCTCCTCCCAGATACCCGTCATAGCCAACCGATTATGAAGAAAACCTGCCAGTGTTTTTATATCGCTTCTTAAAGACGGATAAGTAATATTCAGGGTTTCATAGCCCTGTTTCCGCAGAGCCCTTTCCGTAACAAACATATTCCATTTCGTGTGGCCAATGCCGTGGAGAAGCACCACGGTTTCTTTCTGTGCGGCATGGACAGTTACGGGCATCAATAAAACCAGTACAAGTAAAATGGATTGGAGGGCTGATAACATTATTATTTTCCGGTTTATTTTAATAAATTTATGGCTGCTAATCCAGTAAAGGTTATCGCATAAATAATCAGGAGAACTGAAGACCTCTTAAAGCGCGGCGCTGGAAAATCATCCAGATCAGGGCGAAATGGCTTCGTCAGAAAGACATAACGCCAAACCAGATTTCAGTCGCCAGCATCGGGTTTTCCGATTTATATGCGGGGTGTCTGCTGTACTCTGCCAAGGGCAGAGGGCGCGATCCTGTGGTTTCTGGCGATCATA
>PFTR01000134.1 GCA_002789675.1 Alphaproteobacteria bacterium CG_4_9_14_3_um_filter_47_13 | reverse complement strand
CTTCTTCATTTTCATTTTGTACCTCATGCTCGTTTGCATGAAATGATTCTACAGGATTTTTACAGTCTTTTGCAGAGGGTTCTATAGTTTGTAATACTAGAGCAGTCAACCATCACTCGTCCCCCATTTTAAGTGCGGCAATGAAGGCGCTCTGGGGGATTTCGACGTTGCCGTACTGGCGCATTTTGGCTTTGCCTTTTTTCTGTTTTTCCAGCAGTTTGCGCTTTCTTGTGATATCGCCGCCATAGCATTTGGCAGTCACGTCCTTGCGCATGGCAGAGACATCCTCGCGGGCAATGACCTTGCCGCCGATGGTGGCCTGAATGGCGATTTTGAACATCTGGCGCGGGATCAGCTCTTTAAGACGCTCGCAAATATGGCGGCCACGTCGTTCGGCCTGTGTGCGCGGGACAATCATGGCAAGGGCATCAACCGGTTCGGCATTGACCAGCACTTCCATTTTGACAAGATCGCCTTTTTCGTAGCCATCCAGCGCATAATCAAAGCTGGCATAGCCGCGGCTGATGCTTTTCAGGCGGTCATAAAAATCAAAGACAACCTCATTGAGCGGCAGACGATAAACCAGCATGGCACGGTTTCCGGCATATGTCATGTCGATCTGTACCCCGCGCCGTTCCTCGCATAATTGCAGCAACCCCCCGAGATATTCATCCGGTGTCAGCATCGTCGCCTTGATCCATGGTTCCTCGATGTAATCAATATGAACCAGATCCGGCATATCAACGGGGTTATACAGTTCCATCCTGTCGCCATTATTTTTGTAGACATGATAGACAACACTTGGTGCGGTCGGGATCAGGTCAAGATCAAATTCGCGGTCAAGACGTTCCTGAATAATCTCCATATGCAGCAATCCGAGAAAACCGCAGCGAAATCCCATCCCCAGAGCCTGCGAGCTTTCCGGTTCGTAATGCAGCGCGGCATCATTGAGTTTGAGCTTGCCAATGCCCTCGCGCAGCTTTTCATACTCGCCATTATCAACAGGAAAGAGGGAACAGAAAACCATGGGAATGCTCGGCTTAAATCCGGTCAACGGCTTTGCGCAACGATTCCTCTCTTCTGTAATGGTATCGCCTACAAGCGTTTCGGAAATGTCCTTGATGGCGGCGGTAATAAATCCCATCTCTCCGGGGCCGAGTTCATCGACCATCACATGTTTAGGCGTGAAAATACCGACACGGTCAATTTCGCGGGCGGCTTTTGTTCCCATGAAGAAGGCCTGCATGCCCTTGCGCAGGTAGCCGTCAATGACGCGCACCAGAATAACCACACCAAGATAAGGGTCATACCATGAATCAACCAGAAGCGCCTTTGTCGGGGCATCGGGATTGCCTTCATGGGGCGGCGGAAGTTTTGTGACCACAGCTTCCAGAATTTCCAGAATTCCTTCACCGGTTTTGGCAGAAGCGGGAATGGCGTCGTCAGCGGGAATTCCGATAACATCCTCGATTTCCTTACGCACGCGCTCAGGTTCGGCGGCGGGCAGGTCGATTTTGTTCAGAATAGGCAGGATTTCGTGGTTATTATCAATCGCCTGATAGACATTGGCCAGAGTCTGTGCTTCCACCCCTTGCGAGGCATCAACAACCAGTATCGAGCCTTCGCAGGAGGCCAGCGAGCGTGAGACTTCGTAGGAGAAGTCAACATGGCCGGGTGTATCCATAAGATTGAGCTGGTATTTGATACCGTCCTTGGCGGTATAAAGCAAACGCACTGTCTGCGCTTTGATGGTAATGCCGCGTTCGCGCTCGATATCCATGGAGTCCAGAACCTGCTCTTTCATCTCGCGCAGGGTCAGCCCGCCGCAGCTATGGATCAGTCGGTCAGCCAGTGTAGATTTTCCATGATCGATATGGGCGATAATCGCAAAATTACGGATCTGTTCTAATGGTTTGCTCATGTATCTTCCTGTTGATTGCTTATGGCGCAAAAGATAAGGTTCTTTTGCAGAATTTACAAAGGAAAAGAGTATCATGTGGGGGAAAAGATTGCATCGGGCTGTAGAAAATGTCTGTACATGTCTCTTTGTCAAAAACAAGCGTTATAAAGGATTATATGAATGAAACTCAACGGGACAGAAATCTTTCTTCTGATGCAGGTCTTTTTTGTGGTCTTCGGCTTTGCCCTTTTCTTCGGGCTGAAGGCGATCAATGAAGCGCGGATGGAGAAGAAAGCGCATGAAACTGTGATGGCGTGTGATTTTAAAGCATGGCTGGAGCAGCCTGTGGACATCCATGCTCTGAAAGCAACGGGGCGACCTTATCAGATTTTTATGTCCGGTGCGAATGAGTCAATGGAAGGTCATCCGGAGCGTATGAATGTCTATATAGATGACCTCGGCATTGTGATCAGAGCAGATTGTGGCTGAAACGGACAGCCAATTCCCGTCTGAACATCCTTCTGGATGAAGACGGGGATTTTTTCTGTGGCTCCCGTTAGTTCATGCCAGGGGGCGCAAAGTCCTGCGTGACTGTAGGCGCCGGCTTTACTGAAGGGGCTATTTCATTGAGCAGGCCATCCCCTTGTAGGGAAAAACTACGGCTCGTATCAAGACCCATTTGTGCAATCTCTTGATTGACGGCGTCAGCACCAGTGAATTGATTATATCCCATATTTACGCTCCTCTATCTAATCGTTTCTATTATCGTTTTTAGTCCCGATGAATGATAAGAGGAAAATATTGTCCGCTATCCGGATCTTTTGTCTTCTCGTTCATCAGTACCATCAACACCACATGCGCGTTTTGCATATCTTTTGCGAACTCTTCCGGTACCGTTGTACCAAAATTACGGACATCGCCATCATCCATAATAAAATCCAGACTTCTTGTATCAAGATTGAACTCCAGCCAGGATAAATCACTCTGGAATGGTTTGTTATGAAATACGGCAACTTTCGCACCTTCATTCACAACCAGATCAACCTTGAAGTCAGGATCTCCGACTTCGTTATATTTCGACTTAGAAGGGGTGTTCTTAGACATAATCATCACTACCATTGTTGATTAACATCTTGCCATTCTAAGCTGTTCGTCCTTACCATTCAACACTACTATTCTTAATACCGGGTAAAAATTTCCATAAATTTATCTTTTTTCTCCCTGATTGTGAATATTTTGTAATGTTCTGACCTGTTTCAGAGGGACAACAAACAAATCTTTGATATTGCCCTCCGGATCGGCGAGAATCGCCGTAATATCTTTTGTGCGCGCCAGATGCGGCTGCAGCAGTTGCTGTACGGCAGCTCCGAGATATTGCATGCAGCCATCCTTTGAAACAAAGCGCAGGAAATGGTTTTCTGTATCATATTCCGCATGGGTTACGCGGTTCTGGTTGATAAAGGCCTTCTCATGCAGGATCCAGACTCTGGAGGTGGTTTTATCCGCTACAATATCAAAATCTGCCGGGTCGATCATTTCCTTGCGCCGCCTGCTGTTAAAAGCCCCGCTCATAACATCGGGTGGCATCGTCGGTTTTTTTGTTTCATTCCGGTAATCCAGCATTATTTCCTATTCCATTTCCAGTTGGAGTTTGGGATCGTGCCGTGATGGCAAAGTGGGAGCAAGAGCCTGCTGTGTTATTATGCCACCCTTATGATTCTGTGTTTTGACAGTCGCGTCGGGGGGAATGGTATGCCCGCTTTTTGCAATAATATTGGCAGCTCTATTCTCTTTATTCGTTTGAATCTCCAGATTGCCGGCATCCGCAGCACCAAAAAGAGGCTTGAAAAAATCAACTACCTTCTGAAGAAACACTATAATCCCTCCGAGCATGGGGATATTTTTAAGCATATTTAAAATCGAGAAACTATTATTCCCGTTATTGTTCATGGATACCGGATGGTCATCGGTAAGGCCAAGTAAGCTCCGGGCTTTGTTAAAATGCTGGCTGATTTGGCTGGTGTCTCCCGGTATTTTTGGGGGAACTGTAAAAGCATTCGGCCACAGATGTTTCAAGCCATTTTGTAATCTTTTCGGCATTGCCGCAGAAAGCATTCCGCTTTTGAGTGTTTCCGGCAAAGCGTTGATAACATCTTCTTCTTTGATCTGGTTCCCGCGTAGGGCACGGACTTGCGCGATATCGATAATGTCCTGAACAAATTTTCGTGCCAGATATTTATCGGCTTCTTCAGGATCGTCGTGCAAATCATCAATAGCTGCCGTCCGTATTTTATTTTTAATGCCAACAGCAATCAGATTTTCAGGATTGAGAAGTAGAAAGGATAGAGCAGCCTTTTTGCCGTTTTGAATATCTTCCATACTTGGATTTTCAGGATTTTTCATGGCCACCTTGACAACCTGATTCTGTACTGATTTTTCTAGGGCACCGAAAACATTGCTAAGATATGTGGCACTATCAACAACAACCTCCATATTTTCAGCAGTAAACATATCTGATTTTGCCAGAGTCTTTATGCTGCTAATAGCGGTATCAATAGCCATTTCGGATAGGGCACCACCCGTATGATATTCTGTTGCCAGAGCAGCGGTTGTTATTATTGTGGGTGTCGCTCCCAGCAGCATTATTCCACCTCTTGTCGGGTTTCCTAACAAAAACCCCTTCATGCCTGAGGCAGCGCTGGTAAACAGTTCTGATACTTTATTCGCAGTGGTAACGAGCGGCGCAAAAGCTTTGGTGGCCTGGCTGGACATAGAGGCTATTTTGGGTGCCAGAGTCGCAGAGCCAAGCCCTAGTGTTGCTGCCGTAGTGGCAATAAAACCCACAACTTTACCACCTGTTTCAAAGGCTTCATCCGTTTCATTTCGTGCAACGGGGGCGGTGTGTCCAAAGAGTTCATAATAGCCATTGTAAAGATCGGTTCCGATTTCTTCCAGATGCTCATGTCCAAGAAACGGCTTTTCACTTCCTAATCCGGCAAATCCCAGAACCCAGTTGACACCATCAACGAGATATCCTGCCGAAGCAACAGTCTGGATGACGGCCTGATTTGCCCCATGGGCAGTCATGGCAACGGCGCGGGATGTACTATATTCACCAACATTCTTTGCAACGTCGGAGGTGTGACGCTCTGTTGTTTCTTTATCCGGATTTAATGCAATTGTTCCGTCCAATATAATATCCTTGCTCTTGGGCTTTCCGCACTTTTATTTTTATCGTTAAATTTATTATAGCGGAAAAGGACTCTGTATTGCAAGTTTTGTTGCCGTAATTTTGATATTTATATACAGTTTAATTTAAAAAAACATAATTTTATTATATTTTAATTGGAAAATTTGTAATTATATTACAACAAAAGGCGGCAGTTAGATGCTGTAACCGTTGCTTGTCATGGGTTTTGCTACGTTTTCTTTAAAGAGAAGTTGCAATTCCTTTCCACTATAAAGAAAAAGTGTAAATTTTTCGTATATTTTTAAATGAATTTACAGAGAAAAAAGCAGGGTCGGGAGCGCCTCCGGTGTCCAGAGTTCGCGTTTCTTCATAATGATTTGAAACAATAGACTCTCCAGATGTTCCTGCAACCAGCGCTGCAAATTGGGACAGTCAAGACCCTCATACCATGTCCGGTCTACAAAAGCGCACTGGCGGATAAAAG
>PFTR01000019.1:22990-23148 GCA_002789675.1 Alphaproteobacteria bacterium CG_4_9_14_3_um_filter_47_13 | reverse complement strand
ATGAACACCGTATTCAGATGATAGCTCGGATAGCGCTTTTTCGCCTCTCAGAGCCTCCAATGCAACCTTGGCTTTGAATGCAGGAGAGAGATTTCTTCTTTTTGTCATATCGGTAGATCCCTTTCGTTTTAATGTCAGAATTCCACCTTAGCAACATG
>PFTR01000019.1:0-22953 GCA_002789675.1 Alphaproteobacteria bacterium CG_4_9_14_3_um_filter_47_13 | reverse complement strand
TATGAAGCTGAAGCGTGCGAATACCAAACGGTGGAGAATGCCTTGAAACATCCTAAAATCATGGATTACGCAATATGGGCATTAAAGCAGTGTAAGGAAAAAGAGCTGATAACATGAAAAACGTGCTTGTCCTTTGCACCGGAAATTCGTGCCGCTCGGTGATGGCCGAAGCCTTGATCAATCATCTGGGCATCGGGCATTATAAGGCCGTAAGCGCAGGCCGCAAGCCCGCCGGATATGTGCACCCCAAATCCATCGAAACCCTCAAACGCCACGGCATTGAGGCAGGCACACCGCGCAGCAAATTATGGGATGAGTTTGCAGGGCAGAATTTTGATCTGGTCATCACCGTATGCGATGCCGCCGCATCCGCGCCCTGCCCCGTGTTCTCAGGCAACCATGAAAAATGCCACTGGCCCACCCCCGACCCCGCCGCCGCGCGCGGGACGGATGCAGAAATTGATGCTGCGTTTGATGAAGCGTTTGATATGCTTAAAGCCAGAATAGAAAAAGAGTTGCTGTAATATGACCACCATCATCATCACCATCACCGCCTTTCTTGCTTCGATCCTGACGCTGTATTCCGGGTTCGGGCTGGGGACGATTTTGATGCCGGTGGTGGCGATTTTCTTTCCGGTGACGGTCGCGGTCGCGCTCACCGCCTTTGTTCACCTGCTCAATAATCTGTTCAAGCTGGCGGCGTTGTGGCGGGATATTGACTGGCGCATCACATGGCGGTTTGGCCTTCCAGCGATACTGGCCACAGTGCCGGGGGCGTGGCTTCTCACGGGACTTGCTGATTTGCCAGCGCTTCATGCCTACACGCTTGCCGGACACGCATTCGTTATAACGCCCGTTAAATTGATTATTGGAATATTACTTATTATCTTTGCCACAATGGAATGGCTGCCCGTCCTCAAGACAATCAAACTCACGGAAAAATCCCTGCCGCTTGGCGGGGTCTTGAGCGGCTTTTTCGGCGGGCTGTCGGGGCATCAGGGCGCGTTCCGCAGCGCATTCCTGCTTCATGCAGGCTTGAATAAAAACGCCTTTGTCGGCACAAATGCCGCGATTGCCGCGCTGGTTGATATCACGCGCCTTGTTGTGTATGGCCTGAATATCACGCTGCTGCTGGGGAAGGTCACCACCGGCCTTATCATCGCCGCCACCGCCGCCGCCTTTGCGGGTGTGCTGGCCGGAAAAACGGGTTTGAAGAAAATCACCATCGGCTTTATCCAGAAACTTGTGGCGGTTCTGCTCTATATTCTGGGCGGGCTTTTGATCGCGGGGTTGATTTGATGCGGTACCCACCCGTCATTGCGAGGAAGGCCGCAGGCCTGACGAAGCAATCCAGAATCGTGCTTGCGGCTTTCTGGATTGCTTCGCTTCGCTCGCAACGACGGTATAACGACAAATCGTCATGCCCGCCTTGTGCGGGCATCCGGTATTGAACATGTTTCATGAAGATTGTATTAGTAGTATTTAACCCTTAAGGAACATCTGTTATGGCAGGAATCATAATTGCTTGGTCGTTTTTCTCGTTTATTTTTTTCAAAGTGATGATTGATGCGGGATTGAACAGTGACATAACTGTATTGGCATCGTTGCTAATGGCAATAGTTTTTGGCGGTATTGTTTTCTTTTCCTCCGGTGTTTATGCCATGAAGCTCTTTTATATCAATGCAAATCCCGGTTCTCGTTCCGCAACTCTTGGAGAAATTATAGCAAAGACGATCTGGCCTTTTTTACTTTTTTGCGCTGGTTTTATTATATCCAGCCGTTTTATTGTTTTTGGCTTTTCAAAAAAACTGGACAGAGAATTTTCAGGATATAACGGCGAAGAGGAATTTTTCTGGTTTTGCTTATTTATATGCATTCCTCTAATAGTGCATTATATTATGGTTCTCTTCCCTACATATCAAAACACGGCAGAACGATTTAATAAAACAAAAGAAATGGAATAAAAATAAAATGCCAGTTTCTACTAGAGAACATGAGCTTGTCCAGAAAACCGTAGAGCAAGCATCCGAGGAAGAGAAAGAAGCTTTAAAAGCTGAGGCAGAAGAAGTTCTTGCCCATATAAACTTTCAGATGGGGAAAACCTTTCTTTCAAAAGAAGAAAGTAAGGCCGCTAACATTGCTATTGAAACTTTAGTACGCATTGAGGCTATTGAGAAAGGCAAGGGTTGGTGGTTCAGAGCTAAGCGACGCGTTCAATTAACACAAATGTACCTAGGGAATTAGTCATGTTTGGTTTCCTGATAGGTGGCGAGGTTAATGACTATGCAGTTCAGTTAAAAACATTGGAGAATAATATGGAGCTTGCAACACTTTTCGTGGAAATTATTATTGGTATAGCCCTTATCTGTGTTGCGTGTGGTTCCAACAAAATTGCTAAAAATCAGTTGAACGCCGCCCGACGCGACATTTATCTTTCTGTTTACGACAACATAACCAAGGCACTAGGACACGTCTTTGCGGAAGGCAATGTTAATGACGACGCAAAAGATCTTTTTTGGCAAGCTAGGGATAGGGCACGTTTGGAACTACCAGATGATATTCAACAATACACCCAAAATCTTTTTGATAAGATGTGGGAAGCTTATATCCTGTATTATAATAAAATTTCCGGTGAATATCGCCTTCCCAAAGGAAAAGAAAAAAGCGCGGCTGTAGAAGAGCACCAACGTATTATTGGAGAGCTTATTAAAGAACGTCCTCATGATATCTTTTCAAAACATATGAAGATTAAAATCAGATAAAAACACCGGATGCCCGCACAAGGCGGGCATGACAAGTGATTAATATTCAGGACATAAAATGACAAACCAAACATCCTCACCCCTCGGAATCTTCGAACGCTATCTTTCCCTTTGGGTGGGGTTGTGTATTGCTGGCGGGGTTGGGCTGGGGCTTCTTGTGCCGCAAGCGTTTCAAACAATCGCATCCCTTGAATATGCCAGTGTCAATCTGATGGTCGCCGTTTTCATCTGGGTGATGATTTACCCGATGATGGTCAATGTTGATTTTGCGTCCATCAAAGATGTTGGCAAGAAGCCCAAGGGGCTGTGCATTACGCTGGTGATGAACTGGCTGGTCAAGCCCTTTACCATGGCCGCGCTGGGGATTTTGTTTTTTGAATATATCTTTGCGGGGCTTGTCGATCCGCAGGATGCCAGGGAATATATCGCGGGGATGATCCTGCTCGGCGTGGCGCCCTGCACCGCGATGGTGTTTGTGTGGAGCCAGATGGTGCGCGGGGATGCCAATTACACGCTGGTGCAGGTGTCGGTGAACGACATTATCATGATCTTTGCCTTTGCGCCGCTGGTGGCGCTCTTGCTCGGCGTGACGGATATTATTGTGCCGTGGGAAACGCTGCTGCTCTCGGTGGTGCTCTATGTGCTGATCCCGCTGGGCGCGGGGTATGTAACGCGCAAGGCGCTGGACGGCTCCGGCAATCCCGCGCACATTGGCAAATTCACAGCAAAAGTAAAACCGTTTTCGATTATGGGCTTGCTGGCCACGGTGGTGTTGCTGTTCGGGTTTCAGGCCGGAACGATTGTCGATAAGCCGCTCATTATTGTGTTGATCGCCGTTCCGCTCCTCATTCAGGCTTACGGAATTTTTGCCATTGCCTATGGCTGGGGTTATCTCTGGCGCGTACCGTTTAGCACCGCTGCGCCTGCCGCGCTGATCGGGACATCCAATTTTTTTGAGCTTGCCGTCGCGGTGGCCATCAGCCTGTTTGGCCTCAATTCCGGCGCGGCCTTGGCCACGGTCGTCGGCGTGCTGGTCGAAGTACCGGTCATGCTGTCACTGGTGGCTTTTGCCAATAGAACGCGGCAGTATTTTTATTCGTAGCCTCATACACCGCCTACAATATCAGTGAGAAATTTGAAGCCCCTCTCTTAACTATCGTTGCATCATCGGCATGAAGGCTTCAGTTTTTGATGAAATCCAGTTATAATCACTCCTTATAAAAATGCTTAAGGGCAATCAGGGCTGGGCACGTAAATAAATCGCCTGAACCCGATGCAAAACTTCTGCATCCTTCGCCTCTTCCAAAAGAGTTTCAAGTCTGTCCGCAGCCCCCTCCGGTAACTTGTTTCGATAACTCATAATACTGAGCGCCCGCCGAGATCAGCATAATACAAATACTCATCTGTTGAATGCGAAATGGGATTACTTCATTTCCAGAGCAAAAACTATTGCACTCAAATCATATCACTGATCATTCATTCAATTCACATGCTGAAATGTCGAAGGCGGAGGATCAATCACCTTGATGGTGCCGTGGTCAAATTCGAGGATAGCAAGGCCGCGCTCGATAAGACCGTCCTGACGGAAACGGAAAATGCCGTCAATACCGGCAAAGCCATTCTGATTGGTCAAGGCCGTACGGTCAAAAGAAGGACGTCCTTGCTCATAATAGGATTTTTTGGCAAGAACAGCGGCAAGTGCCGTCGCATCATAGGCAAGAGTGGCAAGGCGCTCTGGCCTGTTTCCATACAGATCCCTGTACCTTGTCTCGAAATCACGGCGCAGCTCAGGCGATGGTGCGGCAAACCATGCGCCATCAAGCGCAGGCTCGGTGGCAAGACCCCGGTCATCCCATAGTCCCGTTCCCAGTCTTTTGACCTCATGAGGCCCTAAATCATAATAGCTCAGCAGATTTGCGGCTGAACGTGCCTGATCACCACCCAGAGGCATCAGGACGGCCTGAAAAGGGAGGTCCTCCGGCGACACTGTATGCGCCGCTCCTGTAGCGGCTGAAAGTTTCCGCTCCTCCTGTGCCTGCACCCGTTCATCATAGCGGGTGAAATTACGGATCGTCACCGAAGCTTCGCTATCCTCACCGATATAGCGCGCCACTTCAGCCGTTCCCATTCCGGCGCGATAGGCCAGAGAATTATAGGCCGCCACAACAGCATTGCCATAATCGCTGTTTGGTGCCAGAATGGCTATTTTATTCAACCCTTGCGAGGCGGCATAGGTTGTCACACGCTCGACCTGCGTAAAAGGCAAAAAGCCCATAATAAAACTATTGCCTCCCGCCAATGACCAGTCGGTTGAAAAAGCCACCATATTGATATTATAACGCGCTGCAATCGGTTTCACTGCCGCGACTGAACCGGCAAAAACTGGTCCCAGAATAAGTTGTGCGCCATCATCAATTGCCGACTGTGCGGCCTGAGCGGCATTTTGCGAAGTGGCCTTTGTATCACGCGGGATCAATTCAAAAGCGCTATATCCCATATCAAACAACGCAAGCTGCGCGGCCTGCAACATTGCCTGCCCCAGATCGGCATGCTCGCCGCTAAGCGGAAGCAAGAGCGCAACCTTCACAGGAGGCAAGGCTGGCGAATCATAAAGCTGCGGCTGGCTTTCCTGCACGGGAAACTGATGGGTCTCCTGTATATTTCCAAAAGTAGACGGACTGGCTTGCTGCTGCGCCAGTCTTCTTTGTGCCAGCTGATCGGCATAAGCGGCAGATTTCCGTGTATCAGGCGGCGCACTTTCATCATAATGAGAAATTCCCGCATCCTGTCCTGGAGACTGATAAGGTGTGTAAACGGGCTGCCCCTGTGCATTGACGACAGGGGGAACACTCCGCGTCAGGCGACTTGGCGCCTGCTCGGCTGTTTTCGGCGTAGACTCCACTTCCCATTGTTTTTGGGAAGACGTACATCCGGCCACGATAAACAGGCATACTATAATCAGGATTTTTTTCATCATCACTTGCATTTCTAGCATAAAAAGCCATAGTCAGGAAACATGAAAAACTTTAAAACTGTGCATTTATCGTCCGGACTTTACCTTGTTGCCACCCCGATCGGGAATTTGCGCGATATCACGTTACGCGCACTGGATATTCTGGCGGCGGTTGATTTTATTGTCTGCGAAGATACGCGGATCAGCGGTAAGCTTCTGAAGTTTTTTGAAATCGAAAAGAAAATGGTTTCCTATAATGATCATAATGCGGCACGCCAGCGCGGTTCTTTACTTGAAAAACTCGGGAATGGCGGGCGTGTAGCCTTAATCAGCGACGCCGGAATGCCACTGGTATCCGATCCGGGCTATAAGCTGGTGCGCGATTGCCTTGATCTTGGCATTGCGGTGACAAGCCTGCCGGGGGCGAACGCGCCTTTGACGGCGCTCCAGCTTTCGGGGCTGCCGAGTGACAAATTCTCGTTTCTCGGATTTTTACCCCCCAAAAGCGAAGGCCGTAAAAAAATAATGCAGGAATGGGCGGAGGTTCCGGGCAGTCTGATTGTTTTTGAATCAGCCCCGCGTTTGATTGAATCCCTGCGTGATATGCACGAAATCTGGGGGGATCGTCCGGCAGCAGTCGTGCGGGAACTGACAAAAATGTATGAACAGGTACGCCGTGATTCGCTATCGCGTTTGCTTTTTCTATATGAAGAACAGGGCGCTCCCAAAGGCGAGATTGTGATTGTCGTTGGCGCGGCAACCCGGAAAGAGTATAATGAAGAAGATCTACGGGATGCTCTACAAAAAGCACTGGAAACAATGAGCATTAAAGAAGCTTCCGCATTTGTAGCGCACCAAACAGAGCTCCCCAAAAAAATGCTCTATGAACTGGCACTGAAGCTGAAAAATGGCACATAAAAAGAATTCATACCAATACGGAATTTTTGCGGAAAATATCGTAGCGTGGGGATTACGGCTGCGTGGCTATAAAATTCTGGCAAAGCGCTATAAAACGCCAGTCGGAGAAATCGACCTTATCGCCTCGCATAAAAATATAATTATTTTTATCGAGGTTAAAGCCAGACACAATTTATCCACAGCTTTACAAGCCCTAACGCCGCATATGAAAAAACGGATCATTCGCGCCGCAGGCTATTTCATCGCACGTCACAGTGCCTTTTCTAACTATGGAATGCGCTTTGATCTGATCGCAATTGCCCCCCCCTTTTACTGGGAGCATCTGGACAATGCCTGGCAAGTTTCTGTATAATAGTTTTGTTTTCGAATCCCATGCTCATCTTTCTATTCAAATTCTAGAGGCTTTTACCATGAAAAATATTTTTCTGTCTATTATGGCTCTGATATTATTAGCATCCTGTTCCCCGATCGGTGCAGCGGCAGGAGCGGGCGCAGCGCTCGGCATATCGGCGGCACGGGAAGGCGGAATCAGCAGCACTGCCAGTGATTTGAAAATAAAGGCTCTCATCAGTGACAAATGGTTTCGTTATGATCTGGGAACATTTACAAAGCTGAATCTGACAGTCAATCAGGGGCGCGTACTCATTACCGGCGTTGTCCAGAATCCTGATCACCGCGTAGAGGCCGTTCGTCTGGCATGGCAAGTTGAAGGTGTATCACAAGTCATTAACGAGATTCGTGTTGCCGAAGGAGAAGGCCTTCCCGGATATGTCCGTGACCAGTGGATTACAACCAGATTGCGTACCGCTATGACATTTGATCGCAATATCCAGTCCATCAATTACTCTATTGATACGGTCGCTGGTACCGTTTATTTAATGGGCGTTGCCCAAAATCAGGCGGAGCTTAATAAAGTGATCGAGGTTGCCCGCACCATTCCGCATGTCATGCAAGTCGTGAACTATGTCAAGATGGCGGGCGAGACTCCACGGGCACTTCAGCCCTCTTCGCAAGACAATCGTAACGCTGGCAACAGTGGGAATAGTAATGTTATGACAGCACCCACCCGCAACCAGACCGTTGAAAGCGAGGAACTATACTGGCCGGATCAATGAATTCTGCAATAAAGTCCTTTACGGATTTCGGAAAATTACCGGATCGGGACATTGATCTTGCCGAAACGTCCTTATTACTTGCTTCTTTATTCCACCCTGACAAGACACTGGATCGCTATCGTCATCATATCAGAAAACTATGTGAAGCCGTTGCGCAAGATTATGAAACATTATTAAAAAAAAGCCGGACAAAATCTCTTGAACTACGCTATGCCGCATTAAAACATATTCTTACAAATCGGTATCACTATGAAGGAGATTTTGACAGACCGGAGCATATCCAGAATGCCGATATGATTCGCGTTATTGATCGGGGAAAAGGCCATAGTATGGCGCTTGCTATTCTTTATCTTCATGTTGCGCAAGCTCAGGACTGGGAATGTTATGGGCTTGATTTTTCTGGTTATTTTATTGTACGTCTGGAAAAAGATGGGAAGAGGCTCCTTTTTGATCCCTTTCACCATTGCAAGATTTTACAAGCCCCCGATTTACGGCATCTTGTCAAACAGATCAAAGGTGCCGATGCAGAGCTGTCTTCCCGCTCTTACGAGCCTCTCTCGCGCCGCGCCCTTCTGGTCGGGCTGCAAAATCATATAAAATTGCGCCAGATTGAGACAGAAGATTACGCAGGAGCGCTTCAAAGTGTTCTGGCGATGCGGGCATTAGCGCCACAGGAATTCCGCCTGCAATTTGATGCCGGCATTCTTTTTGCCCGCACAGGAAACCATATTGAAGCTATAACCGCTCTTGAGGACTATATCACAAAAGCACCCCATATTCGCGATCGGCAAGAAGCACAGGCTCTTCTTTCAGAAATAAGAGCGATGCCGGAATCATTTCATTCCAACGAATAACAAATCCGGCATCGCCCCCTTTATCAAAATTATTTGATCTTAGGCTGAATTTCAAACTGGTGGAAAGGTGGCGGGGATGACAATGTCCACTCCAGAGTCATAACCTGCGGCTCAACATTCCAGTAATTATCCGTTGCCTTTTTCCCGAAAAACATGGTGTAGGCTGTAATCAGAAGGAACCAGATAACGCCTGACCCTGCTATATACGCACCATAGGATGACACTTCGTTCCAGCCGGCAAAAGCATCAGGATAATCAACGATCCGACGCGGCATTCCGGCAAGACCGAGGAAATGTTGCGGGAAAAACAGGATATTAACGCCAATAAACGTGATCCAGAAATGCAACTGTCCTGTCCATTCAGGATAAAGCCGTCCGGTCATTTTCCCGAACCAGTAATACCAGCCGGCAAAAATGGCAAATACAGCGCCTAATGAAAGAACATAGTGGAAATGTGCAATCACGTAATAAGTATCATGCAGAGACAAATCCATACCGGAATTGGCAAGAACAACGCCCGTGACCCCGCCAATGGTAAACAGGACAATAAAGCCCAGCGCCCAGAGCATCGGTGTTTTAAATTCGATAGATCCCCCCCACATTGTGGCGAGCCATGAAAATATTTTTATACCTGTCGGAACGGCAATGATCATTGTCGCTGTTGTAAAATAGGCACGAGTATTCACATCAAGACCCACCGTAAACATATGGTGCGCCCAAACGATAAAACCGACAAACCCGATAGCCATCATTGCATAGGCCATGCCAAGATAGCCAAAAATAGGTTTTTTGGAAAATGTTGAAACAATCTGGCTGACAATCCCGAAAGCGGGCAAAATCATAATATACACTTCAGGGTGACCGAAGAACCAGAAAAGATGCTGGAACAGGATCGGGTCACCGCCGCCTTCAGGATTAAAAAAGGACGTTCCGAAATTGCGGTCTGTTAGCAACATTGTAATCGCGCCGCCCAGAACAGGCAGGGACAGCACCAGCAAAAACGCCGTGATTAGTATTGACCAGACAAAAAGTGGCATCTTATGTAGAGTCATGCCCGGCGCGCGCATATTGAATATAGTGGTAATAAAATTGGCAGCACCCAGAATCGAGCTGGCACCTGCCAGATGAAGAGAAAAAATAGCCATATCAACCCCGATATCAGGATGCCCGACAATGCCTGATAACGGTGGATATAATGTCCAGCCTGTTCCCACACCCCCGCCGATCACAGCAGAGAGCAGCAGAAGCAGAAAAGCCGGCACAAGAAGCCAGAAAGAAATATTGTTCATGCGCGGAAACGCCATATCGGGCGCCCCGATCATAAGCGGTATAAACCAGTTGCCAAATCCGCCGATCAAAGCGGGCATAACAACAAAAAACACCATAATCAAACCATGCGCCGTGACAAAGACGTTCCACATATTGCCATCAGGATTTCCAGCATCATCAAGCATAAACTGGACGCCGGGATTTTGTAGTTCCATCCGCATAAACATCGAAAAACCCCCGCCAATCAGCCCTGCGATAATCGCAAAGATCATATAAAGCGTTCCGATATCCTTATGATTGGTAGAACAGAACCAGCGGGTAAAGAAACCCGGCTTATGGTCATGGTGATCATCGTGACTGCCTGCTACGGCTTGAACTGCGCTCATTTACTCGGTCTCTCCTCGTTGGGCCAGCCTCATTGTACGCTGGGCTTTGAAATCATCGTAAGATGCATATTTTTCTTTGGCAAATGCAACCCACTCCTGAAACTCTTCCTTGGAGACAGCACGTATCTCGATCGGCATATAGGCATGATTTTTACCACAGAGCTCTGAACACTGGCCGTAATAAGTGCCTTCTTTTTCAACACGGGTCCATGTTTCATTGGTTCGCCCGGGAACGGCATCAAGCTTGATACCGAATGCGGGCATCGCAAAAGAATGAATCACATCGGCGGCCGTCACAAGAATCTGTATATTCGTATCAACAGGCAGAACAAGCTGGTTATCAACCGAAAGCAATCGTTTTTGCCCTTTCGCGCTATCAATATCCGCATCTGGAATCATATAGGAATTAAAGGCAAGGTCATCGTAATCAGGATATTCATAACCCCAATACCATTGATATCCCGTTACCTTGATTGTCATTTCCGGTTCTGCTGTCCTGTCTGCGTAATAGAGCAGCTTAAGTGAAGGGATGGCAATAATCACTAAAATCAGAACCGGGATCACCGTCCAGACCACTTCCAGCAAAGTATTATGCGTTGTTTTGGAGGGCGTTTTATTCCTCTTGGCACTAAAACGCACCACAATATATAAGAGCAGAAGAATGACAAAAACAGTAATTGCGACAGTGATATAAAGAAGCAAATTATGAAAATCATTAATACGCTCCATCGTTGGCGTCACAGCCTCCTGCAGACCAGTCTCCCAAAGTACGGAGCCATTTGCCAGCGCAAATCCTGCTGGTGCAAGGGAAAATACGGCTAGTAGCAAGAAAGCAAAAAGCCGGGATATTTTTTTCATCATGGTTTTGATCATAATCTGTACCGTAAAATTTTCAAACAGGCATAAATCAA
Source organism: Alphaproteobacteria bacterium CG_4_9_14_3_um_filter_47_13 (assembly GCA_002789675.1). Taxonomy (GTDB): domain Bacteria; phylum Pseudomonadota; class Alphaproteobacteria; order Micavibrionales; family Micavibrionaceae; genus UM-FILTER-47-13. The sequence continues at coordinate 11,785 of PFTR01000019.1, read as the reverse complement.
AAAGAATATGCCAGATACAGCATTCTAGATACACTGAAAATTACGAGCTATGCAAGAGAGTTTTCAAAGAAGATTTTCCTTCTTTGAAAACATTTTCCTGTAATTATAAATGAAGCCCCGGAATATTTTTTGATATTTCCGGAACATTAATTCGTCTCTGGTCGCTTTCAATAAAAAATTTATATTCTGGATAGAACAAAAAGGGCAGCCGTTTCACTCCGAAAGATACGGTGACCCAGGGATACAGGGATAATTATTTGTTGCTTCAGAAGTCGCTCCTTTTCTATTTCCGAAAAACCGCCCTCGGAACCAATTAGAAAAGCGACATCCTTTTTATTGTTCATAACATCATCAATGAACGGGGCTTCAGAACGTTCAAAACAGGCCATAACAGGGATCGGCTGCTGCCAGTTCCCAATAAAATTTTCCAAAGTCTGTAGGGGATATACCACCGGAATATCGAGGCGCTCGCATTGTTCGGCAGCTTCGATAATCTGGGCACGCAGGCGCGTTTCGTTAATCTGCCGCATTTCGGTATTATGGGTCAGAACAGGATGCAAATGGGTTGCACCAAGTTCGACCGCTTTTTCAATGAGAAAATCCATGCGCGCTTTTTTGATCGGCGCGAAAGCCAGATGAATCTCCCGCGTTCTTTCCGGCTGCGCCAGAAGCTGCCGCACAGAATTTGCGGTTACACTTTTCTTTTCAAATGCCGTAAAAACCGCCAGCCACTCACCATCCCTGCCATTAAAAAGACGGACGTTATCGCCTTCTTTACGGCGCATAACATTTTTAAGATAATGTGACTGTTCGGCAGCGAACAGAATAACAGCATTTTCTTTTAATTCCTGATCGACATACAGGCGCGGCAGCTTTATATAATCATCCTTGAACATGACTGATACTAATACAAAAAAACACACGGATATCAAGAGCGGGAATGTGGTAGAGCGTTTTCTTCCATGCCGGCTGCAGCCTTATGCCTATCTGATGCGGCTTGACAGGCCGGTCGGGACATGGCTTCTGCTGCTCCCCGGCTGGTGGGCACTTATACTGGCAGCAGGTGGCAGTCGCGGTATTGAAGGTGAAATTTTCAGATTACTGATCCTGTTTGCCATGGGCGCTGTCATCATGCGGGGAGCAGGCTGCATTATAAACGACTTATGGGATCAGAAATTTGATCGGGCTGTCGCACGAACCGCCACAAGACCGCTCGCGGCGGGAACAGTTTCCCCCATGCAGGCTTTTATACTGTTGGGAGCTCTGCTTCTGGCAGGGCTTATAATTTTATGCCAGATGTCTCTGGTCACAGTTTTGCTTGGATTTATGGTACTGCCGCTGATTATTCTTTACCCGCTGATGAAACGCTGGACATGGTGGCCGCAGCTTTTTCTTGGCATAACCTTCAATTTTGGCGCTTTAATGGGATGGGCGGCAGTGAATGATGTTATTTCACTGCCTTCCCTGCTGCTTTATGGCGGCGGAATTTTCTGGACACTGGGCTATGACACAATCTATGCGCATCAGGATAGGGAAGATGATATGCGGATCGGCATCAGATCAACGGCTTTGCGTTTTGGCGAGAATAGCAAAAATTATGTGGCTATATTCTATACCATGGCGATGATTTTCTTTGTGGCGGCATTTTTTCTCGTGGGAGCGGGTCTGTCTTCTGTTATGCTGTTAATATTATCGGGGGCGCATCTTCTGGGGCAGGTGAAAGCATGGGACAGGGACGACCCCGAAAGCTCTCTGGAAGTCTTTAAATCCAATCAGGCTTTCGGTCTTCTTGTGTTACTGGCGGCAATTCTTTAAGAATGGGTTATTATGAAACTTATACTGGCAATAGCGGCAGGCGGAGCCATCGGGGCGGTGTTGCGCCACTTTATCAATAGTGGCGCGGCGCATCTTTTTGGTACCGGATTTCCATGGGGTATTTTTATTATAAATATCACGGGATCTTTTGTTATGGGATGTCTGATTTCAGGATTTGCGCATATCGCAGACCCGTCGCAGGCAATAAAAGCTTTTCTGACTGTTGGCCTATTGGGTGCTTTCACAACATTTTCAACATTTTCTCTTGATGCTGTATCATTACTGGAGCGCGGCGCTCTGGCAGCGGCGTCTTTTTATATTATCGGTTCGGTCATTCTGGCACTTTGCGGATTATTCGCGGGAATGTTTTTGATACGTGCGGTGATCTCATGAGTGACGTTCGCCATATTACTGTCGGCCCGGAAGATGACGGGCAACGCCTTGACCGCTGGCTGAAAAAATGTGTTCCTGAATTACCCTATGGTCTTGCGCAAAAACTGATTCGCAAGGGCGCCATCCGTGTTGACGAGATAAAAAGTAAAATGGATACACGCCTTATTGCCGGACAGAAAGTCCGCATTCCGCCGATTGAGGACAAGCCTGAACGCGTGAAAAAAGAGCGGGTTTTTACAGAGAATGACCAGGCCTATATCCGGTCTCTGGTGATCTATGATGACGGCGATATCATCGCTTTTAACAAGCCCGCAGGACTCGCCAGTCAGGGCGGCGGGGGAGTTGAGCACCATATTGATGCCTATTTTCCTTTATTAATGAAAAACGATATGATTCCGCGTCTCATCCATCGGCTTGACCGTGATACGTCTGGCATCCTTCTCGCGGCACGATCCGCAGAAGCGGTACGGCGGCTGGGGAAATCTTTTAAAAACCGCGAAGTCCGAAAGATATACTGGGCAGTGACTGTCGGTGTTCCTGAAAGAAACGCAGGAACGATCAAAGCCCCTCTTATCAAGGCAGGCGGCCCTATCAAGGATAAAATGGTCATTGATGATGACGAAGGAAAATATGCCGAAACAGATTTTGTTCTGCTGGATAAACTTGGGACAGCCGCTGCCTTTATTGCTTTCTGGCCGCGCACAGGCAGGACGCACCAGATCAGGGTTCATGCATCGGATGTATTGGGATGCCCTGTGCTGGGTGATGGAAAATATGGCGGTTTTATTTGTGAAGAGCTGGAAGATGTCGCCATAGCCAAACGGTTGCATCTTCACGCAAGACGGTTGATTTTGCAGCATCCTCTGGAAGATAAAATGCTGGATTTTTCCGCTCCGCTTCCCGAAGAGCTTAAAAAAAGCTGGCGGGAGCTTGGTTTTGATCCCGGTTTTAAGGATGATCCTTTCGCTGATCCGCAGTAAAAAAGAAAAGCAGTTTTACATGGTTCTTTTTATCGAAGATGAAAAACGTATCAAGGAAATGGAAAAGCGTGAAAAGCTGGCCAAACGGACACGGCTTGGGGTCTGGTTACGGCGTTTTTTCAAAATAGGATTGGTGCTGGCGGCGTTATTTGCGATGAGTATTGTCATTCTCGCCATGATCGGCGGTGATAATGCGGCCTTGAAAAAAGGCATTGAGGATTATCTGACACAATCTTTTGGCATAAGAGCCGAAATCGGTGTTTTCAACGAAATGTCCTTTTTCCCTGATCTTCATCTGGATATAGCAGACATTACGTTTCGCAAGAAAGACAGAGACGATCCGGTGTTTACCGTAAAAACAGCAGAGTTTACCGCTGGTTTTTTTGATATGATGTTTACGCGCAAACGGTTTAAAACGCTGACTCTGAAGAATTTGAACGCAGAAGCCGGAATTTTTGGAGAACAGAATCTTGTAATCAACACACTATCTCTTCAAGAAAACGAAGGAGAGCGTCCTGCTCTGGTTCTGGACGGGAGATATGGCGCTGACGGAATTTCTGCTGCTCTGACAATGGAAAGAGAAAAAGAAACCTACAGGGTTGCCAAAAACGGGAATTTTAAAGCGTCATTTGGCAACATCAGAATTCATGGCGATATTGAAAGCGCTTCAAGAGGGGGTATTGAAATCAAAAATGCCGCATTGCGAACGCCCGATACCACTCTTTCCGGTGATCTTTCTTTGAGACACAGCCTTACCAAAAATTCCTTTACGGCTGATATATCCTTTGGCAGCAGCAGTACACTTCAGGCCACTATCAAAACGAACGAAAAACAGATCAGCGGCGATCTTTTTTTTCCGGTTCTGGCACTGGCTGATATCAGAATATTATCACAGATACAGGCTCTTTATCAGAAGCTTGCAAAGCAGGATAGCCACAAAGACCGACCCATTGCCTATCAGGAAAAAGAAACAGAATTTAAAATTAAAATTGATGAATTGCGGGCACTTTATGGCGATCTGGGGCATGTTTCTATCGCAATCAAAGGCGGCAAAAACCAGTTATTCGAAGCAATGGCTTCAGGAAAAATCAGCGGCGGAGATCTTGCTTCCACGATCCGGTTGAATACAGAAATACAACCCGCCTCCCTGACGGTCGATGCCTCTTTAAAGGACTGGGATTACGGACATTATCAGAGCGTGATGTTTGATCACGAGAATGTTTCAGGAAAAGCGGATATCAGGATGTCCCTTACAAGCGCAGGAAAAACCTATAACGCGCTTTTGCAAAATCTTGCGGGGGAAGCTGTTCTTATTGCCGGAAAAGGAACGATGGCAAGTGCCGCACTGGATATATGGGGCGCAGGACTCGTGAATGCCATGTTACCCTCCCTTGATGAGAATGACAGAACCACACTAAACTGCATGATTGCCGATTTTAAAATCAGGGACAGTATCGCCACAGCGGAGCCATTTTTTCTGGATACTTCGCGTATCACTGTGATTGGCGAAGGACAGATCAATATTTTTAAAAATACAGTGGATCTGAAACTGGAACCGAAAGCAAAAAATCCTGCCCTACTGGATGGTGCAACGGCTGTCCGTCTTACGGGATCTTCTTTACATCCCACCATCACAACCGACCGCTTTTCACTTTTTGAAAAACCGGGCGGCTTTGCGCCTGGCATTGTCAATCCGGCTTTTTTTGTTTTTAGTATGACGGATCTCGGATTGATTGAAAGTCATCCCTGTTATGAATTTATCGGGCATCCTGAAAAAGAAGGAAAATAAGACCGGATCATGAAAAAATTCTATAAGCTTGTTTCTTCGGCAAAGATATCCGGCGGCTTTGCCATTCATCTGGATGGTAAACCGGTCAGGACTCCGGCGCGGGAAATCCTGACAGCACCGACACGGGCGCTGGCCGATGATGTTGCCAAAGAATGGGCAGCGCAACGGGAAACTATTCTTCCCGACACCATGCCGTTAACACAGATTCTTACCACAGCACAAGATCATGTCACGACAGGCCGTGCCGGAATGACAGAAAAAATACTCGCTTATCTAGACACCGATCTGCTTTGTTATCGTACTGCATTCCCCCCTATATTAGCGCAACGTCAAGCAGAAGGATGGGATCAATGGCTGATATGGTTTCAGGGTAAATACGGACAGACACTGGCAACCACGACGGATTTAAAAGCACTTAAACAGCCGGAAGAGGCTCATAATCACGTGGCTGCAACTATAGAAGCTATGACGGATTTTGAATTTACAATATTGCAGATGGTCACGGTTTTAACCGGCTCTCTTGTATTAGGACTGGTTTTTGTTGCCGGAGACGCAACAGCCGCACAGCTTTATGAAGCCGCTCATATTGACGAGATTTATAAAGCAGAAATCTATAATGAAGCCGAACACGGTGCCGCTCCCTTGCAGGAGAAAAAGCAGGACGCCATAAAACGCGATCTTGAAGCCGCACGCGTTTTTCTTGATTTATTGGCAGAATAAAAACAATCAGTAAAGGCCGCCTGTTCCTGTACTTGCTCCGGTTTGCTGGCTATTATCGCTATTCATGCCGGGCATCAGGCTTATGCCTTTCCCGTCCAGTATATAAACTTTATCACTGGGTTCTGTACCAATCAGAAAGGATTCCCAGATCACTTTTTCATCACCGGGCCTAGCGCGTGCGCCTGTTTCTGCATTGATCTGTACCTGACGGACACCACGCGGCACACGGAAAGGGGTCGGCGGAGTCCCCTCCAGAGCCGCTTCCATGAAATCACGAAAAATAGGGACTGCCACAGAAGCTCCCGTTTCCTTACGCCCCAGAGAACGTGGTTCGTCAAATCCGGCAAAGACGCCGACCACGAGATCGGGTGAGAAACCGATAAACCATGTATCCTTGGAATCATTGGTCGTTCCGGTTTTCCCTGCCAGTGGCCTGTTTAAAGTTTTAATACGAACGGCTGTCCCGCGCTGGACAACCCCTTCGAGCATGGAAACAATCTGGTATGCCTTGCGTGGATCGGCAATCTGTTGCCTTGTATCGACAAGCTCCGGTGTTGGCTGTCCTTGCCACTCGATCAGAGTGCCACAATCCTTGCAGGGGCGGTGATCATAATTATAAATCGTCTGGCCACGGCGATCCTGAATCCGGTCGATAAAAGTCGGTGTAATTTTTTTACCGCCATTGACAAACTGGGCATAACCCGTTGTCAGGCGCAATAAAGTGGTTTCACCAGAACCAAGCGCGTTGGATAGATGCGGCGGCATATCCTGAATCACGCCAAATTTTTTAGCATATTTAATAATATCGGGCATCCCGACAAAATCGGCCAGACGAACGGTCATCAGATTCCGCGATTTTTCAATACCAACCCGAATCGGCGTAGGACCATAATATTCATTGGAATAATTTGTAGGGCGCCATTTGGGAAGTCCCGGCCCCTGATCAATCACAAAAGGTGCGTCCAGCACCAGAGTTGCCGGAGTAAATCCTTTATCAAGCGCGGCAACATACACAAACGGCTTGAAAGCAGAACCCGGCTGCCGCCATGCCTGCGTTGCGCGGTTAAACTCGCTTTCCCCGAAAGACCAGCCCCCCTGCATCGCCAGAACGCGGCCTGTATGCGGATCCATGGCGATCAATGCACCGTTGATTGCGGGGATCTGGCGCAGACCGAGAACTTTCTTTCCATCCTCCAGCGTGACCTCATCAACCATAATGACATCACCTTTATCCAGAACATCCCGTGCCGATGTGACCTCAGCCCCGACATTCCCGTTTTTCTGTGTTCTCCGCGCCCATGTCAGATACTGCTTTTCCAGTTTCCCGCGTGACCCGTCATCAAAACCTATCGTGGCTTCATTAGCACTGACACCCAGAACAACAGCCAGTCGCCAGTTTTTCATCATGCTATCCGGGCGTTCGAATTTCTGCAGTTTTTCTTTCCAGTCCTGCGTCTCTTTCCAGTGGGTAAGGGCGCCGCGCCAACCATGTCGCTTATCATAAGCCACAAGCCCTTCACGCAGGGCACGAACGGCGATTTCCTGCAAGCGTGGATCAAGGCTGGTGCGAACCGCAAGCCCCCCCCGATACAGGCTGTCCCCGCCATATTTTTCAATTAATTCACGTCGGACTTCCTCGGTAAAATAAGGCGCGTCAATAATCCCCACATCCTTGCGTTTATTCATCCGTAAAGCAGAAGCATGGGCAAGCTCGGCCTGCTCTTTTGTGATATAGTCATCATCTCTCATCCGTCCGATTACCCAGTTCCGACGCTGCAACGCATTCTCGTAATGACGTACGGGATGATAATCGCTCGGCGCTTTCGGCAGGGCGGCCAAAAAAGCCATTTCATGGATATCGAGTTCTTCCAGAGACTTATTAAAATAACTCAGCGCCGCCGCCGCCACGCCATAAGATCCTTCGCCGAGATAGATCTCGTTCAGATACAGTTCCAGCAATCGATCCTTGCTCAACGCCCGTTCCATCCGGAAGGACAGGATGGCCTCGCGAATCTTCCTTGTATAGGTGCGCTCGTTACTCAGCAGAAAATTTTTGGCAACCTGCTGGGTAATGGTTGATGCCCCTTGCAGGCTTTCACCTTGTAGATTTTTAATCATGGCACGGGCAATCGCAAAATAGTCCAGACCCTGATGACTGTAAAAATTCTTGTCCTCTGCAGCGATAAAGGCCTGTTTGACAATAGCTGGAATTTCATCAATCGGCACAAAAACCCGTTGTTCCGTTGCAAATTCGGCAGAAAGCTTTCCATTTCCAGCGTAAACACGGGTCATGACATCGGGTTTGTAATCCTTGAGAACGGAATAATCCGGCAAATCCCGGCTATAATAAGAAATAACATAAATTGTGCCCCCAACAGCCACGACAAGACCAAGCATGCCGAGCGAAAACAAAGCCAAAAATGTGTACCACAAAAACCGCATAAGCTTTATATGGCACAGCTTCACAAAAGAGAAAAGACCGATCTGGTTTTTTTGTAACTTATTTTTGACATAAAAAATTATTTGTTATAAATTTTTTTATTCAAGAATAAAAAAGGACTTTTGAGATGATAAATGCAAAACAAGCGACCTGTGGCCTTGCCGGGCTGTCTCTTCTATTCACGTTAGCGGGATGCGGAAGAGTATCTGAAGAACTTAACAATGTTGAAGGCTATTTTATAAAAAGCTCTGCGACCTGTGTTGATGGGCTTCAGGAAGAAACATTTATAAAAATGGAGAAACTGACGAAAAGCCTTACAGAGACACTGGAAAAGCAGGATCTTCTTCCCGGCAGCCCAGAACTGAGTGGCAAACCCCTGGAAGCGTTTCATAACATTCAAAATGCCGGAATTAAAGTTTGTTTTGCGGCAAATATCACCGAAAAAAAGGTTATGTATGACAGGGATAATAAAACAATTTTTGTCGACCCATCACTGAAAACCGATGAAGCCGGAAAAGTTATAGCAGATTATATTCTGGCAAGACATCCGGTTTTCTGGGAGCCCGAACAGAAGAACCCGTAAATCCGCGTTATCGTTGTTTATAATATAAGCAGATTCTATAGAAATAAGAGTTACACTATCGTGAAGTCGCGTTTTTCCGCGCCAAAGATCATTGTCTCAAACCCCAGTAACAGTTTTTTACGGGGACTGCCCCATCCGTAATTATCAATGAGTCCCGTGCTGCGGATGACGCGGTGGCAGGGGACAAGAAGTGATACGGGATTGGCACCGACAGCATTGCCGATTGCCCGCGATGCTTTGGGCTTTCCCAGTTTTTGCGCGATATATTGATACGTCACTGTCTGGCATACCGGAATTTTCAAAAGCTCCTTCCAGACCAGAGTTTGTAAATCCGTCCCGTGCAAATCAAGGGAAAGCGGATGCGCCTTGTCTCCGTTACCATGCCAGATCCGCATGATTTGTTCAGAAGATTCGCAAATAAGACCGTCATTTTCAGAAAACACAGCATCACGGAAATGCTGCTTCATCTTGCCAAGTGCCACATCCCGGTTCTGGTCAACCAGAAACCCCAGATAACAAATCCCGTCTTCCGTCTGCCCCACCATAATTTCGCCAAGCTCCGTGGGATAAAACCCGTAGATAATGCGCCGGCCTTTTCCTTTATAATCGGGCGCTTCCGGTGTTTTTATTTTCAAAGAAACAAATGATTCAAAAGATATAGCAGAAGAAATGTTTCTTTCATCATGTCCAGAAATTTCACTATAATGGCGCATCTTCATATAGCGGCTCAAATCCTCAAAATTGATTCCACCACTTTCTTTATGCAATTTTTTGAAATCCGGCTTCTGGTCATAATTGGCCACCAGATAATCAATATTTTCAGCAAGAACTTTATGAGAATGCGTCATCTGTATTTACACCGCCAGTCTTTTCACAATCGAATCATACTCTTCCAGTTTACCCAAAGACCCTAGTGCCGCCAACGTTGGCTTTGTCCTGAAAATTCTTGTGGCGGTTTTGCAGATATCTGCCTCGCTCACAGCATCAAGTTTTTTCAGTTTTTCTTCAAAATCAGGGATCGTGCCAAAATGAATTAAATGTTTGGCATGTTGATTGACACGACGCATCATTGATTCAAGTCCCATCAGCATTTCTGCCCTGATCTGCGCTTTGGCGCGCTTGATTTCCTGCGTACTGACAAGTTTTTGTGCCCTGCCGATCTCATCACATAGAACAGGCATAAGCTCGGACAGTTTCTCAGGGCTTGTGCCGGCATAAATCATAAACTGTCCGGCATCCTGATAGGCCGCATGATGTGAAAACACCGAATAGACCAGACCACGCTTTTCGCGTACCTCCTGGAACAGCCGGGAAGACATGCCGCCGCCCAGAATCGTGGATAATATTGCCGCCGCATAGAAATCGTCATCACTGCGCGGAATACCTTCAAAACCAAGAACAATATGGCTTTGTTCCAGTTCTTTTTCCAGACGGGTTTCGCCGCCCTGATAAGCAGCCCTGTCAAACGTAAATCCCTCATCGGACGGCAAATCATTAAACAGCGTTCCGGCAAGATCAAGCATGGTTTTATGATCGGCATTTCCCGATACGGAAATCACCAGATTGGACGGGGTATAAAAACGCCGCACATAGTCCTGTAACGTATCACGGGTCATAGACTCGACAATATGGCTCCGTCCCAGAATCGGCGCGCCCAGCGCCTGATCGGGATAGGCTGTTTCCTGATAATAATCAAAGACAACATCATCCGGCGTATCCATTGTCATACCAATTTCCTGCAGAATGACACCCCGTTCCCGCTCGATTTCCTCATCAGGCATCGCAGGATGCTGGACAATATCAGCCAGCACTTCCATTGCCAGCGGCAAATCTTCTTTCAGCAGATGCATATGATAGGAAGTAATCTCGCGGCTTGTATAGGCATTCATCTGGCCGCCGACATCCTCGATCTGTTCGGCGATCTGCACCGCGCTACGCGTGGGCGTTCCCTTGAACATCATATGCTCGACCATATGGGAGATGCCATTATAGCAAAGATCCTCATGACGGGTTCCAACATCAACCCAGACCCCGACAGCCACACTTTCCACGGAAGGAACAGAATCTGTCATCACCTGCAAACCACCGGGAAGTTTTGTATATTCAATATCCATCACCATTTTGTAATTGAGAACCGCACCGATGGCAAGCATTTGCTGTTTATTATAGCCGGACTCCTGATTATTGGCAGACCGATGGCGCTATTTTGATATGTCGCAGTGAACAGTCTATAACCGACTTTGTTACGAAACTCTTTTTTCAAAGGGTGATTACACCGTAGATTTTCCAGTTCTTCCCCGAATGCGCGCCACTGTTTCTTGACATAACAGACAGGTTTTTCTATTATCCATAAAATAAATATATAACAGGGAGATCATTATGGCAAAATTATTTTCACGGCTTTTCAACACAGGCACGGGCAGCGGCGCAGAAATTACGGAATTCTACAGCGACCGGGTGGAGGACAAAGCCCGGCGCAAAAAAATCAGGAGCATTGAAATCCCGCAGGAGATCCGCCGCTTTACTACGGGGGATATGCCCTTTACGACCGACGGCAGCCTGCCCGGAGTCAGGGTACGTTACGATGCCAGCCGCGAGGAAGGCACATCCGGCTGGGAGATCAGGCAGTTTCTTGACATCAAAACGCAGGAAGGAGAGATACTGCCGCCCGGTCTGAAAAATGGGGAACAAGATGATATTTGTATCGGCCGCCCTGCCTGCGATTTTGACGCGCTGCGTGAATTAAGCGAGGAAAGCGCGAGAAGGGATCATCTGATAACGCGTGAGAGTTCCTTGTTTTCTGCGTTTTCCTCCCCGTACAAGGGGCATCGGGACATGCCGCACTGGCGGTGCGTGGCGGAAAAGGCCGGGCAACCCGTGGATAAAAACGGCCATGTCCAGCCGGTGGTCGCGGGGTGTGTTCTGGCCGATCATGTGACCTTTGACGATCCAGAACAGATCAATATCCGCGATTCCTCGCTCCCGCCCGCGATAAGGCCCGCGCCGAAGCCTGTGCAGCAGCAACAGACGGCTCCGCCTGCGGAAAAGGAGCCGGGCTCTCTGGA
>PFTR01000090.1:18525-22612 GCA_002789675.1 Alphaproteobacteria bacterium CG_4_9_14_3_um_filter_47_13 | reverse complement strand
TTATAATTTGTATAGACACAGATATCTCCGGCAACCTTCATGGCTTTAAGCGCAATCGCCTCCGCAGTCATATCTTTCTGGTCATAGAGCGCCCGTGCCGCAGCCAGAGCGTAATTCCCGCCACTACCGATCCCGATAATCCCGTCCTCCGGCTCAACGACATCGCCTGTTCCTGTCAAAATCAGAGAGGTATCCTTATCACAGACAGCCATCAACGCTTCAAGACGGCGCAGATATTTATCCATGCGCCAGTCCTTGGCAAGCTCGACACAGGCACGGGTCAATTGCCCGGGATGCGCTTCAAGCTTGGCTTCCAGTCGCTCGAACAGCGTAAAGGCATCTGCTGTTGCACCCGCAAATCCGGCGATAATACTATTATCCTTGCCCAGTCTGCGTACCTTGCGGGCATTGGCTTTTAAAACAGTCTGTCCCATACTGACCTGACCATCACCTGCAATAACAACATCCTTGCCTTTGCGCACAGCAAGAATTGTGGTGGCATGCCATCCGGGAAAATTCTGGTTATGTTCGCTCATCGTCCTCTTTGTCCTTTGTACCTTTATGACATGCTTTGAAACAAGATGATTGTCAAGACTTTGCTTCCCGTTCATCCCCGGGCAGGCTTTTAAAAAAAGCTGGAATCTTGAAATCACGGAGAACGGCAATGACATCCTCTGTTGTAAGTGTTGTCATAAGACTGCGATCCAGCGTTTTCGGATTATAATTTTCAAAATCTGTCAGTTCATCAAATGTTTCCGGCGTACCGGCGTAGACGGTATGATCACCCCATGGTCTATATAAATGCGGAAAGCTGGGGCCAAACAAGCCAACTGTCGGCACACCCGCCGCCGCCGCGCAATGCATTAGCCCCGAGTCATTTCCAATATAAAAGGCACAGCGCGATAGCGCCGCCGCCGCCGTTCCCGGATCCGTTTTTGCAATCATATCAATCCGCCGGGTTTCAGGAACAGACTCCAGAACCTTCCGCGCATCTTCTTCCTCTCCCGGGGCGGCAAAAACCGCGACACGGGCATCGGGCAATAGACCGCCCTTTCCAGTGATAAACTCTATTATCTCGATAAAGCGTGCGGCAGGCCATGTTTTGCCGATCCAGTTTGCCGTAGGCCCCACCGCAAGAACGAGCCCACCCTCGGGAATAAAAACTGCCGCCTGATGACGCTGCGCTTCTGAAATCCACAAGCGGGGCGCAGGAACATAATCAAGTCCCATCACTTCGGCAGCCTGTTCAACTTTATGCCTGCTACGGTCAATATGGCGGGAAAAAATAAAGCGCTTTTTAGCAAAAACAAGACGCGAGACGAGGCTATCCCGCAAATCAACAACAATATCCCATTTTATTCCGGCAACCTGCTTCCACAAATCAAACCAGTGGCCATGGAATTTTCTTTTTTTCAGAATAATAACCCGCTCCAGAGCAGGCATTCCCTCGAACAGGCTCGAAGGCAAGCCGCCACAGGCAATAGTAATCCGCGCCTGCGGCATGGTACGGATCATATAATCCAGAAGTCCGGTTGATAAGACGGCATCACCCAGCCGGCTTGATGTAATAAATAAAACATTCATAACTGTCTTTTAGCGCGAAGTGAGGAAGAAACGAAGTTTTTCTTTTTTGATCTTTATCATTTCACGTTATATAGATCACATGACAGCTTTCTTCACGACATTAAAAAATCGCGGCCTGATCTCCCTTGAAGGGGAGGATCGCTACAATTTTCTCCAGAATTTGACCAGCAATGACATTAAATTTCTTGAAAAACAGAAGATGATTTATGCCTGCCTGCTCACAGCACAGGGAAAATTCCTGCATGATTTTTTTATCATTGAGGGTGATGATTTTCTTCTACTTGACTGCGAAGGCGGAGAACGGGCGCAAGATTTGTATAAACGTCTTAATCTTTACCGTCTGCGCGCCAAAGTGAGGATTTCTGTTGAGGAGACCCATCATGTCTATGCCTGCCTTCCTTCTGGAAATAACTCAGATTTTCTGGATGATCCACGCCATAGCGGGTTGGGTGGGCGCAGCTTTATAAAGCCGGACGGACTTCCGGAACGTCCCTTTGAAGAATGGGACAAGCACCGGATCCGGCTTGGCATTCCGGACGGAAGCCGCGATATGGTTGTCGAAAAATCAACCCTGCTTGAATGTAATATTGATAAATTTCACGGCATTTCTTTTGAAAAAGGCTGCTATGTCGGACAGGAGCTAACCGCCCGTATGCATCATCGCGGTCTTGCCAAAAAACATCTTTATGCCATTGAAGGAGAGACGCTGCCCCCATCGGGAACGGATATTGAAAAAAACGGTACAGTCATTGGTATCATGCGCTCGCATTGTGGTACAGCCGGACTTGCCCTGCTGAAAGACGAGGCTTTGCCTGATATTGCTCCTTACAAAATTATCTGCTAGAGATTTTCAGGAACATCAAAAACAGGGAGAAAAAAATGGATGAAGAAAAAAAAGAAGTTCCCAAAAGCACCTACGAAGATTCTTTACTGGATGCTTTTATTATTGCCAGCAATGTCAGAAATTATACCAGAAAGGCGCCCTTGGATTCTGCAAAAATAAATGGTGCCGGTTTTCTGGCAGGCGGGCTGGCAGTTCTGGCTCTTTCCGGCCTCCCCCCTTTTCAGGTTGCTGTAGGTTTTATTGCTTTAAACGCGACACCTTTTGTTAATCTGTTCAAAAGACGGAATAATATGGTTTCTCTTCGCAAAGATTTTATGGAAGCGACAGAGAGTTTTGATAAACACGCCTTCCGCTTTGTGAAGGATATGGCCAATGAAATAAAAAAAATTCATCTGCTCCATGGCCCGGCGCACGGTCCCAAAGATGAAATAGATTTTGATCTTCGCACATCATGGAAAGAAGAGCCTGCCGCTACTGTTCTGAAATTAATGATAGGAATTGTGCTGCCGATGGCGGCGTGGGCTTCCATCGTCAATGATCTTGATCATAACCGCCTCAAAAGGCTGAACGGCATGTCAAATGCGGCGCTTGAAGAAATCCGTGAGGCGCGTCCTGATATTGCAAAAAAAGCAGAAGCTCTAATGGCTGGAAAACCCGAAATGTAATGTGAATGGCCAAAACAAAAACCAGTTATATCTGCCAGTCCTGCGGTGCTGTATCCTCCAAATGGGCAGGAAAGTGCGAGGCCTGCGGAGAATGGAACTGTATCGCCGAGGAAATCACAGAAGCCGCTATTCCCAAAGGCATGACAGGCGGCAGGAAAGGGCGGTCGCTGGAGCTTGTTGATCTG
The DNA here is from genome assembly GCA_002789675.1 of Alphaproteobacteria bacterium CG_4_9_14_3_um_filter_47_13. Taxonomy (GTDB): domain Bacteria; phylum Pseudomonadota; class Alphaproteobacteria; order Micavibrionales; family Micavibrionaceae; genus UM-FILTER-47-13. The sequence continues at coordinate 19,334 of PFTR01000090.1, read as the reverse complement.
GCCGGAGAAAACTCCGAAAGACTACCGCGTCAAATAACGGATATTGCCGAATTTGACCGCGTCACAGGCGGCGGTCTGGTGGCCGGCTCGGCGCTTCTGATTGGCGGCGACCCGGGAATCGGCAAGTCAACGCTGCTGCTTCAGGTTGTCTGTGCGCTGGCAACAAGAGGCGTACGCTGTGTGTATGTCTCCGGCGAAGAGGCTGTAGATCAGGTACGGCTTCGGGCGGATCGTCTGGGGCTTGGCAAGGCTCCTGTGGAACTGGCTTCTGCGACATCTGTACGTGACATTATTGCCACAATGGAAGACGCCACGCGCCCGATCAGTCTGATGGTCATTGATTCAATCCAGACCATGTATGTTGATAATGTCGAAAGCGCTCCGGGAACAGTGACGCAGGTACGGACAAGCGCACAGGAAATTATCCGCGTCGCCAAAAAGCGCGGTATTATCGTGATGTTTGTCGGTCATGTCACCAAAGACGGCCAGATTGCAGGGCCGCGTGTGCTGGAGCATATGGTTGATACCGTGCTTTATTTTGAAGGGGACCGCTCCCACCAGTTCCGGATTTTACGCGGCGTGAAAAACCGTTTTGGCGCGACTGATGAAATCGGTGTTTTTGAAATGGCGCATGAAGGGCTGGTTGAAGTGGCAAACCCCTCTGCCCTGTTTCTATCACAAAGGCAATCCGATGCTGCCGGAAGCGCGGTTCTGGCGGGGCTGGAGGGAACACGCCCGATGCTGGTGGAGGTGCAGGCACTTGTTGCCCCCTCCTCCATGGCCAATCCGCGCCGTGCCGTTATTGGCTG
>PFTR01000090.1:0-18518 GCA_002789675.1 Alphaproteobacteria bacterium CG_4_9_14_3_um_filter_47_13 | reverse complement strand
GGGCGGCTTGCAATGGTGCTGGCAATTCTGGAAGCGCGCTGCGGCCTGCATTTTTCAGGCTGCGATATTTTCCTGAATATTGCCGGCGGTATCCGCATTAATGAACCTGCCGCAGATCTGGCAGTTGCGGCGGCTCTGATCAGCTCCTTGAGCGGCAATCCCCTTCCTGCCGAGGCGGTATTTTTCGGAGAAATTGGTCTTGCCGGAGAAGTCCGGCAGGTTGCGCAACCTGATGTCCGTCTCAAAGAATCAGCAAAACTTGGTTTTGAACGTGCCATTGTTCCCGGCCTCAAAAAGAAAAGCACAACGCCTATTAAAACAGATGAAATTAAAACTGTGCAAGATCTTGTCGATCTGTTTGGCGCAGAAGAAAATCCTGAAAAATTTGCCGCCACTATAAAATAAAAGCATAGGCCACCTCTAAAAACCCCTATATTCCATCCTAAAAATCTGATTCAGTAATTCCATCAGCAAAGGAATTACTGAATGAGCGGTCAGGCGTGGAAGGGCAATCCTGCTGCGCAAGCTGCGGATCAGCGGTGAGGAATACAAACCAAAACGGATGAAAATCGCGCCGGAAGCAATGGCGGCATAACAGGATTCCTGCTTTGGCAGGAAAAAGGCCTCGCGGGGACGAAGGGAGTCGGTGACGTGCGAGCGGTGGCATGGGCGGATCAAACTACCGATCATAAAGCCCGCTGTGACATTTGGCAGCCCGACCCTTCTGTTTGAATCCCAGAGTGTGGCGGATCGAAAGCGATCCCGGCCAGCGGCTTTCGGGCCGTCAGCCGTATGACCACGAAGAGAATGTTGACCCTAAAAGGAGCTTGTAAATGTTGGTCTTTTTGCAAAAAGACCAACAAAATCATGTTGCCTGTCGCCAATTTCCTTGATGTTACGGAAATTTTATGGTAAGGTGTCTAAGGTGTCGCCGTTCAATCTAACGCAGGGTGAAACATGCAACCACAAGGAATATCAAAAGCTTTCCGCGACGCTCGTGGCAGAGACGGTACTCATCAAATTGTTACGCTTACCAAAAATGGCGACAACACATGGAATAGTACAGTGATCCCCGCTCTTGAGGAAGCCCTGTTAAGAGCATCAGCATCAGGCACGGCGTATCCTTATTTTGATTTTTTATCAGCTGAACAATGTGCCGGCCTTGAAAGGGACGCATACGATGGAGGCGTACGTTCTGCAATGCAAGAGCTTGATAGGATTGCTGTAACGCCGACAGCTATTGGTATGAGCAAGCTATCCGAGGCGTTTGCTTGCGAACGATTTACAAATTATGCAACCGAGGAATCTGTGAATGGAGTGGTCACAGCTGGCATTTTGGAGAGACAGATTCAAGAAAATATTCAGGAGATATACAAAGGCCGCGCAATACCGGAAAACGCGATCGACTCTTATAGAGCCGGAATCGCTGTTGGAGCAGTAAAACTTATAGAGCGAGAGCGCCATATAAATTAGCTGTTTAGTCCCACCGTGTGCTGGTGTAAGATATGATTTTTTACCCGGCAAGGAGGAGTTATGGGACAGATACTGCACGGAAGCGCCCGCACGACAGCGGCAACCCGTCGAGCAATACAAAAAATAGCAGTCTGCTGAAAAACTCCTCGCAAAGTGGATAAAAAAGTGATTCTCTGGTTAAGGGAGGATCATATTATGCGCGGACAATCAGAAGATCAGAGCCATATGTTTTTATACATGACGCTGGAACAGAGGGTTCCGGCGGATCATCCTTTGCGCGCGGTGCGGGAACTCGTGCGCGAAGTGCTCAAAGCCATGGACCATGATTTCCGCAAGCTCTATGCCCGCGCCGGTCGCCCTTCGATCCCGCCCGAACAGCTATTATCGGCACTGTTGTTGCAGGGTTGTTTCGGCGTCCGCAGCGAACGGCTCCTAATGGAGCAAATGGGATACAACCTGATGTACCGCTGGTTTGTCGGCTTGCCCGCAGACGGCCCCGCATGGGATGCGACGACCTTCACAAAGAACCGCGAGAGATTGCAAAAAGGCGATATTTTCAACCGCTTCATGGACAGGCTTTTGAATCACGAGAAGGTAAAGGCGCTGCTGTCCGACGAACATTTTTCTGTAGATGGGACATTGATCCAGGCCTGGGCGTCGCACAAGAGTTTCAAGCCAAAGGACGATCAGGATAGCGATGGAGAGAACTTTCACGGCACAAAACGCAGGAATGACACCCACGCGAGCACGACCGACCCGGACAGCCTCCTGTACCGCAAGTCGCAGGGGCAGGAGAGCACGCTTTGTTATATGGGTCATGCGGTCATGGAAAACCGTCACGGCCTTGTCGTCGCGGGCATGGTGACGCACGCGAATGGAACGGCAGAGCGCAAAGCATCATTGAGGATGCTCAAAAAGATCGCGCGCAAAAAGAAGCGCCGCATCACTGCCGGCGCGGACAAGGCATATGATACGAAGGATCACGTTGCGGATTTACGTGCAAATAATATCACGCCGCACGTCGCGCAAAACGATACAAACCGCAGGAGCGCCATCGACAACAGGACGACGCGGCACGCGGGCTACGGCATATCGCAGAACAAGTGCAAGATGATCGAGTGCGTATTCGGTCTCGGCAAGCAACACGGCACGATGCGCAAGGCCAAACTGCGCGGAATCACCAATGTCGCCGGGCATTTCATGCTCAATCTCATTGGTTACAACCTCATCCGTATCCCGAAACTTCTGGCGGCGACAGGATAACTGCGTCTGAAAACCGGAAAACAGGCCGCAACCGGGGCGAAAAAACTCAAAATCCACCACAAAACATCGGCGCAGGCGTGCTCAGGAAGGAACTTTGCGCCAAAATCAGGGGTTTTTCAGCAGACTGCTAGAGGCTCTTTAAGGATTTTGAAAGAAACTTCATGTTATTATGGAACAAACAGGAAAGAATTTCTGTTGGTTTTCCTAATAACAGGAGACTTGAATATATGGCGAATTTTGAGAAACAAATCATAAAAGATTACCGTTTGACCACGGCAGAAATTATTTATCATATGCCGGATTACCCTGATTTTTTACAATCCTATATCTGGCAGGAATATGATATTTCCCCCAAATTTCCGGTACTCCATAATTTTCTTACATTCTGGGGACGGGAGCTTGATGGAAAAGTGCATTCTGTTTATGTGGCAAGCAAAAAACTGATTACTTCCGGTGATACAAAATTCTATAATCATGAATTAACACTGCAATAAGAAGCGACATTCAGTTTTTCTGTTTGCCATTGGAAAACATCTGATCCTTAAAGCCGATTGCCATGGCTGCCGTAGCAAGTAATCCCACGCCTGTATCCAGTAGAATATGAAAAAATATCGCGAGAAACTGCACTTCGATACTGATTGTCTGTCCTTCTACAGTCGCACCGATGATTGAAATAAATTTTCCGAATATAAAAAACAACGGTAAAAAACACAGCAACCATGTCCCGATTAAATACCATGAGGCGGTATATCCTCCCAGATTATGGAGAAAGCGTTTAAGCGGATAATTAATTGCTGCCGGAATATAAAGCCATAGAAAACGAAACCCCCAAAAGGAAAAAACAAGGAATCCCAGCATCAGAAAAAAAACAGCGGGATTCACATCCTGTGACTCCGCATTCAAACTTGTTTGCCCGATTTCATAGATAACAAATGTTATGCCCGCCAGAAGAAATTTGATCACAGTAAATGTCAGTGCCCCCGCCATAATACCGGCGGCGCGATCCTGCAAAAGTGCCATATCCTTATCAGTGTCCCCGCTTGGCCGGAAGGGCCAGCGGTGATCAAGAAAAATCAGACGTACCAGATGGCAAAATAGCCAGCCATCGGCAAAATAGGAAGGCAGCATAATAATCGCCTGACGTAGAAAATTTTCTTCCCAGCCCAGCGCAACAATCACAATATAGCAAACCAGTTTTATTAGAAACGGGATGGCGGCAAGCCTGACAAGATAACGCCGTTCCTTCCAGACCAGCTGATAAGCAGAACCTACAGATTTTATAATATCAAAAGAAGCCATAATAAATACTCGGTTCGCTCATTATTTTCTCCCCTACCGTATCAACTAATCGTAAAAAGAGAAACATGAATTACAAATCGCCGACACCCAGTTTTTCATGGATGTTACTGGAAGATGTTGTGTATTGAAATCGTGCGGTTTTTCCAGGATATACATAAGAGTATGCCGCGTGCGCCATCAGGGCGGCTTCATGGAAGCCGGAAAGAATAAGTTTCTGCTTTCCCGGATAGGTATTGATATCCCCAATAGCAAAAATTGCAGGAACAGAGGTTTCAAATTTTTCTGTGTTTACAGGAATCAGATTTTTCTCAAAATGAAGTCCAAATTCCGCTATCGGCCCCAGTTTCATGGTCAGTCCGTAAAACGCAAGAAGACAATCGCACTTTATATCAAACGATTCCCCTGCTTTCGGTTTAACCGTCACGGCATCCAGCTTTCCATTCTCGCCATGCAAAGCTGAAATCTGAGCCATATGAAAATCTATTTTACCTTCTTTGACCAGATGATGCATTTTATTGACGCTATCTGGCGCGGCACGAAATTCATCACGGCGGTGGATCAAAGAAATATGATCCGCCACGCCATCCTGCAGCGCAATTGTCCAGTCAAGCGCGGAATCACCGCCGCCGGCTACAACAAGTTTTTTTCCGGAAAAATAGTCTTTTTTACGAACTGCATAAAAAACGGAGATGCCTTCATAGGCTTCTATGTCCGGCAAAGGAAGGCGCTTGGGTACAAAAGAGCCGCCCCCGGCGGCAATAATAATCACAGGTGCTTCGATAGATGTGCCGTCATCCGTCACAAGAAGCCAGTGGCCATTTGCAAGTTTTTCGAGCTTTTCTGCCATGCGGGATAAATGAAAAACCGGATGAAACGGCGCAATTTGTGCCATCAGATTATCGACAAGCTCCTGCGCGAGAATAGAGGGGAATGCAGGAATATCATAGATCGACTTTTCCGGATAAAGTTCGGCACACTGCCCGCCCGGGCGATCCAGAATATCAATCACATGGGCTTTCATATCCAGCAGACCAAGCTCGAACACGGCAAATAACCCGACAGGACCCGCGCCGATAATAATTGCATCTGTTTTATGTCTTTTATCTTCACCCATTTCCCGTTATAAATGGCACGTTGCTCCAGAATGTCAATTACCAATATGTGTGTTTGATGACCCATAGAAGAAAAATCCGGATCTGGCTTTATTTTGTCTGTTTCATGGTGTTTGCCATGGCCGTAATCGGAGCGGTTACACGTTTGACGGAGTCCGGCTTGTCTCTGGTCGAATGGCGGCCTATCACAGGGTGGCTGCCACCGCTTTCCGAACAGGAATGGCAGCGGGTTTATGCTCTTTATCGCCAGAGTCCCGAATTCGCCCAAAAACATTATTGGATGGAAATTGCCGATTTCAAACAGATTTTCTTCTGGGAATGGTTTCATAGACTCTGGGGACGGCTTATCGGACTTTGCTTTGCTTTGCCGCTGGTATGGTTTGCCTTCAGAAAACAAATTCCGTACGGCTTTGGATGGAAATTTTTCGGATTGTTTTTACTTGGTGGTGCGCAAGGGGTTCTGGGCTGGTGGATGGTCAAAAGCGGTCTGGTGGATCGTCCGGAAGTGAGCCATTTTCGTCTGGCTGCCCATTTATCGCTGGCGCTTATCCTTTTCAGCCTGCTCTGGTGGACGGCGCTTGATTTGGGCTCATCACAAAAAACAATTGTGAAATGCAGCCTGCTTCTTCATGGCTGGGGAGCCCTTCTCCTCCTTGCAATAACCATTATCTGGGGAGCCTTTACCGCCGGACTGGATGCTGGCCTTATTTATAATACATGGCCTCTGATAGGAGAATCTCTTCTTCCTCCTGAATATTTCAATATTTCGAGTATTATTGAACAACAAGCGTGGATACAGTTTACCCATCGCTGGCTAGCAATTTTAGCCGGACTGGTTCTTGTTGCGCTAGCGATCAGAACCAGTGATTTTAAATTGGGAATTATGGTGTTTATCCAGATCGGGCTGGGGATCTCGACGTTACTCACACAAATTTCCATTCCTCTTGCCACCCTGCATCAAGCCGGAGCCATGATCCTGCTTGCGCTATTGCTGAGGAATCTACATAATAAAAAAATGTTGTCCTGATCTCAAACCGGAATAACGTTTTTTAAATAGTCCCTCTCCCTGTTAAACAACTTTTTTATTGCTGGATGTTCCTGACATTGAACGGCATTCCTCGGCACAACAACGACATGCTTCGGCACAGGCGCGGCAATGCTCGTGGTCATGCTTTTCACACTCTACGGCGCATGACTCGCAAATTTCTGCGCAAAGCTGACAGAACAATAAAGCATATTCTGAATCTGCTGCCGCCACTTTCATACAGGATGTGCAGATTTCCACACAGGCAAGACAGGATTTGATACATCTTTCCATATCCTCCATCCCGATACATTCATCCGCGCAATAGGAACAAACTGCGGCACAGCTCATACAGGCATCAACACAGGATTTGTTATTATAGGTCATGGTTTATTTCCTTTCATTTTCGGGTTATACCAACACCAACAATGAAGGAGGAAACGGGTTCCTGCCTCTTCTCATATTTTAGGAGAGCAAAACCTACTGCGCCATCAAAGCCATTTCTTTTTCCATGTAGGTACGGATTGACTCTATGGCGATGCGCTCCTGCTTCATGGTGTTACGATGGCGGACGGTGACGGTGCTATCTTCATTGGATTGATCATCAATGGTAAAACAGAACGGCGTCCCGATTTCATCCTGCCGCGCATAACGTTTCCCGATATTCTGTTTGATATCAAGATCAACAGCGTAATGTTCGCGTAGATCCATATAGATTTTTGTCGCAAGCGGAACGTGGCTGTCTTTTGCAGTCAGCGGTAAAATTGCGGCCTTTTTAGGGGCAACAGACGGATGAAAATTCAAGTACACCCCGGAAGGACGGTTCGGATCAGGGGTGTACGCTTCGCAAATCAGGGCAAGTACACCGCGTGTCAATCCCGCTGCCGGTTCGATAACATGGGGAATGAAGCGGTTTTTCTGGTCATTGGGGTCTGTATATTCAAGTTTCTGGCCGGAATGTTCGCTATGAGCGGTCAAATCAAAATCACAGCGATGGGCAATGCCTTCAAGTTCGCCAAAATCAGGCGCGGTAAAGGGGAAACGATATTCGATATCCGATGTTCCCAGCCCTTCTTTGGCATAGTGTGACAACTCGTCCTGTCCATGTTGGCGCATTTGTAAATTGTCACTGGAAAGGCCGAGGTTTTTCCAGAATTTCTGCCGTTCCTCGAACCAGAAATTCATCCATGTTTCGACTTCATCGGGATGACAGAACCATTCCATTTCCATCTGCTCGAATTCACGGCTGCGGAAAATAAAATTGCGCGGGGTCACTTCATTGCGAAACGCCTTGCCGATCTGCGCAATCCCGAACGGAAGCTTGACCCGCGAAGAATCCATCACATTCTTGAAATTCAGGAAGATGCCCTGCGCCGTTTCAGGACGCAGGTAGGCTTTGTTTTCTTCACTCGCCGTTGCACCGACATAGGTATGAAACATGAGGTTGAATTGTTTGGGGGGAGTTAATGTCCCAGATTCTTTCGCATCCGGGGCGACAATGAGATGAAGTTTATCCACACACTCTAAAAAACTCTCATGTGCGCCAATCTGAACACTCTTGCCAAGAACCTTTTTTACTTTTGCAGCCATTTCTTCTTCTGAAGTTTCTTCAATAAATGCAAAAAATAAATTTTTATCAGGAGAATCTACGCGAATTATTTTTAAATGATCTGCCCGATACCGCAGTTTCGTCTCCTTACAATCCACCATCGGATCGGAAAAACCACCGACATGGCCACTGGCTTCCCATGCTTTCGGATTCTGGATAATGGCGCTGTCAAGGCCGACAATCTGCACCGGCTGGCCATCAGGGCCAACGGGCGGGGTGGTGACCATGTGTTTCCACCACAGATCACGCAGATTGTTTTTAAGCTCGACCCCCAAAGGGCCGTAATCCCAGAAACCGTTAATTCCGCCGTAAATGTCCGAAGCGGCAAAAATAAAACCGCGCCGTTTACACAGAGCAACAATATCTTTCATATCAGGCACAAGGCTTTCATTCATGGCAGGACTTTCTACAGGCTGGTTCTGGGACATTTCTCACGCTTTCTCTTCCGGCAGTCATATTTGATAACAATATTAAGATATAACGCGCCTACGCCCCATAAGTAAATACCGGATGAGCGGGATGCCCATCCGGTATTACCGGAGTGTAGAGGTTTCGTCACTTGCTTCCGCTGTGTCCGGAAGCCGATTCAGGTGTCGTTGCGGCAGGAGAAAAGACGGTATCACACCATATCTGTACGTTATCGGAGCGATACGTATCACGGGCATAGGCTTCGCACAGAAGGCGTCCGCCGTTTTGCCCGTTGATGGTAATATCATGTTTCCAGTAATTCAGCCCGAATGTGCGGGCGCAGAACTCCCAGTTGCTGATGGTGCTGATATTGATAAATCCGGCGGTTAAATGGCGGTCATCGGCAACCTCCTCCCCCTTGATTTTGGCCAGAATAAATTCCCTGCACTGGCGAATCTGGTAACGCGACTGCAATTCTCCGGTATTTTTCGTTCCGGTAAAATAATAATAGGCCAGCTCGTATTTCAGATCCTGCTGTTTGAGCACAATAAAAACACCGAATAAACTACCAATCAGAATAAACCCCGCTACGCGCCAGTGCGTCGTAACAAAATAAATCACACTGCCCCAGCATTTATAGGTCAGCAGAAGGGCAATAATCCCCAAACCAACCAAAGAGTAAAAGAAAGCCTCATCCCACATCTTCTTATTCTGCACCCTAAAATATTGAAAAACCGTTATTTATGGCTCTATCTTAAGACGAGTTTTGTTTATTTTATAAACAAAGTTTCAAATAATTTTATGAAAGTCCGGCAATCTCTTGCCTACGGCTTTTATCACTGGTAAATTCACTGCCATGAAAGTACGCATTTACAAACCGGGTAAATCAGCCATGCAGTCAGGACGCGGTAAAATGGGTCTATGGGTGCTTGAATATGAAACAATATCAAAACGTAAGCCGGAACCCGTTATGGGCTGGACAAGTTCGGAAGATACCCTGAATCAGGTGCAGATGCGCTTTGAAACACAGGAACAGGCCGTGGCCTTTGCCCAAAAGAAGGGGTGGGATTATGATAAGGCGATCGCGCATTGCCGCAAAGTCATCCCCCGTAACTATAGTGATAATTTCCGTTATATTCCGCCGGAACAATAAACAGGAGCGTTTCCTGAATTTTTTTCTGGCTATCCGGTCTTTGAATGCTCTATTTTCAAACAATCAAAAGCGGTCCCGTAGCTCAATTGGATAGAGCACCTGCCTTCTAAGCAGGGGGTTGCAGGTTCGAGCCCTGCCGGGATCACCATGGTCACAGCCAGCGGCCATAGTTCCTTATGCCCCTTTTCATATAGATACTTCAATGAATCATAACAATGACAAGTGGTGAGGGGGAGGATAGAAAAACTGATTTCTTTTCTGCTATAGCACCATCACAACCATTGACACCATAAAAGCAAAGAAAAAAATCGCAAGACTGGCGGTTAAAAATACAATTTTATGGGTCGCCGCCGAGAAATGCGCTAGAACCAGAAAGAATGCGATAAGAATACTATAAATAATCAATCCGCGCATATAAACGGGGGTATCCAGAAAAGGCAGAAATCCCGTATTAAAGCCGGTTGATTCAACTAGTTCCACCTGTGTACGCAAGGTCAGAATACAAGTGATAATAAAAGCCAGAGTTTTAAAACGATGCTGTTTTGGTACGGCAAACCAGCCAATCGGCAGCCAGATGAGATCAATCCATTGATAAATCAGTGCGCCCATACTATTTTATAATCTGATCTGTTTTAATATTTTTCTTTACACCACAGGCACTGCCTTTATGAAGCATACTCTTTTTCCTCGGCATAGAAACAGGATATTGTGTTCTTTGTGCGGGATGTTCTTTCTTTTCGCCCTGTTTTCCGGGTCACCTTCCTTTGCGCAGAGTGGAAACCCAACCCTGATTCGTGATACGGAAATCGAAAACACACTGAAAAAATGGTCAGAACCCGTGATTAAAGCCGCAGGTCTTTCGCCGGATGCGGTGAAATTTATTCTGGTGCAGGATAATAATATCAATGCTTTTGTTGCCGGCGGGCCTAATATTTTCATTTTCACAGGTCTGATCACCCGTTCGGAGAGCACTGCCGAAATTATTGGTGTGATCGCTCACGAGCTGGGGCATATTCGTGGTGGCCATCTTGTTCGTGCGCGTGGCGCTATGCAGAATGCTTCTTATGAGAGCCTGATTGGCACTATTCTGGGGCTTGGTGCTGCTGTTCTCACAGGAGAAGGCAGACTGGCAAGCGCCATTATTTCCGGATCACAGGCCACAGCGATTAATCACTATCTGGCATTCAGCCGCATTCAGGAATCAAGCGCGGATCAATCTGCCCTTGATTCTCTTGAAAAAGCCCATATCAGTCCGCAAGGACTTGTCAGTTTTATGGAAAAACTGAAAGGCGAGGAATTATTGCCGGCAGCCCAACAGAACCAGTATATACGCACTCACCCCTTGACTCGCGACCGTGTGCAGGCTCTTGAAGCCGGACTTTCCAGATCTCCTTATAAGGAGGCGGCTTATCCGGAGACCTGGAAAGAGGAGCATCGCCGGATGCTGGCAAAGTTAACGGGATTTATAACCCCAGAACAGACAGAATGGAAATATGACAGCCGGGATCAGTCTATCGCAGCTTTATATGCGAGAACCATTGCATCCTATCGCGAAAACCGTACGGAAAAAGCACTGACGCAAATGGACGCACTTTTGGCACAGGAACCGGAAAACCCCTATTTTCTTGAACTTAAAGGACAGATGCTGGTGGATTTTGGCCATGTGACGCAAGCATTGCCTTATTATCGCCGCAGTATTGGGCTTTTACCCGGAGCCTCCCTGATTCGCACGGCTTACGCCCATGCCCTGATTGAATCAGCCGGAGAAGGAGATGCAAAAAATTTAAATGAAGCCATTCAACATTTACAGCGCTCGATCAAGGATGAATCACGCTCGCCGCGTGTACACCGTTTGCTGGCAACGGCCTATGGAAGATTAGGGCAGGAGCCGCGTGCCAGGCTTCATCTGTCTGAAGAGGCGCTTTTAAAAAGAGAAATTCCCTATGCCAAAAGACAGGCTGAAGCGGCGCTTTCCGGACTGGAAAAAGGATCAAACCCGTGGCTGCGAGCACAGGATATTTTGAATTTCATCGAACAAAATACCAAAGAAACCAAATAATTGAAAAGAGTGCGATATCAGTTTGCCCTGAATAGAAAAAACTGTTTAAAATGGAGCCAGTTTATTTTAAAGGAGAATCACAGTGAAACCAGTTTATAAAATAGTCTTCCTGACAGCAGGTCTTTTCGCCGCTGCCTTTATGACGCTTATGCTTTCCAGCCATAGTCCTCAGGCTGCCAGCAGTACGATGCAAAAAGAAGAGATTGAGACAATTGTACGGGAATATCTTATCGCGCATCCGGAAGTCGTTATAGAAGCGATTGAATCCTATCAGGCCAACCAGCAGGAAATCGAACAGCGTCAATTTGAAGAAACGCTCAAAACAAGCAAAGATGAGCTGATATCCGGCAACCCTCCTTTTGCAGGAAACCCGGATGGCGATATCGTAATTGTCGAGTTTTTTGACTATAATTGCGGCTATTGCAAAAAAGCGCTGGAGGACATTCGTAAAGTTCTTGAAGCAGACAAACAGGTCAAAATAATTTTCAAGGAAATGCCGATTCTAAGCAGTTCATCGGTCGATGCCGCCCGTTATGCGCTGGCGGCGCATAAACAGGAGAAATATTTTGAATACCATCAGGCGCTGATGAATTCCAATGCAGCGAAAAATAAAGAAACATTTGATAAAATCGGCAAAGATCTTGGACTGGATATTGTAAAGCTGAATAAGGATGCTGATTCAAAAGAAATTCGTGAGGATATCGAGCAAAGCCTTGCCCTGTCGCGCAATCTTGGTATTAGAGGAACACCGGCTTTTATTATTGGTGATACTCTGACGCCCGGTTATGTCACCCATCAGGTCATGCTGGAGGTTATAAATCAGGTTCGCAATGCTAAAAAATAAGCGGTTTATTTTTCTCGCCCTGCTCTATGCCGCGATTATTGTAACAGGCTTTTTTGTCGCTTACCGGGCATGGACGGTTCATAAGGTTATGGCCGGTCTGCATGATGTCAGTTTTGGTCAATATCAGGGCGCAGAAAATGCCGATAAAACTATTGTAGAGTTTCTGGACTACCGCTGTAATTACTGTCGCCAGATGCATCCTGTTATGATGCAGGTTCTGGAACGCCATCCTGATGTCAGAATTATTTACCGTCATTATCCGATTTTTGGCAGACCGTCTTTGATTGAAGCAGAAATTGCACTGGCGGCTGGAATGCACGGTAAATTCAGGCAAGCCCATGACTATTTGATTACAAGAGAAGATCCGATTACAGATCGTGAAATTGAGGAGCTGGCTACAAAGCTCGGGATAAATATTGAGCAGTTCCGGCTGGATATGAAAGACCAGCAAATGGGTTATCTCCTCCTCGGTACGCTGGATGCCATTGAGGCTCTGAATATTCGTTCGGTACCGACTTTTATGGTCGGTAATATTTTATATTCTCTGGAGCAGGGAATGCCTGATGTCGAAACATTTGACCGCTTGCTTGCAGAAGCGTACGGCGAATAAATGACCGCCCGTATCCTTATTCTGAATGGTCCGAACCTGAATATGCTGGGACAGCGCGAACCAGCAATTTATGGTCACGAAACCCTGCAGGATATAGAGAAATTATGCCTTGCTGCCACCCGAAAAAATAATCAGACTCTTGATTTTCGCCAGTCCAATTACGAGGGCGAACTTGTCACATGGATTCAACAGGAAAAAGACAAAATCAACGGGCTGGTTATAAATGCGGCGGCCTATACCCATACATCAATAGCCATTCATGATTCCCTTAAACTTTTGACCGTGCCTGTGATTGAAGTTCATTTGTCTGACCCTCAAAAACGGGAGAATTTCCGTCATTTTTCTTATATTGAGCCTCTGGCGGCGAAGGTTTTTTCGGGCTTGGGCGCACAGGGCTACATAAAGGCACTTGATTATTTGTCAACAAATCTATGACAAATAAAAGGAGGAGGCTTTGACTTTTACAATAAAAATCTATAATCACTAGTTTTGGAATTTTGACAAGATTGATAAAAGGAATTGTCACCATATGAAAATTGATGATAAAGCCATCCGTAAACTTGCGGATTTGCTCGATGAAACAGGATTAACGGAAATCGAAGTTGCCGAAGGCGACCAGATGATCCGTGTGAATAAAGGCGGCACTGTTCTTTCCGGTGGACACGGCCTTACCCACGGCATATCCCAAATGATCTCCGATCCGGCAACACCGCAACCTGCCAACACGCAAGCACCGCCTACAATTGTTTCCGATCATCCGGGCGCGGTGAGCTCTCCTATGGTAGGAACCGTGTATCTTCAAGCCAGTCCCGATACACCGCCTTTTGTCAAAAAAGGCGCGACGATTAGCGAAGGTGACACTCTTCTAATTATTGAAGCCATGAAGGTCATGAATCCCATCAAAGCCCATAAAAGCGGCACTGTCACCCAGATCCTTGTTCAAAACGGCCAGCCCATCGAATTCGGCGATGTGCTAATGGTTATTGAATAAATAATGGCATGCTGAGTAAAGAGTTACAAACATGTTTAAAAAAGTACTGATTGCCAATCGCGGGGAAATTGCGTTGCGGATTATTCGGGCATGTCGCGAGATGGGCATTGAAACCGTTGCTGTACACTCTACAGCGGATGCCAATGCCATGGCTGTCCGTCTTGCTGATGAAAGTGTCTGTATCGGCCCACCACCGGGCAGGGACAGTTATCTGAATATCCCCTCGATCCTGAGTGCCGCCTCAGTTACAGGCGCGGATGCCATTCATCCCGGTTACGGGTTTTTATCTGAAAACGCGCAATTTGCCCGCATGGTGGAAGATCATGGCTTTGCCTTTATCGGTCCTAAACCGGAACATATTGAAACCATGGGCGATAAGGTCAGAGCCAAACAGACGGTTCAGAAGCTTGGTCTTCCCGTTGTTCCTGGCTCAGACGGCGCGATTGATACGATTGGAAGCGGTATAAAATATGCGCGGGAAGTCGGCTTTCCTGTTCTGATCAAGGCTGCATCAGGCGGCGGCGGCAAGGGTATGAAGGTTGTTTATAAAGAAGAAGATTTTGCAGAAAGTTACTCTACAGCAAAATCCGAAGCCAAATCCAATTTTGGTGATGATACGGTTTACATGGAAAAATATCTGGCGACACCGCGTCATATCGAGATTCAGGTTTTTGGTGATACCCATGGCAATGCCATTCATCTGGGCGAGCGCGACTGTTCCACACAGCGCCGTCACCAGAAGCTTCTTGAAGAGGCGCCCTCTCCGGTCCTCAGTGAGGAAGAACGCGAGCGTATCGGGACGCTTAGTGCCAATGTGATCCGGGAAATGGGGTATCGTGGCGCTGGCACGATCGAGTTTCTTTACGAAAACGGTAATTTTTATTTTATGGAGATGAATACGAGGATTCAGGTCGAGCATCCGGTAACGGAAATGATTACGGGCATTGATCTGATTGCCGAACAGATTCGTGTCGCGGCAGGTGAGCCTTTGAGTATTACAAAAGACCGTATTCGTCTGCGCGGTCACGCCATTGAAGTTCGTATCAATGCCGAAGATCCCGATACATTTATGCCATCACCGGGTATGATCAAACAGTTCCATGCTCCCGGTGGACTGGGCGTACGCTTTGATTCTGCTATTTATGGCGGTTATACAATACCCCCTTATTATGATTCAATGATTGGCAAGCTGATTGTCCATGGACGTACCCGCGAGGAAGCTATTCGCCGTTTACGCCGTGCTATCATGGAGACTGTTGTAGAAGGCGTCAAAACAACTTTGCCGCTTCATCTCTGGATTTTAGAGCAGGAAGAGTTTTTATCCGGTAATTATAATATTCACTGGCTGGAGAAAAAACTGGCAGAGCGTTAGATTTTAGCATTCTTATTCTATAATCCGTTCGTTTAAAGATATGCCATGAGTGAAGATTTAACCCTTGAAGATATTATTAATGCCTATAAACACGGTCTGTTTCCAATGGCCGATTGTCAGGAAGGCAATGATTTTTTCTGGTATGATCCCCCGTTACGTGGCCAGCTATCTATTGAAAATCTCTCTATTCCCACGCGGCTGCGTCGTACAGTTCTTCAGTTTTCTTATGATATACGAATTGATACGGCGTTTGAGGAGGTTATAAAAAGCTGTGCAGAAAAGACACAAAACCGGCCGGAAACATGGATCAATCAAAATATATGCGATATTTTTTTGGACTTGTATGAGGCTGGATACGCCCATTCTGTAGAAGTCCGGGAGAATGATACTCTTGTTGGAGGACTCTATGGTATCGCCCTGGGCGGTGCTTTTATGGGGGAAAGTATGTTTTCCCGCTCTCGTGATGCCAGTAAAATTGCGCTCGTGCATTTATGTGCGCGGCTCTGGCAAGGCGGATTTTCTATCCTTGATACACAATATACCAATCCCCATCTGATGCAATTTGGTGTGTACGAAATTCCGCGTAAAGAGTATCTTGAAAAACTTTTTGCCGCTCTTCCCGTCAAAGCCGACTTTCTTCTCTCCGGACAAAATGAGCAAATCCTTATCCGTAATTATTTGCAAAAGACTTTAGAGTAACAATCATTTGAATTGAAAAGGGTAAGTGATGCTCTATAAAGAGTCCGCTAAAAATTCATGCTCACGACATAATTTTGTCGTATCTGATTTTGTCAGAGTTTCGTTGGTAAGGCCACACTGGAATTTTCCGTTTTCCAGACGGCGGTTATACAGGCAGGAATGGCATTGCCCGAAACTACGGTGATCATTCTGTTTCTGCCATAATCCCAGAATCATTTTAATGATTTCTGTTGTTCCCTGATGATCGGGAATTTCGGGAGCAAGATTTTTATTCATGCGCTCCAGACAAGTCTTTCCATTTTTTGTTAAAAAAAGACGTGCAAAACGTTTATCTACAGGGTCTGTTTTTCTTTCTATCAAATCATTGTTTTCCAGAAACTGAAGGCTTTGAGAGATACTGCTTTTTGTTTGCCCCAGATATTCACTGACAGCCTGTGCTGTATTCGAGTATTTATTGCATAGAGACAAATATCGCAAAATTTCAAAGTGAACAAGCTGCACTCCTTCGATTCCGGCAGCTTTTCGCATTTGGCTTTTATAAAGGGAAGAAAGGCGCTCAAGCCATATGTTCGTATCATTCATCATGTTATAATAGTAACGTATCTAAACTATCTTGACAACTAAAATCAAAATCATATATGATGGAAAAGTAGTTTAGAAAGCAAACTATTTTAAAAATGTACTTGTAACCTAAAAAAAGAAAAGGAAGAAGACATGTCTTATCTAGAACCAAAAAATCCGGAAACAATCACTGGCGAGCACAAAGCCCTGTTTGACCAGATTAATAACGCCTTTGGCGCTGTGCCGAATATGTTTAAAGTGATTGGAAACTCTTCAGCCGCACTGGAAAGTATGTGGACTTCTTTTGGTGCTTTATCAAAAGGAAAAATTGGCGCGAAACTGGGAGAGCAAATTGCCGTTCTGGTCGCGAATATGAATCGCTGCGAATACTGTCTGTCCGCTCATACTGTTCTTGGCCAGAACGTCGGTGTCAGCGCAGAGGATATGGCAAAAGCACAGGAGGGGCGTTCCAGTGACCCGAAAACTCAGGCCGCACTGGATTTTTCGGCAAAGCTTGTTAAGAACCATGGGCAGGTTTCACAGAATGATATTTCATCTGTTCGCAATGCCGGCTTTAATGATGAAGAAATTGCTGAAATTCTTGCACATGTTGCCCTTAATATTTTTACGAATTACACAAATATTGCATTTGATGTAACGCTTGATTTTCCCAAAACGGAACTTCGTGCCGCTGCATAAACAGAAAATGGGGAGAGGGAGGACGGCTTCTCTCTTTCTTCCAAAGAAAGGAATGTAAAGCCATGAAAATTGATGTTTACGACACCTATGCGACATCCAAAAACGGAAATATCATGCATTTTGATGTTTTTATTCCTAATGGTGAAAATGGCGATAAAGCTTTTCAATATGCCAAAATATGGCTGAGTGATATTGGTCAAAATGCTGATGATCTGGATCAGGCACGCTGTCGTTTCTGTCACTCGGAAATGGCAAATCCGGAAATTGAACGGGAGATTAAGGCTCAGGGCTATTATATCCTGCAAATGGAAGGCTGCCCGAACGCAATCAGGTAAACAACAAAAAGGAATCTATCTATGAAAATGACCTCCTATAAGCGATCCGGTGTAGCAGCTTTTATAATGCTTGCCGTGATGAGTTTTTCTTCTGTGCAAGCACATGAAATCAAGGCAGAGGCAGGAAATGCCAAAATTGCTGCTTTTGATATTGTGCATTCGCAAGTGGATATTAACGACCACTGGCTGACATTCAATATGACGGTGAGTCAGAACGCAGGTGAAACAACACCGACACCTACCGGAAATCTGGCAGGAAGCGACGTATTTTCCTATGTATGGCCTACAAAAATTGATAGCGCGACTGTTGGTTTTGAAAAGGAACAGGGAATTCTGGCAATGGCGATTACGGCGCATCCGGATTTTGATGATACACCGCTTTTTGATGAAAACGGCGATGGCAATCTGGAGAATGACGGTAATGTCTGGCATTCGCACTGGGTTGTTCTTGTCCCTGATAATGCTTGTGGTGAAGGCGCTTTAAAAGTTAAGGATATCCCCGAAGGTGAAACACCGGCCTTGCCGGTAACATGGCCGGGCTTACCTATTCTTATCGACAGTCCTGGATATTCTCCTGTTATAGATGGCAAAAGTATTAAGGTGCGCGTTCCATTCCGCAATGCCAAAGAATTAAAAGGCGTGTCTTTTGATGGTGTGACAGCAGGTTTACGCGTTAATGAAAGCATGCACGCGCCACTTTTATGTGTTGTTGATGTTTTTGATGTAGCATCGGGTGATCTCTCCTTGCCCGGTACTGCTGAATAATACATAGGCGCGCAAACTGATGCGGGCATGTTTTTTTGACATGCCCGCTTTTTTTAGAAAAGGAAAACAATATGACCGCTCCTTTAAGGCAGGCTCCTGAACTTGAGATCAGTCAATGGCTAAATACAGATCAGTCTTTATCGCTGGAAAAGCTTAGAGGTGGTCCCAGAAAATCGGACATGTTGCTAAGGTGGAATTCTGACATTAAAACGAAAGGGATCTACCGATATGACAAAAAGAAG
>PFTR01000126.1 GCA_002789675.1 Alphaproteobacteria bacterium CG_4_9_14_3_um_filter_47_13 | reverse complement strand
TGTTGAAACGGGATTCCACCTTAAAAACGCCGCCAACCTGTCCAACAAAGTAGGACCACCTCTAGCCTCTCGGAAATAGCCCGTCTCATCACAGGTACAAGATGGTCGGGGCCGAAGTTTTTTGGATTAAAATCATGACACAATCTCTTCCCCCCCCAAACGCTGCGCCATTTACACCAGAAAATCCAGCGAAAACGGTCTGGAGAAAGAGTATAATTCACTCGATGCACAGCGCGATTCCGGCGAAAATTATATTCGCGCTAAAGCCCATGAAAATTGGAAAGCACTTCCTGACCGTTACGATGACGGCGGCATTTCTGGCGGCACGGTGGAACGTCCCGCCTTACAAAGATTGATGACAGATATTAAGGCTGGCAAGATAAACATCGTAGTCGTTTATAAAATTGATCGCCTTTCGCGCTCCATGTTCGACTTTCTCGGCATGGTCAAATTCTTTGATGAACACAACGTATCGTTTGTATCGGTAACGCAAGACTTGAACACAGATACGGCCATGGGAAGGCTTGTATTAAATGTGCTGCAATCCTTCGCTCAATTTGAGCGAGAGATTGCATCGGAACGGATTAAAGACAAGATCGCGCTCTCAAAAGAAAAAGGTATGTGGATGGGTGGCACAATTCCGCTCGGCTATGATGCAAACGAAGGTGTGTTAAATGTGAACGAAAAAGAAGCGGAGATCGTACAAAGCATATTTAAATCATTTGTAACCACAGCCTCTGCCACTGAAGTGGTAAAGGATTGTAAAAAGAAGGGTTATGAAACTAAAGCCAGAAAGTCACGGCGCGGCACTTATTATCCATCCAAGCCTTTCACAAAATCCAGCCTGTATCAGATCCTCAACAATAAGCTCTATATCGGCAAAATTGAACATAAGGAAAAAGAGCAGGTTTATGAGGGGTTGCATAAAGCCATCATTGACATGAAAACCTGGAATCAGGCGCAAGCAATTTTGTCCGGCAACACCAGAGCAAAAATTAATGTATCAGCTGGAGAGAGGCCGTATCTACTCAAAGGCATATTGAAAGATCCAGACGGCTATGCCATTACGCCCTCGACCACCAAAAAGAAGAACAAGAAATATCGGTATTATGTGAGCATCCAGGCTGTGAAGAGGGGATACAGCGAATGCCCTCTTAAGACAATCTCCGCGCCTTTGCTGGAGGATATTATTCTGGATCGTGCAAGAAGCGTTTTGACCAGCACCGAATGGCTCAACCGTATGTTGGCCAGCCATCCTGATGAGAACGCTGATTTGCCGGATGTAAAAGCGGCCCTGAATAATTTTGATGTCATGTGGGCGGAGCTATTTCCGGCAGAACAAGCGCGGATAGTGCAACTGATTATTCACAAAATTACAGTGCATCCTAACAAAATAATCATTGAATTCCATCCGCCTGGAATGGCATCGGTGCTGCATAATCTTATGCCTCATTTAACTTTCAAAGATAATGAAGATCCTGATATGCATAAGCCGATGATTTTGGAAATGGCCGTAGACTTTAAAAAGCGGCACAAACGAAAAATCATCACAACACCTGACGGACGCGATCTGGTGACGAATAAAAACAAGAATTACGATAGTGCCCTTATTAAGGCGGTTGTACGCGCCCACAAGTGGAAGACCATGCTGGAGTACGGAGACATACCATCAATACGCGCCCTTGGGCGACACGAGGGCGTACCGCACTCCTATGTCGATAAAATCCTACGCCTGACTGAACTTGCCCCTGATATTACCGCTGCCATTATAAACGGCCAGCAGCCACAATCCCTGCAACTTCAAATGCTGACGAAACAGCAAATCCCTTATGACTGGCAGAAACAAAGGGAAACGCTGGGCTTTAGTGTCATCCCCGAAGCGGCCTAAAGTTTGTCTCTTATCTCTCTTGGTATGCTCACCGACTTCAAACTAGCAATTTTAAAAACCCCAGAAACAAGACGTTTTTTAGTGGTATCCTTATGCGTCTGAGGATACCACCGCACGGAGAAAAACGCCCCTAGAGAGAGAATTTGGGGATATATGGGGGCGCATTATAGCCGCCGAGGACGACAGTCATAACTGGATAGACCCCGCACAGCTTGGGGTTTTAAGGCGACGCTGAATGAAAGAGAGAAAGTTTAAAAAATGTAAAATGGCTGGGGCGGGAGGATTCGAACCTCCGGATGCCGATACCAAAAACCGGTGCCTTACCGCTTGGCGACGCCCCAATAAAAAATCTGTCTAACGGGAAAGAAAATTACTCAATATTATTATAAAAAGCAAGTACGAACTCACAAAGGAATGTGGAAAAGAATCCAGAAAGACATGGCACTATTCTGCCAGACTAGCTATATTACTCTTATACCCACTTCAAAATCGGCAAAAGGTGACACGATTGGTTAGGAATTTGGCTAGAAACAGCGCCGAAAGAGATGATGCGCACAATGACGAGATTCTTACGCTGTTGCAGCAGGTTAGCGGTCGTTTGGTGCACAACGAGAAAGAACGTAAGGCTCTCAAGGCCGTTATGGAAGACCTTGCCGAAAAATCGGATCAGGGCGAGCGCGCTTATCTGACAATCCATGATCGCCTGAACAAAGCAACCAGTCTTCTGGAAAAGCGTCAGGATATGATGGAAAAGGCACAGGAAGCGCAAGAACAGCGCCTTGAGCAAACGATTGCCATGACGCAAAAAATCGAGGAGGCTCTGACCCAGTATGCACGGATCAACCGCCGTCTGGACAAGGTCGCGCAGGATAAAGCCCGTATGATTCGTAAACTGGAGCGAATCGAGGAGGCCGTCACAGAAACGCGGAGTGCTCTGGACACAAAAGGACTGGCGCTGGCCGTTCCCCAAAACACACTGAAAGATATTGTGACACAGACTCCGGCCAATAATAATACTGGAGATGACCGCCCCCTATGGCAACAACATGCGCCTGTCCGGATTGCGGCTGTGATGGCCATGATTATGCTGGGTGTTTTCGGAGGCTGGACAATCAGCAATATCCAGAATGGGGCATTCAACCTGTCCGTTGCTGAACTGGTTTCCCCGCTCACACCGCCACAGAAAATGGCTTTCAATAAGAGTGACGATGCCGGAGAGACCGGGACATTCCCCTCCTTCCCTGCGTCTGATGATTATAACCGTGAAGATGTGGCAGAAGAAGAATCTTTACCGCAGGACATTCTGGCATCAGATCTGCCAGAAGAAACAGAACCGGAAAAATCTCCTCTTGAGATGAATGATGAACAACTTCTGGCCAGTTTTGAGGAAAACCCCGATGCTCTGGCCGCCCGGCTCAATGACATTTCTCCCGTGGCCGCTGCCACTCTTATTGATAAAACCCATAAAGAGAAAACATCGGCAAGCGACGCTGTAAAACCGCAACAGGCATCCCTGACCCCTGCAGAAGAGTCTGTTGTAAAAGCCCCTGTAAAAGAAGACTCGTCTGCTGCTTTTCTGAAAGAGCAGACAGACTCCCGCCTTTTGCGCGAGCGCATGAAAGCCGATACCAGTCTACCGCCTGTGATGCACGAAGTGGAAATCAAAGCCTTTGAAGGTATTGCCGAGGCGCAGCATGATCTGGCCGCAATCTATACCACCGGACATGGAGGGGTTACCATTGACTACACCAAGGCCGCTTTCTGGTTCCGGGAATCGGCTCTCAAAGGCGTTGCCAATGCCCGCTATAATCTGGGTGTCCTGTATCATCAGGGGCTCGGCGTTGAAAAAAATATCGAGATGGCCGTCAAATGGTATCGCGCCGCTGCTGAAACCGGACATCCCGAAGCGCAGTATAATCTGGCGATTGCCTATATCGAGGGAATTGGGACAGATTACAATCCTGAAAAAGCGGCCTATTATTTCGAGCAAGCGGCCGATAAAGGCGTTATGGAGGCGGCCTATAATCTGGGTCTTATTTACGAGAACGGGTTGACGGGAGCCAGCAAACCCGAAGATGCACTTTACTGGTATAAAAAAGCAACCGATCTTGGAAGTCCCGAAGCCAAAGTTGCCATGAACCAGCTTGTTAAAGTACTGGGACTGGCGCCAGAAGAAATAGAAAATTTTTATAGCGGCATCAAAAAAAATAAAAAAGTCGAAACAAACCAGACACAGCCTAAAGAAAAAACAGCTTCCCTCTCCGAAAAAAAGAGGGGTGTCGAATATATTGAGGCGCTTCCCCTGGAAGAACCACCCGCTCTGGCGACAATAGAGGAAAATAACAATAATAAACTGTCCGAAAATAATCAGGCGCTTGTTGCACAAATTCAGGAACAGCTCATCCGTATAGGACTCTATCCCGGCCCTGCCGATGGTGTTGCCGATACACTCACCGAAGATGCCATCCGCGCCTATCAGACCAACTTCAATTTGAAACCGGACGGGCACGCCGGACAGGCCTTACTCGTTCACATGATGACAAGCGATTTTGGCTCCTCGACCGAATACGGTTCCAGAATGGAATAAAAAAGAAGGCGAGCACCGGTTCCGCCTGAAATCATATAAATTCTTATTTGAAGTGATAATAGGCTCGATTTATAAATATCGGGACTTCGTCATGGCCTCTCCGGTCTCTCAATCCCGAGCCTTACTTCCAATCCTGATATCCAGCGCTTCAAGCACTTCTTCAATCGGGATAAAGTAATTAAGGCCCATCGCAATATCTTCCGGCGCCGTTTTCGAGCCCACAGCCATCGCGACAATATTGCCGTTCTTATCAATCAGCGCCCCGCCATCGCTTCCTTTGTGAATTTCAACATCGGCCTGAATAAAATTCTGCCGCACCCCTTCAAAACGCATGTCACGGCGATGGGCGCTGACGATTCCTTTCGTCACGGTATCCTGCAAAATCCGGTAATCTTTTGGCGCCCCCAGCGCATAAACATCCTCGCCCACATCCGGCCAGTCTGTTCTCAGCGGCAAAGTCACAATCTCCAGATCCTCAGGAATATCTTCCAGCCTGAGCAAAGCCACATCGCGGGAACGATCCACCCGCAACACTTCAGCCACAAGTGATTTCTCCTTGTTCGCCGTTACAATACGGGTACGCAGCCCGTCACCGACAAGATGGGCATTGGTAAGAATATGGCCTTGCTGTGTAATAAAAAATCCGCTGCCATGACCAAATTTCTGAACCAGAACAGCTACTTTTCTTTTGTGGTCGATATTTTTTGTAAAGGGTTCGGTTGAAAAACCGGTCTGCTGGAGAGCAACCTTCTCCAGCGAATCAAATCGAGATGGACGGCTCGCCTCTTTTAAGGCGGACAGAGAGCCCCCTTCTCTTTCTGCGGTTTCACACCATTAACTACAAGATCAAAAAAAGGCTGATCGGTTCCCAGATTATGCGCGGCCATTTCAAAAGCATCACTGAACATCAGCATCAGCCCTTCCTGATTGGGGGTGCGCCGTTTTGTATAGCCCTGGGTCGAGGTTTTATAAATAACACTACAATGCAGCGCATCATAGACCGTCCAGTCAACATCCATATAAAATTCGCCTTCCGTCCCGTGCGGCGTCGTAAAAAAGATCATAAAATTTTCCGGCTCCCTGTGACAGATATCAAGCTGAATATCCCTGATCTTGGCTGTCACAGAATAATCCGCACGATCTTCTTCATCTTCCAGATCATAGGCAAGATGAAGCCCGCCGACAACATCATAGCCCTGAATGTTGCCGTGCACAAAAAACAATCGCAGGATGTTCTTATTTTCT
>PFTR01000166.1 GCA_002789675.1 Alphaproteobacteria bacterium CG_4_9_14_3_um_filter_47_13 | reverse complement strand
TGGCGGCATAATTGTTGAAACGGGATTCCACCTTAAAAACGCCGCCAACCTGTCCAACAAAGTAGGACCACCTCTTTCAAGACGTTGTCGGGCATTATCTGGAAGATGAAGGTTATAAAGTATTCCCGTCTCTAAACGGACAGGAGGCTTTGTCTGTCCTGGAAAGTAATAATCCTGATGTCATTTTGCTTGATCTAAGGTTACCGGATATAGACGGGCTGACATTGATGGGGAAAATTCGTTTAAAAGTTGATATTCCCATTATTGTTGTCAGTGGCAAGGATGATTCTACAGACAGGGTTGTCGGGCTGGAAATGGGCGCAGATGATTATGTAGGCAAACCTTTTCAATTAAGAGAACTCAGCGCACGAATCAAAAGTGTATTGCGTCGTACCAGTAGTGTTCAGGATCATTCGGTGGCCGCAGCAAAAGAAGGCCATGAGGATTCTGCTCCTGAGATCATAGAATTTGAAAATTGGGTGATGGATACGGGGCGATTTGAAGTCAGGGGAGTGGATAAAAAAACTGTTGATTTGACAACAGGAGAATTTCAGCTTTTATATGCGCTTGTGAAGTCTTCAAATCGGGTGTTATCGCGGGAGCAGCTTTTTGATCTGACCCGTGATAGTAATTATGATAGTTTTGATCGTGCTGTTGATATCCAGATTGGACGGCTCCGTAAAAAACTTGATGATGACCCGAAAACTCCCAAACTTATAAAAACGGTTCGCGGCATTGGTTATATGTTTATAGGGCATATAAAAAAACCGCTTGATTAGTTCTTAATGCCGGGAACCAATCCGCTTCTTTGTGCGTATGTAAAGATGATACATCTGAACAAAGACACTAAAGGAGGGAATGATGTCTGAAGTCGCAAACGAAGATCATCAAAAAGAACTGGAAAATATTAGGGAAGATATTGATTCCCTGAAAAATAATGTATTTGCCCTGACGAAATCGGTGCAGCATGACGTTGTTGACTCCGCCATTGTTGGTTTTGATAAAATGAAACATAAAGGACAGAAGGCTCTTCACGAGCTGGAAAAAGATATTAAGGAGAAACCCTTACAAAATCTTTTGATCGCTCTGGGTACCGGATTTGCTTTAGGTGCTTTGACCCGGAAGCATTAAAATGGAGCGGCTTATGCCTGTCATTAGGGACATTGTAACCAAAGGGCTGATTTCCTACGTGACCAATCGGTCTCAGCGAGAAAGTCTGGCTGGAATAGGATTTGTGATTCTGGCGGGTTTGTTGATGGTTCCTGCTGCTGTTTTTGGATCATTAGCGGCCTATACCGGTCTGGAGCAGATTTATAGTCCTTCCGTTGCTTTTGCGGTGATCGCGGGTGTTTTATTATTGATCGGTAGTCTCGTTCTGTTGATCGGGCTTCGAATTTTAAAGAAAAAGGGGCAGAGCTCTGTAGAAAAATCGTATGATGATATTAACAAGCTTATAGAATTGATTTCTGATGATTTTTTAAAGGAAATTTCCGTGCTAATCCAGGAAAATCCTAAGGCAGCCATGATGGCGGCAATAATTTCCGGTTTTGTAATCGGTGAGAAAATTCCCCGATGACTTTTTAATACGGAAATAATGGGTTGTGCGTTTTTTAAATTTCTAGAACAATGTAAATAAATATAAACAAGGAGGCCATAATGAAAAATACTATTTTTATCGCAATGGTTCTGACACTGTTAATACTGGGGAGTGTTAGTTTAAGCGCCTGTAATACTTTTGAAGGCGCAGGCCGTGATATAGAGAATGTAGGTGAAACTGTACAGGATGCCGCTGATTAAAAGAACGGCCTGAAAAGCATTTGAAAAACCGCTTTCCATGGGAGAGCGGTTTTTTTGTAAAATTTCTGGTTTTTCACAGACTTTTTCATTATAAGTGTCTTCATATTTCTTATAAAAACCGTGGATAGGATAAAATGGCATCTCGGGAAGAGGGGAAGGGGAAAGATCCGGTACAAATGTATTATGCCGGAAAACGCGCAGCGTCCTTACGGGAAAACCTCAAAAAAAGAAAGATGCAGCAACAGGAACGGGAAAACTATGATGGCCATAATAAACCAAAAGATTGAACAAATTGCAAATAATCCGACAATAGCGCCGGGTGTGATGCCAGATCATTGGATTCGCGAGCAGGCCATAGAAAAAGGCATGATTGACCCCTTTGTCGAGAAACAGAAGCGCGATGGCGTGATTTCTTATGGTTTGTCCTCTTACGGCTATGATGCGCGTTGTTCGGATGAATTTATGATTTTCACGAATATTGATAATGCAATTGTTGATCCAAAGGATTTTTCCCGCCAGAGTTTTGTTGAAAGAAAAGCGGATGTATGTGTTATTCCTCCCAATAGTTTTGTCTTAACACGTACTGTAGAATATTTTAAAATTCCTGAAGATGTTCTGGTGATATGTCTTGGTAAAAGTACCTATGCGCGCTGTGGCTTGATTGTCAATGTTACACCGCTGGAGCCGGGATGGGAAGGGCATGTGACTTTGGAGTTGTCCAATACAACGCCCCTTCCGGCCAAAGTCTATGCTAATGAAGGCATAGCACAGTTTTTATTTTTTAAAGGGAGCAGCTCCTGTGAAATCAGTTATGCCGCAAGAAGCGGAAAATATATGGGACAAAAAGGTGTCACCCTCCCCAGAATCTGAGCCGGTACAGATACAGGCTCAGAAATTCGGAATGGATAAAATCCGGATTATCGGTGGCAGGCGTCTGGAAGGAACGATTCCGGTGAGCGGTGCAAAAAATGCAGCGCTGCCTTTGATGTGTGCTGCGCTTTTAAGTGACCAGCCATTACATCTTACGAATATGCCCTCCAGTCTGCATGATATTAGAACCCTGTCTGCTGTTCTTGCAGCGCTTGGCGTGCAGGTTACGATGCCGAAAGAGCACGATTTTATCTTACAGGCCAAATTGATTAAATCGAATATTGCCCCTTATGATCTGGTGCGGAAAATGCGCGCAAGTGTGCTTGTTCTGGGGCCTTTACTGGCGCGGACGGGTTATGCTGAGGTCTCTCTTCCTGGCGGCTGCGCTATTGGGACGCGTCCGGTGGATCTTCATATTGACGGACTCAAAGCCATGGGGGCGCAGATTGTACTTGAAGATGGTTATGTCAAGGCTCGTGCTCCTGATGGCCTGAAGGGGGTGCATATTGATTTTCCCAAAGTCTCGGTCGGGGCAACGGAGAATTTAATGATGGCCGCTTGCCTTGCCGCAGGAGAGACTGTGCTTTCCAATGCGGCACGCGAACCGGAGATTATTGATCTGGGCGAATGTCTGATTGCCATGGGAGCGCAGATTGAAGGGCTGGGCACGCCGGAAATCAGGATCAAGGGTATTAAGAAACTGCATGGTGCTGTTCATAGTGTTATTCCTGACCGGATTGAAACAGGGACATGGATGATCGCTGCCTGTTTGACAGGGGGCACATTAAAGTTGAAAAATGCCCGTCTTGAGCATTTAACAGCACTCATTGATCCTTTGGAAGAGGCTGGCCTGAAGATTGCGTGTGAAGGAACGGATATAATCGTTCACCGCAACGGCAGGCCTTTGACAGGAGCCGATATTATGACCGCGCCCTATCCCGGTTTTCCTACGGATCTTCAGGCACAGTTTATGACCATGCTGACTTTGTGCGAAGGCTCTGGTATGGTCACGGAAACAATTTTTGAAAATCGTTTCATGCATGTTCCGGAATTATGCCGTCTGGGCGCGAATATCAAGGTTCACGGACATTCTACCATTATCAGGGGGGTGGAGAAGTTGAAAGGCGCCGAAGTCATGGCAACTGATTTGCGCGCATCCGTTGCCCTTGTTCTTGCTGCGCTGGTGGCGGAAGGGGAAACGGTTATTAACCGTATTTATCATCTTGATCGCGGTTATGAGAATATCGTGGAGAAGTTGCGCGCCTGTGGAGCGGATATTGTGCGCCTGTCCGGTGGAGAGTAGTCTGTCAGTAGTTCTCTCTTAAAAAGTAAAAAAATATTAACAGAATTCTGCTATGATTTGCTACGAGGATTAAAAAGCAGCATAAGGTGGAACCTGGAAAAAATTGTCTGGTCTTGAAAAAAACATAAAAAATTTTGCTGAGGCCGTTTCTGTAATGAAAGAATATCAGGATCCTGATATTTGTCTTGAGGCTGCTCAATTTATAACAAGCCGCGCCATGGCCGATAAAAATAGTGCGCCGGAAGCCATAAAAGAGCTGACTCTTCTCGTGGAAAACGAAGATAGAAGCATCCCTCTTCGTAGAAAAGCTCTGAATGAAATAAAAAAAATTGCAGCATGGCATCTGGAATGCCTTCCGGAGATCACAGGAAATTTTGCTTTTTTAGCAGAAAAAGAGGGATTGCCCATGATTTTGCGGCAAGAATTTATAAAAATAATAGCTGATATTGCCGCCACACATAGCAAGTCTGCAACGGAAGCTGTGGAAATTCTTACTTTATTCGCAGGTAATAAAACAACAAATGCTGTCCTGCGTAGGCAGGCGGTCGCTGGACTTGGCTGTATCGCCGCCAGCTATGAAAAATCAGGTGGCCTTCTTATCCAAAAAACAGCTTCCTTATTGTCCGGTGATCCCGATCCTTCACTTGCTTTTTTAGGATGTACTCTTATCAGCGATACTGTGCCAGATGAAAAGTGCAATCAATCCTTTTTTCTGCGTGCGGCCAGAAAATCGTTTTCATTTTGGAAAGAGAACTGGTCTTTGTCTGCTGATGTTGCAGGCAAATTCTATAAAGATATTACAGAGAAAATAAATTCTATAGATGCTCGCGCCAGTCTAGCGATCTTACAAAAAATGCCGCTTCCTATCCCGGATGAGGGTGAATTTCTTGATGAATGTGCTGCCATTGTAGCAAAACCGGAAGATGATCCGGATAAAATACTTATTTCCGGCTGGATACAGAATGAAGAGAGAGAGGATAGTAAAACAAGATCAGCGCCCCGTTATGAGCAGCGCCTTGCAAAATTTCATAAATTTACTGCTGTGTAGAGTTACTGTAAAATACCTTGTATAAATGATTAGGTAGTAAGCAGAGAATAAAATGACCGATGATAAAAATACGGCGCAAATCGTTAATATTGACATTGCCTGTTTTAAGGAAAATACATTTCCTGATTATATAAAAAAAGAACAAAGCCAGGCGCTGCGAAATCTGCTGGCGGGGAACAGGTTTCAACCTTTACATGATAATAGTGGCCCATATGATGTGTCATTATCTATTGAAGAAAGCCGACTTGTTATGCGTATGCGCAATGCGGCAGCGCAGGATTTGAATGTGCTGGTTTTATCCCTGAAACCGTACAGACGCCTTATTCAGGATTATTTCCTGATGCTGGAGAGTTATGAACAGACACGGCATTGCGCTACGCGGGAAAAGCTTGAGACTATTGATATGGGACGCCGTGCCCTTCATAATGAAGGGGCGGATTTACTTCTTGCGCGCCTTGAAGATAAAATCTGTATGGATCATGAAACGGCGCGTAAATTATTTACATTGATCTGTGTATTACACAGAGGTGCTTTTATGTTCGCCGCCTGATTTTGACAAGGCAATCGCTTGAAAGAATTTCATGATGCCATTCTCTGTTCACAGGCGCAGGAGACCATCGTGAAAGATGATATACCCAGTGTATCTGCATTCAATAGCCACCATGCCGTCAAGGATGTTACACAGGGCGTGACTCAGGATAAACAGCGTTGCCATGAGAGGTGGTCCCAGAAAATCGGACATGTTGCTAAGGTGGAATTCTGACATTAAAACGA
>PFTR01000047.1 GCA_002789675.1 Alphaproteobacteria bacterium CG_4_9_14_3_um_filter_47_13 | reverse complement strand
GGGAGCATTCTCGATAAATCTTTTATCCTCAAGTTTTTGAATTATTTTCTTAACGTCATCCTCGAGCTTTGAAATCTGTTTGTGCAGGCGGGATCGTTCCTGATCCAGATCAATGATATCGGCAATCGGCATGATGAGCGTGGCTTCATCGACAATCGCCTGAATCGACCCTTTTGGCGCATTATCTGATAACTCTACAACTTCCAGCCGCGCCATGCGGCAAAGAATTTCATTATATTCATTGAGTCTTCTTTGCGTTTCATTAGAAGCGCCTTTCACCAGAAGACGGATTTTTGCACCTGCCGGAACATTCATGTCTGCCCGGACACTTCTGATTTCACTGATAAAGCGGGTAAGCCAGTCCATCTCCTTCGTTGCTTCCGGCTGTTGCAGGGGTTGCGAATAATCCGGCCATTGCGCCGAAATCAGCCTATCACCTTCCACACGTGTTGCCATTGATTCATAAAGTTCCTCGGTGACAAACGGCATAAAAGGATTGAGCAACAGAAGAACCTGATCCAGAACCCAGCCTGTGGTTTTTCTAACCTCCTCGGCCAGTGCCTTATCTTCGGATAATACAGGCTTGGTAAATTCCAGATACCAGTCGCAGAAGCTGTTCCAGATGAATTTATAAACCGCATCAGCTGCATCATTGAACTTATAGGATTCAATAGCTTTAGCCGTTAGCATCGCTGTTTTAGAGATTTCATCAATAATCCATTGATTAGGCTTGTAAGTTACAGAAGCAGGATCAAAATCAGGATCAGGACCACAGCCATTCATCTGGCAATAGCGTGCCGCATTCCAGAGCTTGGTTGCAAAATTGCGATATCCCGCCACCCGTTCTTCGGAAAGCCTGATATCCCTCCCCTGCGCGGCCATTGCCGTAAGCGTAAAACGCAGCGCATCTGCGCCATATTTATCAGCAAGCTCAAGAGGGTCAATGACATTGCCCTTTGATTTTGACATTTTCTGTCCTTTGGCATCACGGACAATGGCATGGATATAAACCTTACGGAAAGGAACCTCGCCCATAAAATGCATTCCCATCATCATCATCCGTGCGACCCAGAAAAAGATAATATCAAAGGCCGTCACCAGAACGTCACCGGGATAATATTTATCAAGCTCCGGCGTTTGATCCGGCCAGCCAAGCGTGGAGAAAGGCCAGAGTGCCGAGCTAAACCACGTATCAAGAACATCGGGATCACGGGTGAGAACAACATCCTGCCCGTGCGCTTCCCGCGCCTCTTTCAGCGCATCCGCCTCGCTTTCCGCAACATAGACTTCTCCATTAGGGCCATACCATGCGGGAATCTGGTGTCCCCACCAGAGCTGGCGGGAAATGCACCAGGGCTGGATATTTTCCATCCAGTGGAAATAGGTGTTTTCCCACTGTTTGGGAACAAATTCCGTTTTGCCTGATTTTACCGCTTCTATGGCAGGCTGTGCCATTGTTCTGGCATCGACATACCATTGCTCGGTCAGAAACGGTTCAATAATAACCCCGCCGCGATCACCATACGGCACAACATGCTTGATATTTTCAATCTCGCCCAGAAGCTCCATTTCTTCAAGCTCGGCCAGAATTTTCTTTCGTGCGTCAAAACGATCAAGACCCTGATAAGATTCAGGGGCATTTTCATTCATTCTGGCATCAATATCAAAAATGTTAATCATCGGCAAATCGTGACGCTTGCCGACTTCAAAATCGTTAAAATCATGCGCGGGTGTAATCTTAACCGCGCCGCTGCCTTTTTCAGGATCGGAATACGCATCGGCAATAATAGGAATCGGGCGGCCTGTGATAGGAAGAATAACAAATTTTCCGACCAGATCCTTATAGCGCTCGTCATCGGGATGAACCGCAACCGCCGTATCACCGAGCATCGTTTCCGGACGCGTTGTGGCGACAGTGATAAAGCGTTCCGTCTCGCCTTCAATCGGGTAACGGATATGCCACATATGGCCTTTCTGCTCCCGCTGCTCGACTTCAAGATCAGAAATGGCGGTGTGTAATTTAGGATCCCAGTTCACAAGACGGTTATCGCGATAAATCAGACCTTCTTTATAAAGCTGCACAAACACTTTCAGAACAGCTTTTGACAGCCCTTCATCCATTGTAAAACGTTCACGATCCCAGTCAGGAGACGCACCCAGCCGGCGCAATTGCCGGAAAATTGTACCGCCGGACTGCTCTTTCCATTTCCAGACCCGCTCCAGAAAAGCCTCGCGTCCCAGACTCCGGCGGGATGTTCCCTCCTCGTCCAGCATTCGTTCGACAACCATCTGCGTTGCGATTCCCGCATGATCGGTTCCCGGCTGCCACAGCGAATCCTTGCCAGTCATACGGTGATAGCGAATCAGGACATCCTGTAATGTTGCATTCAGGGCATGACCGATATGAAGACTTCCCGTGACATTAGGCGGCGGCATCATAATACAGAAAGGAGGCTTTTTACTTTCCAAATGCGCGGAAAAGCAGCCTTCGCTTTCCCAACGCCCATAATGTTTTGCTTCTATCTTTTCCGGCTCGAAAGTTTTATCCAGCATGATATCCCGCTTATCCACCCGTTATAATACGGTATCTTAAATAGCCTAAAAAAGAGAGAAATCCAAGAGAAAATGCGGTTTTTCCAGAGCCGCTCCCGTTTGAATAGAACACGATTCAACTTAAATGGTTAAAGCTTTAATCATCTTCCGTTGCACGGCGCGCAATATTGCGCAATTCTTTCTGCACGACTTTTTCAATCAGCGGCGGCAAATGAATATCCAGCCACTCCCGAAGCATCGGTTTCATCATTTCCCGAATAATATCCTCGATTGTTGTCTCGCCTGTTCCCCGGCGATCCAGCGGCATTTTACTGGCTAATTTCATAAAACCCTGCAACGCGGCATTCTCGGCAGAATCAGTAAAGATAGAATCACCATCTTCCTCGTTTTCTTCGGCAACATCCCTTGCTTCATTCATATCGTCATCTGCATCTTCCATTTCGTGAAGCTCGACTTCGACTTTTTCAGGTTCAGGTTCTGGTTCGGGCTCGAACTCTGGCTCTGAATCAAAATCAATATCATCGGGGGATACTTCTTCCGGCTCTGATACCGATTCCAGCACAGAATCAAAATCAATATCTGCATCCGCTGCGGGCGCACCCTCTTCATCAACTTTCTCTGTGAGTTCAAGAATATCATCATCCGCTTCAATGACGGGCGCAGCCTCAGGCTCATCGGCCTGTGCTGTCGGTTCCTCGTCATCATCGTCAGAAATAATCTGGCGAATAGAGGCAAGGATTTCTTCGATCGATGGTTCCTGTTCTTCGGGCATTTTATGGAAGCCGTTTGGATTCAACACATTCACTAATCAAGTTTCGTATATTGATATCATCTTGTCAAAGGGGGATTAAGGGGTGTCTTCATCTAAATCGACATCCGTCCCCAGAATTTTCCAGCTAATTTCATCAAGATGCGCCTCAAACTGTCCGGAAAAATCTGGAAGACCCAGCGTTTCCGGCGTTAATAGCCCCAATGTGGCCACAAGTTCGAATTCCGCAACAATTCTATTGCGCTGTGCCGAAATAAGGGTTGCCTGCGCATCAAGATATTCCTGCTCTGCATTTAAAGTATCAAGAATCGTTCTGGCTCCGAGTGTGTTTTCGGCCCGCACACCTTCCTGTGCGAGATGGGAGGCCTTGACCTGCGACTCACGCGAACGGATTTCCGCTTCGGCGGCTTTGAGGTTTTCCCAGCTTGTAATGACCTGCTGGCGGATATCACGCCGGGATTCCAGAGTTTCAAGATAGCGCTGATTAGCCACATGTCTGGCCTGCCGTACACGCGAACGCACTGCGCCCGCCTGATAAAGCGGAATGGAGGCCGATATTCCAACGGTTTGCGTGGTTGATTCTTTAAGCAGACCCGGCTGCGGATCAAACTGGCGATTCCAGCTTCCGAACAGAGCCAGCTCCGGCAACAACTCGCCAAAAACTTCATCTATATTTTCCTCCGAGGCATTATGAAGATAACGCACGGCAATCACCGAAGGATTATGATCCTCCGCATCGGCAATCGCCTGATCAAGATTTCCGGGAATTTCAAAGTGGAAAACAGGATTAACCAGTTCTCCTGCTCTTTGCCCCGAGACCTGCTCATAAGACGCAAGACTGGTCTGCAAATTTCCCGAAGCCCTGATTCTCTCTGCCTGTGCCCGCGCCAGTCGCGCTTCTGCCTGCGCAACATCGGTCAGTGTCAATTCTCCGACATCGAACCGATCCTGTGTGGCCTCTCTGTCCTTGCCTATAACAGTTTCGTTATTCGCGCTCAGATCCAGCAGAGCCCTATCCCGAATCACATCCATATAAGACGTTGCCACACCGAGCATGACATCCTGTTCAAGCGCCGCCAGAAGCGCCCGCTGCGCCATAATTTTTTCTTCCGCCCCCTCAGTAGCCGCCACAGTACGCCCCCCCCGATAAAGAGGCTGATTGACCCCGAACTCGACCTCCTTGGACGTTGTGCCCTCGCCCCCAAAATTACTGCCGTCAATTTTTACATTCGAGATATTGCCGCTTGCATCAACAAACGGTTTCCATCCGGACTGCGCCTGCGGAAGATTTTCCTGCACGGCACGAAGTTCCGCACGTGCCGCACGCAGCGTAGGATTATTCTCATAGGCGTAACGCAGCACATCCACCAGTTGCTGGTTCCCCTTTGTTTCAGCAGCCATCGCATGGCTATAAAAAAACACCGAAAAGATAAAAAAGAAAGAAAGAAGAAGAGACGTGCGGAAAATTACAGGCATCTTAAATACCATCCTTAAATTTAGAAAACAAAACCGGTTACCGGCTCGAATCCTTTTGCATAGGGCGTTGCAGCATCAAAAAAACGTCTGGTCGAGAAATGTCCGTCTCTGGCCTTTTCCATGACAGTGATAACACCAACTGTCGTCCCTGCCTTTTTGATAACAGTGACAAGCCGTCCGCCTTCATTCAGTTGAGCCAGCAGAATGTCCGGCACCTCCACCACCGCGCCATTGATAAAGACAAGATCATAAGGGGCATGTTCCGCATTTCCCTCCGCCTCTTTTCCCGGGACGACAGCCATATTACAGCATCCCAGAGTATCCCAGACATCACGTGCTTTATCCAGCGCGCCGTTACGGGACTCGAGGACAACCACGGTTGAAACAAGGCTGGATAATATAGCCGAGGAATACCCCGTCAAATCCCCGATATTCAAAACCGACTGGCTCCGCTCCGGCGCGGCAACCTGCACCATACGGGCATGGACAACAGGCTCCATAAAAAAAGCACCCTTTTCCAGCACAAGATCCTCGTCACTATAGGCTGTCCCCTTTTTATTTTCAGGAAGGAAACACTCGCGCGGGACAGTCCTGAAAGCCGCCATCACCTCCGGTGCCATAATACCATTCGTGGCAAGCTGGCAATCCACCATGTTCTGACGTGCCTGCGCATAGTTATGCATATGAAAATCCTTCTAAATCCGATAATGCCTCTATTCCTGAATACAGCAAACAAATGCGCCTTTCCAGCATTTTCAACAAAATGTCCCTTCTGCATACACACGAAAGATACTGGCGAAAGATACTGGATTTTTTCCCCGAACCATGATACCCGATTAGCTTTCGTGGAATATATGTGTATAATGCGAAAAATGGCGCGGTGGCAGATTGGTCATGCAGAGGACTGCAAATCCTTGTAAGCCGGTTCGATTCCG
>PFTR01000130.1 GCA_002789675.1 Alphaproteobacteria bacterium CG_4_9_14_3_um_filter_47_13 | reverse complement strand
TTAGCAACATGTCCGATTTTCTGGGACCACCTCTGACTATGGCTGTCCGTTTATACGGATGGAAACGATGTATATGCTCATATATCGTTATTACCTGAATTCAGTAATAAATTCAGGGACGATCTATTTGGAGAGATGTTCGGATTTACATTTTTCTTTTTGTTTAATCCAAATAGTCAATGCTCTAGGCGTCAATATTGGCTTTAAGGGCGTGATCCTGAATAAATTTACGGCGCGGTTCGACTTTTTCGCCCATTAGAGTTGAGAAAATATCATTGGATTCTTGAGCATCCTGAATCTTGACTTGCAGCAATGTTCTGGCATCGGGGTTCAGGGTCGTTTCCCAGAGCTGTTCAGGATTCATTTCACCAAGACCCTTGTAGCGGCTGATCGACAGGCCACGCCGTCCCTCGGATTCTACAGCTTCAGAAAGGCTGGCAGGACCTGTTACACGGGAAGCACGACTGTCTTTGGCCATGAGAATGGTTTCGGATTCAAAGTTTTCCTGTAACCATTCAAGATTACGGTGCAGTTTTTTGCCACGGGCAAATGCGATTTGCTCCGGCAGGATATTGACGCGTTCGGCAACGCCGCGCAGGATTCGTGTTAAACTATACCCGCCGACAGGTGTATATTCGGCTTTCCAGCCGCGTTCATATTCAGGTACAAGTTTATTCAGACGCGCTGCCAGTTTTGTAGCGATTTCCTGTCCATAAGCAGGATCTTCGGAGACACGCTCGTCAAAAGCACCTGTGAGAGCCGCTTGCTCGGTAATGAAAATATTATTGATTTTCTCGTTTACTTCGCGGATAGCAGCATTGACTTTTCGGGCTTCCAGAATCACGGTTTTTAAATCCTCGCCCATACGGACATTTCCGTTGGCATCGGTATAGGCCAGATCCCGCAGTGCCACATCAATCAGATATTGCGTCAGCGCCGCCTCATTTTTTAGATAGAGCTCCGAGTTCCCGCGTTTGACCTTGAAAAGAGGAGGCTGGGCAATGTAAAGATAGCCGCCCTCAAGAATTTGCGGCATTTTGCGATAGAAAAAAGTCAGCAGCAGAGTACGGATATGGTCGCCGTCCACATCCGCGTCAGTCATGATGACAATCTTGTGATAACGTAATTTTTCAATATTAAAATCTTCTTCGCCATAGCCGGTTCCCATTGCGGTGATCAGCGTTCCGATTTCCTGATTACCCAGCATTTTATCATCACGGGCTTTTTCGACGTTCAGGATTTTTCCGCGTAAGGGTAAAATTGCCTGATTGCGTCGATTGCGTCCCTGTTTTGCTGAACCGCCCGCCGAGTCACCCTCGACAATAAACAGTTCGGCTTCTTCGGCTTTTTTGGTCTGGCAGTCCGCAAGCTTGCCGGGTAGGGAGGAAATATCCAGCGAGTTTTTGCGCGTCATTTCCCGCGCTTTCCGTGCCGCTTCCCGTGCCTGTGCCGCCTGAAGAATTTTGCTGATCAGCATTTTGGCTTCTTTGGGGTTTTCTTCAAGCCATGTGCTGATGACCTCGGTAATAACACCGCTGACAATCGGCTGGACTTCGGAAGACACCAGCTTATCCTTCGTTTGTGAACTGAATTTCGGGTCAGGAACCTTGACGGAGAGAACGCAGGTCATGCCCTCGCGGATATCTTCGCCGGTTAAAGAAAGCTTGTCGCCTTTTAATATGCCGCTTTCTTTTGCGTACTTCCCCACTGTTCTTGTAAGGGCATCGCGAAATCCGGCAAGGTGCGTTCCGCCATCACGCTGCGGAATGTTATTGGTAAAGCAGTGCATATTCTCATGATAGGAATCATTCCATTCCAGCGCCGCTTCGACCGTAATACCCTTATCTTCACCAGTCACATAAATTGGTTTGGCCAGTTGCGATGTTTTGCTGCGGTCAAGGTGCGCTACAAACTCCCGCAGTCCCCCTGCAAAATTAAAACGCGATTCACGGGCAGGATCCTCGCGGTCATCCCTGAGATGGATATTGACGCCGGAATTGAGGAAGGCCAGTTCACGCAGACGCTCTTCCAGCGTGTCATATTTAAAATCCGTCATGGTAAATGTTGTCGGCGATGGCAGGAATGTCAGCTCGGTGCCATTGCGTTCACCTTCTCTTAAGTCACGAACGGCTTCCAGAGGTTTTTCCGCTTTGCCATCTTTGAAACGAATAAACCATTCTTTTCCCTGCCGTCTGATCCGCAGATCCAGTTTTTCGGACAGGGCATTGACGACAGACACACCTACACCGTGCAAACCGCCGGAGACTTTATAGGAGTTCTGGTCAAATTTTCCGCCTGCATGGAGCTGGGTCATGATGACTTCGGCCGCAGAAATACCTTCACCTTTGTGGATATCAACAGGAATACCGCGTCCGTTATCACGAATAGTCACAGAACCATCGGCATTGAGTATGACATCAACCCGGTCACAATGTCCGGCAAGAGATTCATCAATGGCATTATCGACAGCTTCATAAACCATATGGTGCAGACCAGAGCCATCATCGGTATCACCGATATACATCCCCGGGCGTTTTTTAACGGCATCCAGACCTTTGAGAACCTTGATGCTTTCTGCGCTGTATTTGCTCTCGTTCTCTTTTGTTGTGTTGGAAGCGTCGTTCTTCTCTGTTTCGATTTTTGCCATATTTTCCATGATTCGCCTGTCTCGTTTCAACTGTAAAAAACTCTAGGAATTCTGCTGCTTTTAAGGTTATTTTTTATAGCATAGTCGTGCGGAAAAAGCACACGGAATCTGTATTTTTATTTCCCGGTAAAAATTTTCATAATTTTGTAAAAATAATCAGAAATACATTCATAAAAGCTGCGTCAGGTGTCCGTAGAATCCATAGAGTGGAATCCATAGAAATGAATCTGTCATGCCGCACGGTCTTCCAGTATCCTGCAGGTTTGTGAGTTTTCAACGGCAAAAAAAGCGGCCTTGCCGCGCAAATCATTAAATAGATGCTCATCCGTTCCGGTCAGCCAGACTTGTCCGCCCAGAGACAGTAGTATTTCATGGAGCATCCCGCGCCGTGTGTCATCAAGATGTGCGGCCACTTCATCCAGCAGGAGAATAGGGGGCGCGCCACGTTCGGCATTGAGCAAATGGCTATGGGCAAGAATAATCCCGATGAGGAGCGCTTTTTGTTCTCCGGTCGAGCATTGGTCTGCCGGCATGTTTTTTGTTTGATAGTGAACAGCAAGATCACTTTTATGGGGGCCGGTTGCCGCCCCGCCGGAAAGAGCGTCCTGTGCTCTGGTTTGTTTGAGCTGGTATTTAAATATCTCTTCGACTTCTATCGCCGGGGAGTGGCAGAGTAATTCCTCGATTGTTCCTGTGATCCGTAGAATTGCGCGGGGGAAAAGGCTGTTATCAACGGATTTATTGCCGGCCTGTTGTAGCCGCCCGGCAAGATCCTGCCGTCCGGCTGCGATAGCAACGCCGGATTGCGCCATTGTCTGTTCAAGTCCGTCCAGCCAGAGCGGATCTGCATGACCGTCCTGTAAAAGACGCGCACGCTGGCGCAGGGCATTTTCGTAGCGCGTGACACGTCCGGAATGACCGGGATCAAACGCAAAAACCAGACGATCCAGAAACCGCCGCCGTGCTCCGGCGGTTTCGATAAACAGGCGATCCATTTGCGGGGTTAGCCAGACACAGGATAAATATTCGGCGAGCGCATTCTGTCCCCGGGCGCTGGCACCATTAATACGGACAAGACGTTTTTCTTTTCCGGAGTCACGACCTGTTCCGATTTGCACTGTGCCATAGGGCGTTTCCAGTTGCGCGGCAATAGACCAGGGTGTTTCGCTGCCGTAACATCGTTGCACTTCTGTAATTTTAGCCCCGCGTAAGCCGCGCCCCGGCGATAAATAGGAAATAGCCTCGAGAATATTTGTTTTTCCTGCCCCGTTGGCACCATACAGGACAACAGGCGCCGCAGATAAGCCCTCAAGCCGCGCCCGTTCGTAACACCGGAAGTTGACAAGCTGTAATTCCCGAACCCATGACATAATTTATTTAAGCATAGAAACGGGATGAGAACATTAGGTTTTTTTGATATTGATATTTTAATTTTATGAAATGTCACGCAGCGCTTGTCGGCATGTGCCAGTGGATATTCTGGAAAAATTGTATGATGGTTATGACCTTGTATATTGATCCCGCTTCTATATTTCCTGATCGATGCGATGTTCCGGTGAGCCAGTGCCCTCATTTTTGGCAACGCCGACACGGGCGGGACGGAGGAGGCGGTTATGGAGAACGTAGCCGGGTTCAATAATCTGGATGATGGTTCCGGCGGCCTTTCCGGTGCCGGGGGTTTCAAACAGGGCTTCATGGAAATTGGGGTCAAAAGGCTCATCCAGTGGCTCGATTTTTTTGATTCCGTGTTTTCCAAGGGTTTTCAGCAACTCTTTTTCCATGGCCTCAAGACCTGTAAAAATACTGTCGATGCGCTCGTCCGTATCTATAAAATCCTTGGGAAGGGAATCAAGCGCCCGCCGGAAATTATCGGAAAATCCAAGCATATCGCGTGCGAAATCGGAAACAGCGTATTTGCGGATATCCTCGCGTTCGCGCAGCAGACGTTTTCTGGTGTTATCCGTTTCTGCCAGAGCGCGGAGGAGTTGATCCTTGGCATCAGCCAGCTCATTTTCTATTGCAGCAAGACGGTTATTTTCGTCGGCATCCTGATCGACGGAATCTCCTTCAGGTTCGGGTGCAAGAGAATCATGCTCCTGTTGTTCCGGAGTTTCGTTATTTTCAGGGTTATTATAGTTCTGGTTCATCGTTATCAATTCATTTCCGTTTATTCGTACATTCCCGGTGTCTTGGCATAGACAGACACTTTATCTAGTTTTATTTCATCTTTTTCAAGACCGTAAACCTTTTTTTCTATGGATATTTCCCCAATAATTTTGCCATCCGCCAAAGCAGGATCGTTATCGGTAAGGATACCATCCGTATCAACAAAGTATTGATAGCGGCTGTTGGTTAAAGGAGACTGGAAGTCCTGAAAAACCGTTTCAAGAGGAACCAGATTTTTGTCCTGTGCAAAGCTGCGTAATTTTGTAAGGGTTTCCTGATCTGAACTTTCCATGCCCGGAACCCAGAGCATAACTGTCCCTAACGGGTAAAACCAGTAGGTGAGAGCTGATTTTTTTCCTGCAATTTTCTGGGGTTTAAAACGTTGAACCAGCGCGGCCTCATTTTCATCGGGCAGAATGATAACCCGGTTTTCATTTATTTTTATATTGTAGTAATTTGTATCCGTTCCATTATGCAACCGGATTGCGCGTGTCCGGTTTTCAGCAAGATCCGTACGGTTGATAATGATATCAGCCACAGGAGATTTTGATTTCCGGGGGCAGTGCAGATGGGCATATTGTGGTTGATCTCTCATATCGACAGTAAGACTGCCGAGAGAAATATCAAGATAGACATCTTTATATTCTGCACTATAGGCGTAGTTTCCGATGTCGGCGCAGCCATTGATCGTATAGGGATTGGTGATGCGCAGTACAAACTGGTTTTCATTGAGCTCCGGCTTGCGTATCAG
The DNA here is from genome assembly GCA_002789675.1 of Alphaproteobacteria bacterium CG_4_9_14_3_um_filter_47_13. Classification (GTDB taxonomy): domain Bacteria; phylum Pseudomonadota; class Alphaproteobacteria; order Micavibrionales; family Micavibrionaceae; genus UM-FILTER-47-13. Next base: position 18,013 of record PFTR01000130.1, on the reverse strand, counting down.
GGAAATGACGGTGTTTGACGGCTGGCTCTGCCAGTATCTGTTAGAATAGGGAATGCCATTTTCGTCCAGCCCCCCGCCGCTTTTTCTGGGAATCTGGGCATTGGCGGCTCCGGCAAGAACCAAGGCGAAGAGCCCGATACAAAAAAGAAGTTTTCTTATCATTTTTACATTCTCCAAAAAACATTTCTTAAATTTCTTTCCAGTCTAGCGGGAAAGGAATAGCGGCGTAAATCCCCTGATAAAAGTTATCAAGACCCGATAATTTTTTGCATAACTTTACTTGTGTAATCCAGGATCGGAATAATCCGTCCGTAATTCAGTCTTGTCGGGCCAATAACGCCAATGGCGCCGATGATCCGGTTTTCTGTATTTTTATAAGGCGATATCACCATGGACCAGCCAGAATGTTCAAACATATTATTCTCCGTACCGATAAAAATCTGGACTCCATCAGCCGCTTGCGCAGCATCAAGAAGAAGAGACATTGTTTTCTGTTCCTCGAGCGTTGCCAGAAGTTGTCGTGCTTTTGTCAAGTCTTCCAAGGCTTTAACATCATCCAGAAGCTTTGATTGCCCCCGTACGATAATATGACCTTCACGGCCACTGGGCGGGGCGAGGGCAATACCTTTTTCAACCAGTTCGGCGGTGAGTGTATCAAGTTGCACTTTTTTAGACCGGATCTCTTCTGTGATGAGTGTCTGTGCTTCAAGCAGGGTTTTACCTTCAAGCCGGGCATTGAGATAATTGGCGGCGGTACTTAGATTGAGGGCGGAAACATCGTGATCGACTTCCAGAACCCTGTTTTCAACAAGGCCACCTTGCATGACCATGACCGTGAGAATACGCCTTGCATCAAGCTGGACAAACTGGATCTGTTTAACGGGTTTGTCCGTTTTCGGGGCAATAACCAGTCCGGCAGCGGATGACAGCCCCGATAGCATGGTTGTGGCCTGATCCAGAAGTGATTCCATAGAATGTCCGGCGGTTTTGCAGCGGGTTTCGATTTCGCCGCGTTCGCCCTCTGTCAAATCGCCGATTTCCATGAGTCCATCAACATAAAAGCGCAATCCTTGTTGTGTCGGAATTCTTCCGGCTGAAGTATGGGGGGCAAATAACAGGCCGCTCTCCTCAAGATCCGCCATGACATTGCGAATGGTCGCCGGAGACAGGTTCAGTCCCGGTTTTTTCGAAAGTGTCCGTGATCCGACAGGTTCACCTGTACTCATATAGGAATCGACAATATAACGCAGGATTGCTTCGGAGCGTTTGTTCATTTCTTGAATCATAAAATGATAGTATTTCATATAAATGAAAAAGCAATAAAGCTTTGCTAAAAGCGGCTTCGGGGAGAGCGTTTTTTAGGGAAGAATGCTGAAAATTGACAATTTTCCCTGATCGCGTAGAGTGTCCACGGTTTTAATAAAATGAGATATTCAGGAGACTTATAATGAACAGACCATCCGGGCGTTCTGCCGATGCATTACGGCATATTGAATTGATAACAGATGTGTCCAAACATGCGGAAGGATCGTGTCTGGCCAAATTCGGGGATACGCATGTGTTGTGTACGGCCAGTGTCGAGGAGAATATTCCGCACTGGCGTAAAGGTTCGGGGATGGGCTGGGTGACAGCAGAATACGGGATGTTGCCGCGCTCAACCGGAAAGCGGATGGATCGTGAAGCGGCAAAAGGCAAACAGAGTGGACGTACCATGGAAATCCAGCGTTTGATCGCCCGTGCCATGCGGGGGGCTGTGGATTTGAGACAATTGGGAGAGCGCCAGATTCGTATTGACTGCGATGTTATTCAGGCCGATGGCGGTACACGGACGGCGGCTATTACCGGTGCTTATGTGGCAATGTATAAAGCGATGCAACATATGGTTAAATTGCGGCTTTGCACGAAGTTGCCGATTATTGACAGTGTCGCGGCAATTTCCTGTGGCATTTATAATGGTGTTCCGGTTCTTGATCTTGATTATGCCGAGGATTCGATGGCTGATACAGATGCCAACTTTGTAATGACCGGCAAAGGCGGGATGATTGAAATTCAGGGAACTGCAGAAAAAGAACCGTTTTCGGAAAAAGAATTCTTTGCCCTTTTTGAATTGGCCAAGGCGGGGTGTGCTGATCTGGCGCATTTACAAAAAGTGGCACTCGGCCTTCACGAGCAGTCCAATGCCGCGTAAATTTACAGAGGGCAGACTTATTCTTGCCACGCATAATCAGGGCAAGGTCGCCGAGATTGGCAGACTGCTTTCTTCTTATGTGCCGGATGTTGTCAGTGCAGCGGATCTGGGGCTTTCCGAGCCTGAAGAAACAGGCGTTACATTTGCTGAAAATGCTATTTTAAAGGCGCAGGCTGCAGCGCGGGAAAGCGGACAGATAGTGCTTGCCGATGATAGCGGACTTGCGGTTTATGCGCTTGGAGGTGCTCCTGGAATTTACTCGGCGCGGTGGGCGGGGATTGAAAAAAATTTTCAAAAAGCCATGCGGGAGGTTCATGACAGGCTAGGTGATTCTTCTGATCGTTCTGCTGCTTTTATCTGTGTGTTGGCGCTGGCATGGCCGGATGGGCATGTGGAAACGGCTGAAGGGCGCTGTGAAGGTGGGATTGTCTGGCCGCCGCGCGGAGATGCGGGGTTTGGTTATGATCCTTTTTTTATTCCTGTCGGCGCGGACAGAACATTTGGCGAAATGAGCAAGGATGAAAAGCAGTCTTTTAGTCATCGTGCCTCTGCTTTTTCTTCGCTCATCAAAAATTGTTTTGAATAATTGGATAAAAAGTTTGACAGAAATATTTAAAAACTGTATTTTATGTAAATCTTAATGAAATATTAAGAATCACAGGTTTACGAAACGAAAAACGGGTTTTTATTGCCTTAAATCAGGATTTTGTTTATTAGAATAAGGGTTGCTTTAACAGGAGGAGTTGAAAAATGGGAAAAGTAAGTAAATATTTGATTCGCGCACAGGCCGGAATAGTTGCCGCATTATTCATGGGAGCTGAAAGCGCTCGTGCTAATGACTGGAGCAATATCGCTGAAAATATCACGAATTCTATTTCACAATTGCCGGGTATGATTACAGGCGTGTCCTATCTTATGGGACTGTTGCTTGGCGTTCTGGGTGTGATGAAAGTGAAAGATCATGTTGAAAATCCAGGACAGACACCATTGAAAGATGGCGCGATCCGGATGGCTAGCGGTGGCGCTCTTTTTGCCCTGCCGATAGTTTACGAATCAATGCAGAATACAATTGGCACGACAACAACGCTGATTGAACCTGCGACGCTGAATGCTGCGTCTTTTAACGTGAACTAATTGCCGGAGAGCCACGGACGCGAGTTGTTTGGTGTTTATGTACACTGGCCGTTCTGTGCTTCCAAATGCCCTTATTGCGATTTTAATTCCCATGTGCGCGAGGCCGTTGATCATCAGGCCTGGCGCATTTCTTTTATTCAGGAAATACGCTATTACGCTGCTTTAACATCAGGACGTACAGTGACCTCTATTTTTTTCGGAGGAGGGACACCTTCTTTGATGGAGCCGGAAACGGTGCGCGCCGTAATTGATGAAGTACAAAAATGCTGGCATATTTCAAATGATTGCGAAATTACGCTGGAAGCCAATCCCACCTCAATTGAAGCCGAAAAATTCAGGGCATTCCGTCAGGCTGGAATCAACCGTGTTTCAGTGGGTGTGCAGGCACTGGATGAGGGGTCATTAAAATTTTTAGGACGAAAGCACAATGTTAGAGACGCCGTAAAAGCTATTGAAATTGCAAGAGAAAATTTTGACAGGTTTAGTTTCGATCTAATTTATGCGCGACCGGAACAATCTATGAAAGAATGGCAGCAGGAACTTGAAAAGGCGATCCAGTTATCAAACGGTCATTTGTCACTGTATCAATTGACAATTGAAAAAGGCACGCCTTTTTTTACGCAGCATCATCGCGGTGACTTTAAAATTCCCGAAGATGACGAAGCAGGCGTTCTTTATGAGGGAACGCAGGACATTCTTGGTAAAGCAGGGTTGCCAGCCTATGAGGTTTCGAATCATGCGATAGCCGGGCAGGAATCAAGTCATAATATGGCCTATTGGCGCTATGCAGATTATATTGGCATTGGCCCCGGGGCGCATGGACGTATAACGCTGGGGGATAAAAAGCAGGGAACACGAGGGCATCGTGCACCGGAAATCTGGTTGCAGCGTGTGGGAGAGCAGGGGCATGGAGGGCATAAATTTGAAGAAATAAGTCGCCCACAGCGTTTTACCGAAGCCCTGATGATGGGGTTGCGCCTGCGAGAAGGGGTCGCGCTGGCGCAATTATCGGAAGAATCCGGAAAAAACTGGCAGGATTGCCTTGATCGGAAAAGGCTACAAATTCTGATTGATGAACATATGCTTGTTCTGACAGATAAAAGACTCTGCCCTACAGATGCAGGACGGCAACGTCTGAATGCCGTTCTTGGTTATTTACTGTAAGAAATATGCCGACAATCCGGAGATTAGCCAGGACTTCCTGGACGTACGGGATTTGTTTTTGCGATGCCGGTTGAGCCACATTCACGCTCGATAACATCTCCGATAACGCTTTCAACAGTATGATTCCCTGCTTTGTCTTCGCTCGCAATATCCAGAGCAACTCTTGTTATTTTTGAAAGACTTGGTCCTGTTTTAGGTTCGTTCAGCGCTACCATGCATTGGGCTTTGGATTTTGTAGATTCATTTTGGCTCAATTGATTATAATAGGCCTGAAAGACAGCCGAGACAACTTCCGCCTTGCGCTGGGGGTCAACCTTGTTGAAATCCTGCAAAGGAATGGCAGCTTGTGCATTTGAGGCCGCAGAGCCAAATGCCAGTAACATCATTCCTGCAACCAGAGCTTTTTTAAAATTCATTTTTATCTCCTTTGAATTTTACAACCCTAGCACTTATTACAGTGAATGTAAAGTGTATTTTTACTATGGAAACCTACGCTTTAAAATGATAAGCAGACGCATTATTAGCAGATGCTGTCTTGAGGTCTTGCAAAGCAATATTGGGAATCTCCGGTGTCTCTGTGGGTATTGATGGAGAAGACTGCGCAGCAACCTGAAAAGCGGGAGAGACGTTTCCGGCTGTCTCAAAAGTAGAGCCATCACTTTTGTTTGCAACAGAACCGTTTCTGGAACGGGTCAGGATATCATCAAGATTTAATGAAATCGTTACTTGAGGGGTATTATCCCATCCTGTGCTTTTTAAGGGTGCATTTGTATCTTCGGATATCGTATTTTGCTTTTGTCGATTTCTTTCTTCAAAATACCATTTTTGATCTTCTGGTATGGATTTAATGATCTGTGCTTCTTGTTGTTCTATGTCTTCCTGCGATAAATTATTAGATTCTCCTTCTTTCCGAAGGTGGTTAATTTCTTCCATTTTTGCTATGACTTCATTTTCAGGCACATAATCAGAAACTATTTTTGCTATATTCTCATTATTATCAAAGATATTTTGCACTTCCTCTTCTTTGTCAGGAGTCATGATCCCTTTTTTATAGTCCGATAATTCGGCAAGGCGGTTTAAATCTTTCAGGTTTCTTTCGGCGTTGCGAATGTCTTCTGCGGCAGCGCCTGCCTGTTTCAGGTTTTTGAGTTTTTCTTCTTCTTTTTCTGCAGTTTCTTTTGCAAAATCATGCAGTTGGCCTTGTGTCAGATTAATATCCTGCCCATTAATATTGAAACTTAATTTGTTATTATAGGCCTGCTGGATGAGCAGGTCACTCATCTGCAGCATGGTTCTGCTGTTAAGGCTATCCCCATCCGGGTGGGTTGTTTCCTTCAGGCCAAGTTTTGCATTTTTAGAGACTCCGCCAGCGGCTCTGTTGACCTCTGTGCGCATTTCGGCCTGTTTCTCCCGGGTTTGCTCGTCTATAGCAAGATTTTCATCATTTTCGGCTCTTTCCGTCAGAGGGAAAAACTGGATTCCGGCTTCAAACCCTTTTTTATCAAATTCCTGCGTAAGACGAGCCGTGGCAACCGGTTCTATAACAGAGAGCTTTCGTTGGCTCTCTTTCTCGGCAGCTCCTGATAGCCTCTGCTCTTCGCGTAATTGTTTTTCTTCTTCAAAGAAAATATCTTTGGTATTAGTATTGGTACTCATCAGTCCCCCACAGCTGATTTATTATCCACAGAAAAATTATTCTGTTTAGTTATCTTGCCAAAACAGGTTTAAAATTATGTAAAGGATAGATTGCATTTTATCTATTTATTTTTTGTTTACATTTCAATAAGTTATTAACTTTTATTAAGATATTTGTGCACCCTTGTTTTCTGCGGATTTTATGATACTTTTAATCGTATGAGTATAAAGTCCTATAAAATTCGTCCGTTGTTTGATACGGAAAGCGCGACATGGAGTTATATCCTAATGGATAGAGACTCCGGCAAAGCAGTGATTATTGATCCTGTATGGGAGCAAATCGAGCGTGATAGCAGATTATTGCAGGAGTTGGGAGTGAGCCTAACCTATGTGCTGGAAACCCATATCCATGCCGATCACATAACGGCGGCTTCAATGCTTAAAGACCGTACAGGCGCGCAAATTGTTTATGGTGCGGCAAATGATGTAGACGGTGCGGATCAGTTTATAAAAGATGGTGAAACACTTGCTATCGGATCAACCCTTATTACAGCATTGGCTACACCGGGACATACTGGTGGCTGTACCAGCTATTATGTGGAAGGGGATGACGGGGAGGGAGCCGTTTTTACCGGAGATACATTGCTAATCAGAGGCTGCGGAAGAACTGATTTTCAGTCCGGATCGGCGGCTTCCCTGTATCACAGTGTCCATGACAAGCTGTTTACCTTGCCGGACGAGACAATTGTCTATCCGGCGCATGATTATAAAGGTATGTTATTTTCCCGTATCGGTGAAGAGAAAAAATATAATCCCCGCCTTAAAATCGGTGAAAGTGAAGAAGATTTCATCAAAATCATGGATAACCTGAAGCTTGATCATCCGAAAAAAATCGCTGCGGCTGTTCCTGCCAATATGAAAGCAGGCCGTACAGGTTATCAATGACTACCTCGTCTTGCAAAGGATCTCTCCGGTAAAAAAGCGCAAAAAGCCGCTTAAAACGGTTGTTATCCTATTTTTTTTTGAAAAAGAGTCCTGTAAAGGCTCCTTTTCTTTTTTTAGAATTGGAGTATCTTGAGTCCTATGTCGCATTGCCATACGGATAGCTGCCATCCGGCAGGAAAAGAACGCTTTGATTATATGCTCTATGGGACGCTGGGGATTCTTGTGCTGTCCTGTCTTGCTTTTATTTTTTCTGTACCAATACCCGCTATTTTTCATTTTTCCCATGCTGTTGTTGATATTCTGGGGACGGTCTGGTGGGGTATCCTTTTCGGTTTTCTGGCTGTGGGGTTAATGAACAAGGTTCCCCGGAGCTATTTTAATGTGCTGTTAGGGCGAGGTGATACATTTGGCGGTTTGATCCGTGCGGCCCTCGCCGGACTTTTGCTTGATTTGTGCTCTCACGGTATTTTAATGGTCGGGGCAAAATTATACGAGCGGGGCGCATCACTGGCACAAGTCATGACATTTCTGATTGCCAGCCCGTGGAACTCGATCACTTTGACATTGATTCTGGTGGCATTGGTCGGTTTACCATGGACGCTGGTTTTTATTGCCGGTTCAGCCGTGATTGCCATTCTTACCGGGTTTATCTATATGATACTGGTCAAACATAAGATTTTGCCGGATAACCCGAATACGGTCAAAAATGACGCTGATTTTGATATCATCAAGGATGCGAAAGAGCGTTTGAAAGGTTTCAGGCTAACGCCCGGCTTTCTGAAAGATGTTCTGCATGATGGCTGGTTCGATGGGAAAATGGTGATGCGATGGCTGTTTCTGGGAATTATTATTGCGGCTTTAATTCGTGCTTTTGTTTCAACTGATATGCTGGTGGCTTATTTTGGCCCTACATTGATGGGTCTGCTTCTGACTTTGCTGGCAACCACGATTATCGAGGTTTGCTCCGAAGGTTCTACACCGGTCGGTGCCGAACTTGTGACACGGGCGGGCGCGCCGGGGAATGGTTTTGCTTTTCTGATGGCGGGGGTTGCTACAGACTACACGGAAATTATGGTTATCCGGCAATTCACAAAAAAATGGCTGATTGCTTTTTCCATGCCGATGATAACTGTGCCACAGATTATTCTGCTTGGCTGGATCATGAATAATGTCGGGTAGTCGGGTCGTTATTTCTTCCTGTTTTTTGACTTGCAGGGAAAAACTTCATAGAGTGCCATTGTAACGGCTGGTGCGGCAACGAAGTCATCATGTTCGCCGTGTTTGCGCAGATAGTCCAGAACAACAGCATGAGCATCATTCATGGTGACTTTTTCGGAAATACAGATATTGACGTTTGGCGCGATATTCAGAGACTGTAAAACATTGTGATAATCAATTACGCCTGCAATATAAGCCTGACAGGTCGTATGGCCACCGGGGACTGTTTCCCTGCCATCGGCACTCATTTCACACATCTGTAGCAGATAGGAACCTGAAAAACGGGCGGCAGAAGCAGGCATTGCTGTACCAAGCAGAAAAATAAACCCGGCAAGCAAATATAAAATGCGCATATTAAAGGTTACTCTTTACTCAGGATTTTTAAATCTTTAAGTGCCGCAAAAGGTGAATCTTCTATCTTCTTTTTGGATACGGCAGACATAATACGCTCCGGCTTCTCGCGGGGCTTGTCGTCTTTTTTCTTATGAGGCTTTTGAAATAGTTTTTTAGGGGGGGCATTAGCCGCTTCCGGTGTTTTTCGGTGCTGCGACTTTCCGTAAGCATTTCCTTTTCGCAAGCGGAATGTTGCCAGCTCGGGTTTTTTGGTCTGCGCTGGCGGTGGATTTTCTGTAGGGCTGTTTTCTGTTTCAGCCACAGGAGCGCTCGTACCGGACTCAGAGATTATGGTCTCTTTTGGTTCTTCTCTGGTTTCGGTTCCCACTGTTATATCATCGGCAGGATCATGGATCTTTTTGTGACCCATGGCTTCCAGCACCGTATAGAGATCTGGAATCGGGCAGCCAAGCCATTCTGCCATTTCATGCCGTGCCTGAAAAACGCCCTTATTCGCATTGTCATAGACGGCACTGATGAGGCGGTCGAGCATATCCACGCGGATCGCACGGGATCCATAAACAGGATAGCCGATGGCACGGAAGTAAAGCGGATCAATATTGTCTTTGTCAGCAATAGAGATGGAGGTAACTCCATCATTCGGTACAAAAGCAGGTAGCTCTTTATTCTTCCATAAATTCCAGAGTAGCGCCCGCAAGCGCACAGCGGCTGGTTTATTCAGTAATGGCAGGAAAACCAGTAGAAGACCCAGTCTTATTTTACGCTGACGCAAGGCTGCACGACCTGTTTCATCCAAAGCCGCGATATCATCTTCAAGTTCTGCGCGGGGCAATATTCCCAATGATTCGTAAATTTTGTTTGCAATGTTACGCGCCGGTTCCTGAATTTCTTCCTCATCCTTGAGAAGGGCGAGCGAAGGAAGGGTCTCGTTAATATGAAGCGCCAGCCATTCTTTGACATTTCCGGTATCAATACCGGAGTCCGTAATGTCGATGTCAGGCTGCAAAAGAGCATCCCCTTTTATAATCCGGCCAACGGGTTTGCCGGGAAGGGGATTTGTCGGATCTGTCCGGAAAAGGAGCGTCCCATCTTCCGTCAGCGTAAATTTCTTCATCTCTATATGTGACATTCATGATAATATAATGCGTAAAATAAATTACTGCAACCTGCATTGCAGCATTCTTTATTTTTTGATAGCTTTTAATATATAACGTAAATGACCCTCGGAGATTAATATGACCCAGCGTATTCTTTGTATTCACGCTTTTTTATTCACTTTTTTTACATTGGCCTTGTTTTTCTCTCAGCCTGCTTTTGCCAGGAATACAAAAGATGATATTAAGACGCTGGAGCATATTTTTGGAGACGTTCTTGAACAATACAAGGATCTGGCAAAATCCGGCGATGCCGAATTGGTCACTGAAGGAAAAATTATGGTCGAGCCAAGCGGTTCCTATTATGCCGTGACCCTGCCTCATATGAGACTTGAACAAGCCGATGGTTCTTATACAGATATCGGGATGATTTCGGTAAATACCTTACCCGGGGATACGTCTGAGCAATGGAAGATGACTGTGGCGCTGCCAACACCGATTATTTATTACGATTCGCAGAATAAATCCTCTGTCACTGTCGAGATCAAGAACCAGAATTTTGCCGGAATATGGCACGAGACTTTAAAAAACTTTATTAAATTAAACGCGCAATATGGCGATATCATCATTACGCAGTCTGATGACCAGACACGTATTTCCATTCCGGTTATGAAAGTGATCGCAGATATGACTCCCGATGGAAAGGGGCTGTGGTCCGGTTCCGGCGATGTTATTTTATCCGGACTGCATGCACATTCCGATCGCACGGGCGGAGATGTCCGTTTGGGAGAAATGAAAATTACGTCTACTGTGAAAGATTATTCTTTTGATGCTGTCCTTGATTACCAGGAAAAAATCAGTGCCTTGACAGAGAGCCAGAGCGGACAGGGCAAAAAAGCCAGTAGTGCCCATGTCATGGGGCTTTATAATCTGATTGCCGACTTCATGGGGAGTGCGTGGGACGGGTTTGGTGTAACCGTTGCGGTACGGGATTTTTCTTTGAGTATGCCGAAAACGGCAAAGGCTTCTGCCAGAAATTTTAAAATGGATCATTCGAAGCTCGGTTTTAATATGACGGGGTTCCGTAGCGGACTGGTGACGATGGGGATAACATCGGCCTATGATGGCTTACAGACTTTTGCCATGAGTGCCGAGGACAAAGCCCTTGTCCCTGATCATGTTAATATTGATCTCAGTATTAATAATCTTCCCTATAAAGAAATGGCCGAGCTTGGCAGAACGTCTCTTCAGGGAGTTACGGAGACTCCGCAGGCCGGCGCTTTGGTCGGAATGAATGCCGCAATGATGTTGCCACAATTGCTAACAAAGGCGCAGACCAATCTGACACTGAAAAATACGTATGTCGGAAATAATGATTATAATATTCTGACCAATGCCATGATGAAAGCAGATTTAAAAGCGGCGCTGGGAGCCACGGGAAATGCCAGGACAGAAATATACGGAATTGACTATCTTGTTGATAGCTTTAATAAAATTGTATCGCGTCCTGATCTTGGGGAGGCCAGAAAAACAAAAATCCAGAAATCTCTTGCGATGCTGTCCGTCATAAAAATGGTTGGACAGATGGAAAAAGATGCCAAAGGACGGGATATCAGGACCTACCATCTGGAGCTGAACGAACAGGGGCAGACCTTGTTAAATGGTACAGATTTGAAAGCTTTGATGGAGACTTTAAATAGTACCAGACAATAAAAGCGCTATTTTCTTATTCTTTAAAGACTGTATTTTTATAGATCCCTTTATATTCCCCACTTGCTGATATACGCTTTTCATGGTCTTTTAGACGTTCTGAAGAAAGGAATATTTTATGGCGAATGTCGCGGTAATCGGGTCGCAATGGGGTGACGAGGGCAAGGGCAAGATTGTGGACTGGCTGTCGAGTCGTGCCGATGTTGTGGTGCGGTTTCAGGGTGGCCATAATGCCGGTCATACGCTGGTTATTGACGGAGTTGTCTATAAACTTCATTTGCTGCCGTCCGGTATTGTCAGGGGCGGAAAACTGTCGGTAATCGGCAACGGAGTTGTGATTGACCCATGGGCGCTGCTGGAAGAGATTGATACCGTGCGCAAGCAGGGGCTGGAGATTTCACCCGAAAGTCTGATGATTGCCGATAATGCCAGTCTGATTCTGCCAATGCATGGGGCGGTTGACCGGGCAATGGAAGTGGCGCGGGGGAGTTCATCCATCGGGACAACGGGGCGCGGTATTGGTCCTGCTTATGAAGATAAAGTGGCGCGGCGTGGCATTCGGGTTTGTGATCTGGCCGATGAAGCGCTTTTGAAGCAAAAGATCGAGAATCTGCTTTTGCATCATAATGCCCTGCTCAAAGGGCTGGGCGCGGAGCAATTTACCACAGCGCAGGTCTATGACAGCCTGATGCAGATCAGCGGCAGTCTTCTGCAATATGCAGGACCAGTCTGGAAACGGCTGGATGAAGCGCGGTTGCGCGGTGAAAAAATCCTGTTTGAAGGGGCGCAGGGTGTGATGCTTGATGTTGATCACGGCACGTTTCCTTATGTGACATCCTCCAATACCATGGCCGCACATGCCGCCACGGGTTCTGGCGTAGGGCCGCGCAGTGTGGGTTATGTGCTGGGGATTACCAAGGCCTATACGACAAGAGTCGGTTCGGGGCCGTTTCCAACCGAGCAGAATAATGAAATTGGTGCGTTTCTTGGTGAAAAAGGCCATGAGTTCGGCACAACAACAGGCCGCAAGCGGCGCTGTGGCTGGTTTGATGCGGCAATGGTGCGGCAGGCCGTCAAGACGGCAGGTATTGACGGTATTGCCCTGACCAAGCTTGATGTGCTGGACGGGCTGGATGAAATCAGGATATGTGTTGGCTACAGACTGGCAGGGAAAGAGATTGACTACCTGCCATCCTCACAAATAGCGCAGGAGAATGTCGAGCCTGTCTATGAAATAATAGACGGCTGGAAAGAAAGCACGTACGGGGCGCGCTCCTGGGCAGAGCTTCCGGCAGCCGCTGTCAAATATGTCCGTCATATTGAAGAACTGATTGACGCTCCTGTTGCCATGCTGTCCACAAGTCCAGAGCGTGATGATACAATTCTCATGCGCGATCCTTTTGTGCAATAGCTTTGCCGCTGTCTTTTTGTTCATGGATTTTTATAAAACAAATATTTTCTATATCAGGACAGAAAGCAAATTTCATCTAAGCGCAAATTAAAGCCTGTCTGTGTAGGGCTTCTTTATTGGCTTCGTGTGATCGTGTAAATAAACTTATCCCCAATCATCCACAGGATTTTAAATTTTCTCTTTGTCGTTGATACAGAAGGGTTGACGCGGATATACGCATCGTGACCGGGACGACATCATTTTATGGCAGATTGAAGAAGCGTGCCAGTATGTGTATAAAGCACTCTTTCCAAATTCGCATATTCTTTCAAACGCTAGAAACGGGGAACGAGCCGTCATGTCCATATTATCTGCTACAAAACAAGACCAGAGCAAAGATGCAACGAAGGAAATCTCCGAGGGTCATGTAGAGGGTCATGTAGAAGAAAAAAGGGCAGGAAGTCTAGCAGAAAAGCAGGCCAGCCGGATACCGGAGATCACGGCGCAGAGGATAGAAGCGCTTCGGGAAAAATCATCCGGTTTAAGACATTTGCGTATTACGGCCTCTCCTGATCCGGGCAAGACAGATGCCATGAATTTGAAGGTAACGGCAACGCGGAGCGCGCCTGTTTTCGAGGAAAGCACTCATTCCGAAGCGAAAGAAGCCGAAGACGATAATGTCCTGATGCTCAGTCCGGTCAATGCCGCGCCAATAAAAAGATCGTTGTGGCAAAAGGCTCTTGGTTATGGCGGGATTGGCGTAACGGTGCTCTGGCTGCTCTATGGCTTTGGTTATATGATAACAACATACGGGTTTATGGGGCTGGCAGGCATGGCGCCCCCACAGCTTGGCGGGTTACTGGCCGGCATTATTGCGCCGGTGGCATTGCTTTGGGTTGTGCTTGGTTATGCCATGCGTGGTGCGGATATCCGGCGTTATTCCGAAGCGCTGCGTACCGAGCTGCAATCCATCATTTTCCCTTCAGAGGAACGCGACAGCCGCGTCAGCAGGGATATCGAGCGTCTTTGCCAGCAGGCTGCGGAGCTTTCAACATCCTCCAAAGCCGTTACCAAGGCAATCAGTCGCGCCCGTCAGAGTTTACGCGCCGAAGTACGTGATTTTGTAGGCGTTTCTAAAAAAACAGAATTTCATATTGATCGTCTGGCTGAAAATCTCCATGAGCGCGCACAGACATTGATTGTTCTGACCGATGAAATTGCGGAACGGACATCCCATATTGATGAAAAAACAAAAGCCGGCGCGCAAGCATGGGATTCTGCAACACAAACAATTCTTGGTCGTGCGGCAGAGATTGAAGCGGCAATGGGCAAGGGATCTGATAGAATTATTGATGCTGCCGGTAAAGCCGGGGACAAAGCCAGAGCCATTGAAAAACATCTGGCCAGTAGCTTCGAGAGCCTGAATCAGTCGGTAGATTCTGTGGCCGGACGGCTGAAAAATCTGAGTGGTGATTTTGACAAACATATTGAAGGACTCTCTGGTGCTGCAGACCATGTCTCGGAAGAAACAAACAAGCTTGCTGCCAGTATTCAAAGTCAAATCAACGGATTGGAAAAAGTTACTAATAAAGCACTTGAATCTATGGCGCAATCAAGCGAAACAATTCAGGATCACCGTGAAGCGCTGGACAGTGGGGCGGAAGCGGTCGCAAAACAAGCAGATCGTATTGCCGATACGATTAATACAAGTCTTGGGAATCTGAATGATGCTGCCGATTACATGGCTGGAAAAACCGAAGATCTGGAGGTACGTATTGGCGCGCAGGCAGATCGTTTGCGGGAGACCGTTGGTGCAATCACTAAAGAGTCCGAGCAGATTGAAGAGGCCGGAGTATCAGCCGCAAGTAAATTGGGAGAAGCGATGGCCGTAGCGCTTTCCGGAGCGGAATCTGTTAGTTCTGCTGTCCGCCGTTCCATAGAATCTCTGGAAAAGGCAACAGGGTCAGCAAAAAATCAGGCAGAAAACCTGATCGAAACCACGCGCAATCATATTGAGAAACTGAATGAATCTGGCGAGGGAAATGTCGAACATATTAAAATTATTGTCGAGCTTCTCGAAAAAAGCCGCGAACAAATAGAACAGGCTGCGAATCTTTCTGATTTACAAATCAAGAAGTTATCTGACGCTGTTGAGGATCAGAGTGAGAGAATTAATGTTTCTGCTTCCGGTATGGTTGAACGGATTAAATCTGTTCAAATGGCGCTTGAAGAGCCGTTAAAAGCGATGGGAACGGCGGTCAAGGAAGCTGATTACAAGCATATGCAAATTGAAGAGACACTGACCAGGCGCGTTGCCGATTTGAATGAAGCCAGTGATAAAGCGCGGGAAGGGGCGGAGTACATACGTAATATTCTGCGCGGGCAGGCACAGGAAATTTCAGGATTGGCCGGGCAGATTTCAGGAAATGCACGCAGCATAAACGAGCAAATAGGACTTCAGAAGTCATCTTTGCAAAGTGAAGTGGTGGAGTCTCTGGAGAGTCTTGAGAAAGTCCGGCAGGCACTTGAAGATCAGGCCGGTCGTCTGACCTCCCTTTCAGAAGGTGCTGTTGGTGATATTTCCCGACTGGAAGGCCAGATTGCCGGACGTTGCGGCGAGGTTAGCAATGTAACATTACGTGCAATCGGGGAATTAAAAGAACTTGATGAATCAATGAAAAATGCCACGGTTACCGTCAAAGAACGGAGTGAAATTTCTACGGATTCTCTCAAGTCGGTTGTTGTGTCTCTTGATGAAACGATCACAGAGTTTTCTCCTGTCTTTGCCGATGTCATTGAAAAAGCTTCGGAAGCACAACAGAAATTCGAGGAATTACAAACCGGTTTCAAAAGCTCGGCCATAAATAATCTTGATCGGCTTCAGGAGATCGGTATTATTTTTGATGAACGGCTTAAGAATCTGGAAGATGGCGCAGATAAAGCCGCCGTTATTCTGAAATCCTCCAGCAATGAAATGCAGGAGAGGGTCGAGGATATCGAACGGGCTTCTATATCGGCAAGCGAGAAGATGCATGAAATTGAGGCGGCCTTGCGTGACCAGTCTTCGGATATTCATTTGATGACAGATCACGCGCTTCTTAAAATTGAAAATGTCCAGTATACCGTTAATAATCAGTTTCATGAGCTGTCTGAATCTGTAGGGCAGGCACTTGCGCAGATTAGTAGTGTGGGCGAGGAGCTGGGCAAGTCAGCGCGGAAAATTGATGAAACCACGGAACAGGCCGTCATTCGGTTCGATAAGGTTAGTAGCAAGGCCAGAGAGGAAAGTGAAAATCTGAATATGGCTTCGGCAAAAACCGTTACACTGACCGAAAATCTTGTGCGGAAAATGAAAGAGGAATCCGATGATCTGATACAGGTTTCCAAAGCAAGCCTCATGGAAATCAGGAAAACTGGCGATAGCTTTGCCATGAAGACGAGAGAAATCGGGGAGCAGGTGGGTGTTGCCCTGAAAACATCACAGGACTACGGTAGTGAAATGAAACGGCAGACCGCACTTATTGTTGAAATGTCTGCTGAATCAACGGATCGTGTCAGCGCTTCGCTTTCGCAACTAACTGTCAGACTGGAGGAAATCGGCACGGCAGCCCATTCTGTTGTTTCCGGGATTGATACCTCTCGCGGGGCTCTTGCGAAGGAGTCCGCTCGTTTACTGGATGTTTCTTCGGCGGCAATTAAAGCGGCGGATGAAACGTCCGTGGCCTTTAGCAAGCAGTCTAATGCCTTGTTTAAAGCCGTGCAGGATGCCGCCCAGCATACCGAGAAAATTCGTAAGGAAGAGTGGCGGACGCAGCGCAATGCCTTTATGGGGGCGGCCAAATTTATTGTGGAATCCTTGCATTCCCTGTCTGTTGATCTGACGAGGTTGCAGGAAGGTGAAGTTCCTGAAAGAACATGGAAAGCATTTCAGAAAGGCGATGTTGCTGCCTTTACCAGACGATTGGCACAGATGGGGGATAATCTGCCGCTTGATAAAATAAGGGATAAGTTTAGCAAGGACAGTGAATTCCGTAGCTATGTTCAACGCTTCTTACGTCAATATGAAGAATTGCACGAGCAGGCTGTTGCCAATGATTATGGCGATCTGTTGGCGGCGACTTTTATGTCAAGCGATGTGGGAAAACTCTATCAGATTTTATGCAGTGCGGCGGGTCGCGAGCCTAAAATAGCCCGCGAGGAAAAACGGGCAGCATAGAGATTATCAAGATCCAAGCAGTTTCATATTTGTGCCAAAAGCATGATTGGAAATGGCAATAATTTTGTTGATACGCTCATAAAGCGGGGCATCCGGGTCTATATCCCTGAACATGATAAGGCCATCTGCGCCACTCATGTCCGTGGAGATTTTAGGATGGATATCAATAATGACGGCTCTGGAGAGAAGATCATAGTAACGCCGGGCATAAATATCATCGCGTTTACTGGCCGGTTTTCCTTGCAATTTTGTTCCTAAAGGATCATCCGGCCCTCCCTTTCCAATTTCCTCGACCCAGCCATCGCCATTGAATCTGATCCTGATATTCGCATCAATCTGGTATATAAATCTGCCTTCAACGGGTTCCGGTATGTTCTGCGTGTTATTCATGTTGTCTTCTTTCATTGAAGTTTCCCCTGTGCATGGGTAGAATTCTTATATTGTTGCGTGTTAATTCAGAATGTCGAATCAGTTCATATAAGGAGAAAATTATGCCACAAAAGCCACAAAATATAAAAAAGAGTCAAAAAGTCGACACCCCTTTTTCTACGAAATTAATAATGGCTTTGGTTGCTGTTATCATTCTGGTTGTTTTATATTATTTTTTCGGAAATTCTCGTTTTCCAATGGGAATTTCTTTTGATGATTTGCGGTAGATCCTAAAAAAAGATCCGGAGATCTTAAGATCCCCGGACAAACGGTAGTAATAGAAGGTGTGTAGCTATTTTATACTTCATCATCTGATCTTTTTCAAGCCAAAATCCGGATTTAATTGTTTCCTATTTTTGAGGTAATATAGAAACAGGCGTATTCTGTCTTTTCGTTCCTATTCTGACCATGAGCCATCATAAACCGCTTTGAAATTCCTGATAAAATTTCTATAGAACCCTCTGCAAAAGACTGTAAAAATCCTGTAGAATCATTTCATGCAAACGAGCATGAGGTACAAAATGAAAATGAAGAAG